>JAYVRN010000458.1:0-18628 GCA_043776275.1 Myxococcales bacterium | reverse complement strand
AAGGGCGTCTTGTTCGAGCTCGGTCGCAAGCCCGCCTCGATCACCGCGGATTCCGTGATCCTCGACGATGGTCGCGCGTTGCCGGCGCAGCTCGTGGTGATGGGGGTCGGCGTCAAGCCTCGCCTCGAGCTTGCCTCGGCGGCCGGCCTGACGATCGAGCGTGGCGTGGTGGTCGATGCGCAGCTCCGCGCGTGCGCGGGGGTGTGGGCCGCCGGCGACATCGCGCGCTATCCCTGGGGCGGGCAGATGGTGCGGATCGAGCACTGGCAGGTGGCGGTGCGTCACGGTCAGGCCGCGGCGCGCGGGATGCTCGGAGGCAAGTGGCGCGCGGACGTGCCGTTCTTCTGGAGCCAGCACCACGACGTCACCCTCGGCTACGTGGGCCACGCGGAGGGGTTCGACACGCCCGAGATCCACGGCGATCTCGACGCCCGGGATGCCCACGTCGTCTATCGCGAGGGTGGGAAGATCCGCGCCGTGATGACCGTCGGTCGCGATCGGCTCGCGCTCGAGATCGAAGCCGCGATGGAGCTGGCCGATGATGCAGCGCTCGAGCGGACCGTGCGCTGATGGCACCCAGCCGCTTGGTCCGGATCCAGTGGTGGCCACCGCTCGCCATCACGTGCTTCTTGTACTTCGTGTTCCGCTGCATGACCGCCGGCGTGACGCCGTTCCGGTTCGCGGGCCTGGCGCTCACCGCGCTGTGGGCGGCGATCGCCCTCTACGACTGGAAGAGCGGCGGCAGGGTCATGCGCTGGATGTATCCGGACGACCCCGACGACGGCATGAACTGACGCCAGGAATGGCCGGCCCGCGGCGGCGGTTGCCGGAGCATGCCGATCGCCTCGTCCGCGCCGGGTCTGAGATCGAAGATCGCGCTCTCCGGCGTGCTGATCGCGGCCAGCGTCGCGATCGCGCACCTCGCCCCGAACCCTCATCCGCCCTACAAGATGGTGAACGAGGTGATGGCCGAGCCGGCCCGGTGGGAGGGTGAGTGGCTGACCGTGCACGGTTACATCGTCGAGGGCTCGATCGTCGAGCTCACGCGTACCGCGCATACGTTCGTGATCACCAAGGACGGCAAGCGGCTCCCGATCTACTACGAGGGCCTCGTGCCGGACACGGTCCGCGATCAGAGCGAGGTGGTGCTGACCGGGACGCTCGCGCGCGACGGAGAGGGCTGGAGCTTCGCCTCCAACCGGCTGATGGCAAAGTGCGGCGGCAAGTACGAAGGAGCGTTGCCCGCTCGCTCGGCGCGATTCCAGTAGGCGCGCTCCTCCGGTATAGATGCGGGATGACGCCGCGACCGCACGGGCTCCTGCTGCTGCTGGCACTCTCGGGCTGTAGCGATGAGGCCTCGGGCCCTACGCCGTTCGCGACCGTCCCGGGTACGCTCGGCAAGCTCGCGATCAACGACACCTCGATCTTCGGGATCGACACGTCCACCAACACCGTCGTCGAGCTCGGCCTCGATGGCTCGATGATCGGCAAGCTGCCGACCGTGGGGCCGATCAGTGATCTCGCCGCGGCGGGCGATCTGGTCGCCTGGGTCGAGACCGAAGGCACGCGCAAGAACGTGCGCCGCCGGAAGGGCGGGGTGGTCGAGACGCTGTCGACGTTCTCGCCGCACATCGCCGCGACGACCGAGGGCCTGTTCTACAGCGACCTCGGCCTGATCGCCTCGTGGAACGACGCGGTGCCTACGCGGATCGCGACCCCGACCGGCGACGTCACGCTGATCGGCATCGATGCCTCGTACGCCTACACCCTCGAGACCGGCATGTCCGTGCAGCGCTACGACCGGCGGATGGACATGAAGGAGGTCGTGGTGGCGAGCACACTCGGCGCCACGGTGCGCGATGGGATCCTGGGCTATCGCACTGCGGACGGCGTTCGGGTCCATGACCTGTTCACCAAGTTCGATGCCCTGTTCGGGATGCCGCCGGCGACCTATCCCTGCGATCTCCTGATCGCGGGCCGCGCGATCATGTGCGGCAAGTACCGCTGCCTCGAGAGCGTCACCGAGGAGCTGCTCGAGGATCCGGTCACCGGGTACACGTCGATCGGGCGGGACCTGGTGTGGGCCAAGACCGCGGGCGCGAGCACCGAGCTGTACCGCCTCGACTCCGAGGCTCCGCTGAACTGAGAGCCGTCCCGCTCAGTCGGGCGCGTCCGCCACGGGCGCCTTGCGCACCACCGGCGGCGGACCATGACCGCGCGCGGAGTTGAACCGTGCGGCCAGATCGTCGACGTCGTCCTTGTGGTCCCGCACCACCTTGGTGCCGGCGAGATCGAGCTGGTTGTCGAGATAGAACCGGTGCACCTCGTCGCAGCCGCTGCCCTTCTGATACCCGAGGTAGATCACGCCGACGCCCGCCGCCGCGACGGCCAGGCCTCCGATCCGGACCGCGGTCGGCGCCTTGTCGATCAGCGCCACGATGCCGCCGACCACCGTGGTGACGATGCCGGCGATCTTGTACTTCCTCGACACTCGACACGGCTTCGCCCGCTCGCCGTACTCGGTGACGTGCTTGCCATAGTCAGCGCCCCCTGCGGGGTCGATCAGCCGGAGCTGCCCATAGGTCAGGGGCTGCCCGCTGACCAGGATCTGCGAGCGCCTCTCCTCGCGGGTGGTGTCCTCGGTGCGGCAGCGAGACTCGCCGTCACAGACGTCGCGCGTTCCGGTGCGGACGTCCGCATTCGTTGTCTTGATCTCGATCACCGGATCGGGCGGCAGCGTGGGCTGGGGCACCGTGACGGTCGGGTACGCGCGGCACCCGATCAACGCGACGAGGAAGATGCTGCGCACGCGTGCGAGTGTACCGCTAACCGAAACGCAGCGCCGAGTCGTCGATCCGAGAGTGGCGGATCATCATCAGGTCGCTGACGTAGTTCTGGAACAGCTTCCACGGTCGCCGCATGCCCTGACGCGGAAACTGATCGATCGAGCGCTGCACGTACCCCGAGCGGAAGTTCATCAGGGGCTGCTCGCGCTCCGTGGGATCACGCTCCGGGCGGCACCAGCGATGGCCGTGGGAGTCCATGTAGGCGAACAGCCGGGCCACGTACTGCGCGGCGAGATCCGCCTTGAGCGTCCACGAAGCATTGGTGTAGCCGATGGCGAACGCGAGGTTCGGGACGCCGCTGCACATGAGGCCCTTGTAGACCAGGCTCTGCCGGGCCTCGAGCGGTGTGCCGTCGACCGCGAACTGGATCCCGCCGAACGCCTTGAGCTTGAGTCCGGTGGCCGTGACGATCACGTCGGCGTCGAGGTGCGTGCCGGAGCGCAGCTGGAGGCCGGTCTCCGTGAAGGTCTCGATGTGATCGGTGACGATCGAGGCGGTGCCCGCGTGGATCGCCTTGAACAGATCACCGTCGGGGATCAGGCACAGTCGCTCGTCCCACACGTCGTACGAGGGCGTGAAGTGCGTCTTGACGTCTGCGCTGCCGCCGAGCTGCTTGTCGGCCTGCTCGACCAAGAACTGCGCGGCGCGCTCGGGGTACCGCCGGGCGAAGCTGAACGTGGCCATCCCGAGCAGCACGTTCTTCCACCGCACCATCGGATAGGCCACGCGGTCCGGCAGCCGCTCTCGCAACCAGTCCGCGATCGGATCGCGGCTGGGGACCGAGACGATGTAGGTCGGCGAGCGCTGCAGCATCGTCACGTGCGCGGCCTGCTTCGCCAGCTCGGGGACCAGCGTGACGGCCGTGGCGCCGCTGCCGATCACCACGACCCGCTTGCCCGCGTACGCGAGATCCGCGGGCCACTGCTGCGGGTGGATCACCGGGCCGTGGAAGCGGGCGCGGCCGGCGAGCTCGGGCGTGTAGCCCTCCGCGTAGTCGTAGTAGCCCGAGCACAGGATCATGAAGTTGCAGGTCAGCTGACGGAGCTCGCCCGCGACCCGCACGTCGAGGGTCCAGCGCGCCGTGTCCGTCGACCAGCGCGCGGCCTCGACGAGGTGGTGATACCGGACGTGGCGATCGATGCCGAACTCGGCAGCGGTCTCGCGGATGTACGTGAGGATCGAATCGCCATCGGCGATCGCCTTCGCGGCGCGCCACGGGCGGAACGAATAGCCGAGCGTGAACATGTCGGAGTCCGAGCGAATGCCCGGATATCGGAACAGGTCCCACGTGCCGCCCATCACGTCGCGGCCCTCGAGGATCGCGTACGTCCGCGCCGGGCACGAGGTCTGGAGGTGATACGCGGCTGCGACCCCGGAGAGGCCGGCGCCGATGATCAGCACATCGAGATGCTCGGACGCCGGCACTAGAGCGAGAGGGTCGCGAGATCGAGGTCGAACACGGCGTCCGCCAGCTTGTCGACGACGACGAGCGTCCCGGCGGCCTGGTCGATCGCGAGCCCATCGATCGAGCGCACGCCGAACCGGTGGAGATCGTCGAGCTGGATGATCTGCTCCGTCGCCGGGTCGAACCGCGAGAGCTGCGAACCCTGGCCGAGCAGCAGCCCGAGCTCGGGGCTCGAGACCATCCCGGTGGCGGCGACGTCGTCCTTCACGCTGTGCCACTCCACATCCTGGCCGGTCTCGCGTGCGTAGACGGCGAGCTGGGCGTACTGGAACACCCCCGCGGCATCGTAGGTGACGGGCTGCGCGAACAGTCGCTGGTTCACGGCGTCGAACGCGATGCCATCGGTGCGCTGGCTCAACGACACCGGCGTGCCATCGGGGAGGTAGCAGAAGTGCTGGCGCAAGGTCATCGCCTGCGTGTCGAGGAGGAAACCATCACCGATCGCCGTCAGCGCGAACAGGTTCGGTGCGAGCGCGACGATGTCCGTGAAGGGCAGCTGCACCGGCTGATCGGGGCTCGGCATCGCCGACATTGGGACCACGGAGACCGCGTGCGCTCCTTCGATCCGGAACAGGCCGCCCGTCTCCTCGAACACGAAGCGCTGGCCATCGGGAGCGATCGCGAGCCCGACGGGACGGAGGTCCTCGGTCGTGCCCATCGCGGCGCGCAGATCGAGCCGCGCGGCCGGTGTCTCGAGACGCTGGTCCTCGGCTGCGCATCCGATCATCAGCGAGAGCCCCAGCGCGATCCCCGTCTTCATGACCCGAGCGTAGACCCGGTGGTGGGCCGCTCGCCACCTCTGAAATCTGAGACTGTCAGTGCTGCCCGGCAGGCACCGGGTCGTTGCCCGTGCCCCCGCAGCGGCCCGCGGGATCGGTGCAGCTCTCGTCGCCGCTGCTCATCGCCGTGGCCAGGGCGAGGCTCCCGAGGATCACGGCCCCCACCAGCAGCATCGGCGCCAGGTTGCCGCGATGCTGCTGGTGCCCGGCACAGCCCGTGGTGCCAACCGCGAGGGACAGGACGACACCGAGCAGCCGTTGCTTCATGCTCGTTCTACGCGCGCGCAGGCCCAGGGCTGCGTGAACAACGCGTGAACCGCGGGTGAGCTCGATCCGCGGGCGGCTCATCCGAGGTTCGTGTAGACGTTCTGAACGTCGTCATCGCCCTCGAGCGCCGCGACCAACTCCATGACTTCGTTGGCCTTGTCCTCGGGCAGCTCGGTGAGGGTGCCCGCGACGTACTCGGACTCCGTGGAGATCAAGGTCAACTTGCGCGCCTCGACCGCCGTCTGCATCGTGCCGAAGTCCGTGAACGCGCAGCGGACGAGGAGCTGCGGGGCTCCCTTGTCGCTCTCGCCATCCTCGAGCGCGACGAGGCCGTGATCGATGAGCTCGAGCTCGAGCGTGTCTCGATCGATGCCCTCGGGGTTGAGGCGAAATACACCCTGGCGCTGGAACATGAACGAGACCGAGCCCGTGGTGCCCATGTTGCCGCTGTACGCCTTGAAGTGGTGGCGGACGTTCGCGACGGTGCGCGTGACGTTGTCGGTGGCGGCCTCGACCAGCATCGCGATGCCGTGCGGGGCGTAGCCCTCGTAGATGATGATGTCGTAGTCCGTGGCGCCCTGGCCGCTGGCCTTCTTGATCGCGGCCTCGACCTTGTCCTTCGGCATGTTGACGGCGCGGCCGTTCTGGAGCGCGCGGCGGAGCGACGGATTGGAGTCCGGGCTGCTGCCGCCACTCTTCACCGCGATCGCGATGTCCTTGCCGATCTTGGTGAACTGCTTCGCGACGCGGTCCATCCGGGCGAAGATCGTGTGCTTGCGTTTCTCGAAGGCGCGTCCCATGACGGGCACAACCTAGCAACGGGGCCGTCAGGAAGACAATGGATTCCCGGCGTAGTCCAACACCAGGTACCAGCGCGTGACCTTGACGTAGTGCTCGGTATCCGTGTCGTACCAGGCGCGGTCGAAGGCCGGGAAGGTCAGCTCGTAGCTCCCGACGTCGGGATCCATCAGGACCACGCCGGTGTCCGTGATGCCGTGGATCACCGAGAAGTGGCCGCAATCGCGGGCCCGCCGCTCGGCGAGAGACCACCCGGGATGCCAGTCCTCGTCGCCCGGACCGAGCGGCCACCAGCCGACGATCACCGGCAGGCCGCGCACGACGAACGCCGCGATCTCGTCGAGCGTGCCGTCCTCTTTCGCGGTCACGCTCGCGCCGGTCGCGCGTGCGGCGGCCACCAGGTTCGCGTGATCTGTGCCATCGGGAGTGGTGCTCGCGAGCGTGGCGAGCTCGGCCGGGGTGCGCGGCTCGCCGAGGAACTGCATCACCGCTGCGAGCGCGGTGTTTCCGCACTCGTACCCGGTGGCCTGACGCAGCACCGGGACATCGAGGAGGTGGGGCGTCCGGGTCACGGGTCGAGGATCAGCGATCCGAACGCATCAGGGACGTGGAAGTTCGGCTTCGGCGTGCGCGTGGGGAAGCCGGCGAGGTACTGGCGCGGGCTCTTGCCCTCCATCCGGTAGACGCCGATCGGCAACCGAGCCTCGGGGGCGAGTGCGGCGACGATCGCGGGCGCCGTGATCGCCATCTCGATCACGGCGGTGTGCTTCACGGGATCTTGCGCGGTGCCGATCGTCAGCCCCGCGGACCACGCCGCGTCGGAGCGCGCCTTCTTGCCCGTGCGATCGATCAGGAGATCGAACCAGTGGCCGAACGGGCCGACCTCGATCTCCGCATAGCGCTTGCGGTTGGCGTGATCCGGCGCGAGGAACAGCTCCACGCAGTCCTCCTCGTAGAGATCGATGCGCTCCGTCTCGATCGGGCGGGTCCGATCGGTGAACAGGCCGGTGCCGTCGAGCTCCCACAGGAAGTACACGGCCCTCGGGGACCACAGCGCGCGGACGTGCGTGGTGGTGGGGGTCGACGCACCTGACCAATCGGTGGCGAACTCGAATGGCGTGGCGGAGCTCCACGTCTCGTCGATCACGCCATCGATCGCGGGGGCCGCGCCGGTGAGCCTCCGCGCGTGCACATCGCGGGTCGCGCCTTCCGGAACCACCTCGGTGGCCGGCGTCACGTCGGTGCCGAGCTCGAAGCCCGCCATGCCGTGGAGGTGGGCGACCTGCGGCTTCGCGAGGAGCTCGGCGCCATCACCGACGATCGTCGGCGCAGAGAGATCCAGCCCGAACCGCGTCGCGGCGACCTCGAGGAGCGGGGACGTGCGATGACCTCCGAGCTCCTTCGCGAGCGCGGCGTTGTCCCACAGGCCGAGGTACTGCGCGGCGACGCGATCGACCATCACGACGTTGGTCCCGCCGAGCGCCACGTTCTCGTTACGGGGGAACAGCTCGTCGAAGCCATCGCCATCCATCGCGGGGGTCCCCTCCGCCAGCACGGCATCCGGCGCCTCGACCTCGAGGACATCGACCATGCGCTCGGCGAACACCTCGAGCGCCTTGACGTAGAGGGCGCGGCCCTTCGGATCTCCTCGCTTGATCGCCGCGAGGGCGCCATCGAGCTCGCGGTGGGAGCGCCACTTCTGCCGGAACGCCGGCGAGGCATCCGAGTACATCACGGTGCCCTGCATCGCCTTGATCCCGACGGAGAACACCGAGAACCGGTGGGTCTTGATCTTCGGCAACGACAGGTACAGGCCGTGCTCGAGGTGCTCCGCGAGCAGCTTCGGGACCAGCAGCGTGGGGACGTGCGTGGCCGCCATGCCGGTGACCGCCAGCGCCTTGCCCGGGGCCTCGGCGCCCACATCGAACACCCCATCGTCATCGAATGCGACGAGCGCCACGCCCTCTTCCTTGGCCATCGCGGCGTAGCCCGAGATCCGGACGAGGCGGGTCCAGTCCGCGGCCTTGCCCGTGAAGCCATCGGCGATCGTGATCGTCTTGTGACCGCGTGCCTTGAGGCACTTGATGACACCACGGGTGAACTCGGGATCGGTGATCCGGCCCTTCACGCCGTCATCTCCGTGATGGGTCTTCGGATCGTGAAACCAGTTGAAGCCGCCGAGGTTCGGCTTGAGCAGCACCGGCGTGTTCGCGGGGCGCTGTGGCACCACGGCCTCGCACAACCGCTGGCCGAGCTCGCCTGGAGTCCCGCCGGTCAGCGCGGTGACTGCGGTGTGATCCGCGGCGAGCCGAGCGTGATGCTTCGCGGTGAGCGCGGCACCGTCGACGATCGGCTGGGTCGTCGCGATCACCACGGCCGGTCCGGGGCTCCACGCGGGCGACGCCGCGGTGACCGAGTCCGGGCTGACGGGCTTCGGCGCGGGCGGCTTCGGCGCGGGCGGCTTCGGCGCGGGCGGCTGCGGTGCGGGGGGCGGCGGTTGCGGCGCCCCACGATCCTCGGGCGCGCTCTTGCTGCACGCGGCGATCAGCACGAGTCCCAGCACGGTCGGTCTCATCGAGGTGTCCTCACGTTGGGCCGCTCACACGACACGATATCCGATACGATCGCGGTCATGCGCCGGCTGGCCATCGCGTTGCTCGGCGTGCTGGTCGCCTGTGGTCACGCCAAACCTCGGATCGGGATCCACGGCGCGGAGGTCCTCGCGCATGCGAGCGAGCTCGGGCGCGAGGGCCAGGCCAGGCTCCAGACCGTGAGCGTCGCGGCCGGGGACGAACAACCGGGCGATCGCATCAACGTCACGCTCGATCAGCCAGTGAAGTTCAAGGGTACGGCCACCACGCTCATGTTGCTCCTGCAGGGCTGCACACCGTTCGCCGGGTCGTCGCCGTGCAACATCGTGGCGCGGGAGGCAGATCTCGTGTTCCTGCAGCCCACCGGGCTTCAGCTCATGCGCCCCGACAAGAAGCCGCTGCCGCCCCCCAAGGAGGAGAGCGGCTTCGAGCTCGGGGTGGTGACCGGGACGCTGAGCCTCGTCAGCTTCGCCGGGATGGGGCTGTGCCTCGCGTACTGCGAATCGAACAAGGCGGAGAAGTCCGTGGCGCTGGCGGGCTCGGGCCTCTTGTTCGGCCTGATCTGGGCGATCGCGGGCGGAAATGTCCGCGACTGAGTTCGTGAGCGGGAGCTGAACGCGCGAGACCGTCGCGCGCGCCGGTGCTTCGACGGTGCGCTGTCAGTTCGGCGCGGGCTTGCTGTTCGCGTGACCGTGCGCGGGCAGGGCGCACGAGCCATCGGGGGCACAGCGACCCGTCAGGCGCAGGCGGTTTGCCGCGAACAGACGATAGCCGAGCGCGAGCAGGTGCGAGAGGCCGGGGACGCGCGTGATCGCCACCAGCTTGCGCCAGCCGATCGCGCTGTACAGCTGACGGAACACCTCGACACCCTCGATCCACGTGCCGTCGGGGAGCCGGCCCTGGATCCGTGTCATCAGGTCCGCGTACGTGGTGCCGTAGCGCTCGGCGGCGAACTCCGCCGCGGCGATGTTCGTGAACTCGATGTGCGACGCGCGATCCTTCCGCATCAGCATGCGGATCTCTCGCATGCACAGCGGGCAGTCGCCGTCGTAGAACACCTCGACGAGCTTTCCGGCGGGCAGCATGAGACTTGGATGCCGGAAGGGTTCGTAGGTTACGTCGCTCGAGAGGCCATGCCGCCGGGTGGCGAACAGGCTGTGATCAGCGCTTCTTCTTGCGGGCGCTGGCGGCGACCTCAGCGAGCTTGCCCGTGGCGAGGAGCTTGCGGAGCTCGCCTTCCATCTCGCGGGCGAACAGCAGGCGGACGGCCTCCACGCCGACCGCGCGGAACGCGCCGAACAGCTTGCTCGCGTGCACGATGTCGAGCTGGCCTTCCTTGACCCGCCCCACGAACAACTCGACGAGCTCGTTGACGGCGCGCTTCAGGTGCTTCCGGAGGATCCCGGAGGCCAGCGTCGCGGTGTCGAGATCGATGCCCACGCCTTCGAGCTTGATCGCGATCGCCAGCAGTGCGGGGCTGCCCACGAGGTACACGTCGCCCTTGCGCTCCACGATCTGCGCGCGAGCGAGATCCGCGAGCAGCCCGGGCCGGCGGCTCCCGACCATCGTGTAGAGCTCGGCCTCGGTCACCGTGCGCGGCTGATCGGCGGCCCACGGGGTCTGCATCTCCTCCTCGACGCCGAGCCACTCCGCGAGATCCACCTCGCCCCGATCGATGCGCTTCATCAGATCGCCGATCGCATCGATCCGGAGGCCGCGATCCGAGAGCTGTGCGATCAGCTTGAGGCGCTCGACGTGGTGCTTGCCATAGTGCGCGACGCGGCCCCGGATCTCCGGGGTCTGGAGCGCGCCGCGCGATTGATAGAACCGGATCGTGCGGCTCGGCACCTGCGAGGCGGCAGCGAGCTGATCGATCGTGAGCGTGTCGTCGTCGCCTGGATCGGACGTGGCCATCGCAGCGCCGATCATGCCGCGAGTGCCCGCGTGCGCGTCGGAAGGGCGAGCCGAAAGATCGTACGCAACGTCGTTCCGAGCTGCCGCGCGAACGATCCCTTGTTGTAGGGGACCCCGTACCTGGCGCACACCGCCTCGACCCGGGGGGCCACCTCCGGATACCGGTTGCTCGGCAGATCGGGGAACAGATGGTGCTCGATCTGGTGGCTGAGGTTGCCCGACATCACGTGAAACAGCGGCCCGCCGGTGATGTTGCACGAGCCGAGCACCTGACGGAGGTACCAGCGCCCCCGGGTCTCTCCCTCGATCTCGTGCTCGCTGAACACCTGCGCGCCGTCGGGGAAGTGCCCACAGAAGATGATCGCGTAGGTCCACAGGTTGCGCATCAGGTTCGCGGTCAGGTTCGCGAGCAACACCGGGAGAAACCACGGCCCTGCGAGCAGCGGCCACAGGACGTAGTCCTTCGCGAGCTGCTTGCCCGCCTTCCGCCCGATCCCGCTGAGCTTGCCGAGGACCTCGGAGCGCGTGATCTCGCCACGGCGGAGCGCGCCGAGATCGATGTCGTGCATCGCCACGCCCCACTGGAACATCACGGCGAGGGCGGCGTTGTAGAGCGGCTGGGCGAGATACACGGGCCGCCACGGCTGCTTCTCGGAGACCCGCAGGATCTCGTAGCCGACATCGCGGTCACGGCCCATCACGTTGGTCCAGGTGTGGTGCACCACGTTGTGGGAGTGCTTCCATTGATCGGCGGGGCAGACGTTGTCCCACTCCCACGTCGAGGAGTGGATCTCGGGATCGTTCATCCAGTCCCACTGCCCGTGGATCACGTTGTGGCCGATCTCCATGTTCTCGAGGATCTTGGAGATGCCGAGCGCCGCGGTCCCGGCGCCGATCACGCCGAGGAACAAGGGGAGCGCGGGTGCGAGCGGCAGGCTGGCGAAGATCAGCGCGCGCCCTCCGAGGGCGAGGCTGCGCTGGACCTTGATCGCGCGCTTGATGTACCGGCGATCTCGATCGCCGAGGCTCGCCTTGGCCTCGTGCTGGATCGCGTCGAGCTCGCGGCCGAAGGCTTCGATGTCGGTGGGCTGGATCATGGGGTTCTCCTCAGAGGGTGAGCTCGACGTCGCCGGCGGCGGCGCACACGCAGATCTGGATGCGCGCTCCGGGCTCGTCGATCGCGGTGCCGGTGCGCAGGTCGCGCACGCAGCCAGAGGTCAGGGTGGCGTCGCAGCTGTGGCAGATGCCCATCCGGCAGCCGTGGCGCGGTGCGAGGCCGGCGTCCTCGGCGATCCGCAGGAGGGGAGTGCGGCCGTCCGCCCGCGCGGCGACGCCGCTCGTGGTGAACCGCACCTCGCCACCCTCGGTGGTCGCGGGGAGCGGCGCGAGCGGCGCGCGGAACCGCTCGACGTGGAGCGCGTCGGCGCGGTCCGCTTCGGCGAAGCTCGCGGTGATCGCCTCGAGCAGAGCCTGCGGCCCGCACGCCCAGGCGTCACGTTCGCGCCAGTCCGGGACCAGCGCGTCGAGCCGCGCCGTGCCGAGGCGCTGCCGATCGAAGGCGGTGTGGACCTCGATCAGCCGGTAGCGCGGATGCTCGAGCGCCAGGGCCCGCAGCTCCTCGCCGAAGATCACGTCGGCCGGCGTGCGAGCGTGGTGCACGTGCACGAGGTCGGGCATCGCCCGGCGCGCCGCGAGGGTGCGCAGCATGCTGGCCACGGGCGTGATGCCACTGCCGGCGGTGACGAACAGCGTTCGGCCCGGCAGGGTGGCGGGGAGGACGAACTCGCCGGCGGGCAACCCGAGCGTGAGGAACGCCCCGACCGAGACGTCGTGGACCAGGGCGCGCGACACGCGCCCATCGGGCTGCGCCTTGACCGTGATCGTGATGCAGCCATCGCGGCGCTCGGGCGAGGACGAGATCGTGTACGTCCGCGTGGCGAGCCGGCCCGCGATCGCCACCCCCACCTGCACGTGCTGGCCGGCGCGATGCGGGCGCCACCCGCGCCCGGGGCGCAAGGTCAGCGTCCGCACGCCGGGCGCCTCCTCGTGCACGGCCTCGATCCGCGCCTGACGCGTGTGCGCGGCGGCCAGCGGCCACACCAGCGCCAGGTAGTGCGAGGGCAGGAGGGGAGTCGCGACGAGGCTCGCCACCTCGCCGAGCCGGGACCAGAGGGATGAAACCTTCGCCATTGAGTCAATTGTGACTGTGACAGTGACAGCTGTCAAGGTCAAGGATCGTGAGGGCGAGAAGGTTTCCTCTGCGGCCTGTCGAAACGCCGGGGCGCCGTTCGACCCAGCACGAACCCTCAATGAAAGACCAAGCGCACATGAACAAGGCACTGATCCTGGCGGTCCTCGGCTGCAGCATGACCCTCGCGAATGCGGGCCCGGCGCCCAAGCTGGTGGCGTTCCCCGCGGGCGAGCTGAAGTGGGAGCCGTTCTTCCCGGGCGGCCCGGATGAATCGTTCGTGATCGGCACCAAGGAGGCGAAGAAGGGGCCGACGGCGTTCTTCATCCGCTTCAAGGCCGCGTTCGATTCGGGCTGGCACACGCACGAGTCCGCGTACACGGGCATCGTGCTCGCCGGCACGATCATCGAGACCAGCAAGGGTCAGGAGGCGGTCAAGCTGACGGCGGGCTCGTACTACCTGCAGCCGAGCGTGGTCCACAAGACGGTGTGCGCGACGGGCGCCGACTGCCTGGTGTGGATCTACGAGGACGGCAAGTTCAGCTTCACGCCGACCGACGAGGCCGGCAAGCCGCTGCCGGCACCGAAGGCCCCGGCGAAGAAGTAGGCGCGGGAGACGGGCCCGTCAGATCGACTCGGACTCCGCGCCCGGATCGGTGGGGGCGCGGGGCGGCGTGACGACGATCTCTGCCGCCTCGGGCGCGCCGATCTCGATGTAGATCCGCTTGAGGATCGGGATCTCGGCGCGCAGCCGAGCTTCGATCACGTCGATGAACTTGGTGGCATCGATCGCCTTCATCTGCTCGTCGACCACGACCTTCATGCCGACGAGCACCTCCTCGGGGCCGAGGTGCATCGTGCGGAGGTGGACCACGGCCTTCACGCCCGGCGACTCGCGCGTGATCTGGAGCATCCGATCGCGCTGAGCGCTGGGGACCGATTGCCCGATCAGGAGGTCCTTGGTCTTTCTCGCCAGGAAGAACGCCACGCCGAACAGGGTCACGCCGACCACGATCGAGCCGATGCCGTCCCAGACGCCGTTCCCGGTGAGCTGCGTCGCGAGCAGGCCACCGAACGCGGCGACGAGGCCCACCAGCGCGGCGACGTCCTCGAACAGAACCACGATGACCACGGCATCGCGGGCCTCGTCGATCGTCTGCTTGAGTGAGCGGCCGGCCTTGATGTGACGGAACTCGGCGAGCGCGGAGCTCAGCGAGAACATCTCGAGGCAGATCGAGACGCCGAGTACGACGTACGCGATCGTCCGGCTGCCCATCACGCCGCCCGGGTTCAGCACCTTGTGGATGCCCTCGTACATCGAGAACGTCGCGCCGATGGTGAACAGCGAGACCGCCACGATGAACGCCCAGAAGTACCGCTCGGCCGCGTAGCCGAACTCGTGGACGGCATCCTCCTGGCGCGTCGCCCGTCGCATGCCGATCAGCAGGAACAGCTGGTTTCCGGAATCAGCGAGCGAGTGCACGGCCTCCGACAACATCGAGGCTGAGTGCGAGAATCCCGCGGCGACGAACTTCGCGATCGCGATGCCGAGGTTCGCGGCAAGCGCCTTGACGACAACTCCTTGAGATCCTCCGGCCACGCCGCACGATACCGCGTGATGATCGATCCAAGCGTTTCGGGACGGAGGATTCGCTCGGCCCCCGCCTTCGCGCGATCTCAAGCGGCCGCGGGTTCGGTCGGTTCAGTGCGGCTTCTGCGTGCGCCGCGCGGCGTGCATCGTGATCTCGAAGCTGGTCAGCGCCGCGCCGAGGCCCGGCAACCTGCGCGCACCAGGCCAGCCGATCCAGCGCTCCAGCCCGCGTGCTTCGCGCACCGTCAGGCCACCCGACGCCGTTCGCGCCGTGCCGGAACCTCGGAATCGGACCACGTCGGCGCCGCCATCCTGGAGCGTCGATGCGCCGGCGCGGAGCGACAGGGCGGGACCGCGTCGAGACAGCGCGAGCTCGAGGTGTGCGCCGTCCTCGGTGTCGATCGTCGCGGCGTGCTCGTCGATCGAGAACTTCGCGAGCTGCTTCGGGATCGCCCACAGCTCGCGTCCACCGGCGAGCGACGCCTCCGAGTCGACGTACATCTTCGCCACGTAGTAGCCGCGCTTGCCGGCGGCCGAGACCAGGCACGGCAGCCACACGAGCTCCGCATAGACCAGCGGTGAAGGCGCCAGGTACTCCACGAGCGCGAGCACTCCGATCGCGCGCCCAGCCACGGTCATCGCGCGGAACCCAGGTGGCAGCTCCAGGTGCCGGGCATCCACGAGGTACGGCTGGACGAACGCACGTCCGTGCGTGTGCCACGGAGCGGGCGGGTACGGCATTGCGCGCAGCGTAGCGCGGGTTCCAAGGCTATGCTGCCGCGCGCGTGGATCGCTCGCAGGACGTGCTGTTCGGTGCGAGCTCGATGCTCGGCTGGTCTCTGTTGCGCGCGCGCCCCGGGATCGCCGCGTACTGCAATCGCACCACGCGCCGTCCACCCGTGGGGACGATCGGTGGGATCGATCTCGACGAAGAGGCCACCGTGGTCGAGCTGTTCTCGCGGATCCGCCCGCGGATGATCGTCCAGTGCGCCGGGGTGTGCGATGTGGAGAGCTGCGAGAAAGCTCCCGAGTTCGCGTGGGCTGTAAATGTCGACGCGATGCGGATCCTGATCGCGCACGCGCCGCCCGAAGCGCGGATCGTCTATTGCTCCAGCGATCACGTGTTCAGTGGCGACACCGGACCGTACGACGAGACCTCGCCCACCGATCCGTTGAGCGTGTATGGACACACGCGGGTCGCGGCCGAGCAGCTGATGCTCGCGCGACCGAACACCTTGATCGTGCGGAGCGGTCCGTGGATCGGCCCCTCGGCGAGTGGCAAGAACGGCCACCTCGATTGGCTGCGCTATCGCCACCGGCGAGGGCTGCCGATGACGGTGGTCGCCGACGAAGCGCGCTCCGTCGTCTGGGCGGAGGATGCCGCGCGTCGCGTCTGGGAGCTCGCGGACTCCACGATCACCGGCATCCGTCACCTGGTCGCACCGCGCGCGGTCTCACGACCGGAGCTCGCGGGCTATCTCAACGCTCACTTCGAGATCGGTGCGCACTGGGACGTCCAGCTCCGGCGCGATCGGCGGGCCCCTCATCCGGGCCACGTCGAGCTCACCACGGTGCACTGCGATCCGCTCGCGACGGTGTTGCCGCCGGTCGTGCCAGGCGACCTGGCGCAGGTCTTGCGCTGAACCAGATCCGTACCCTCAGCGTACAACTGTACGAGGAGGTGACGGTTCCGGCGGGGGGGTGGGTAGGAGTGGCAGCTGGTTAGCGCGGAACGCGAGTTGCTTGGTAGGGTGTCGTGGTTCCCTTCATCCTGTTCATCAGTGTTGCCGCGGTGGCCCTGCTGAGCATCTTCGCGATGTTGACGATCGCGAAGAAGCAGCTCCGGGCATGGCGGCGCGAGCGCGATCGGGTCGCTGCACGGAGCGCGCAGCTCGCGGAGGCGTCACGGATCAAGGCGCAGACCGCGGCGATGCTCGCCTCCCAGGCTGCACCGCGGCCGATCGTGCGCCCGGCGCCAGCGCCCCCTGCGCCCGCGCCGATCGTCGGCCTCACGCAGGTGATCGCCTTGCTCGATCAGAGCTCGTTGTTCACCCCACTGCCGGGGCCGCTGCCCCAGCCCCCGAGCGCACGCACGCGCCTGGCCAAGGGGAGTGTCCCGATCCCGATGCCGAACCCCACGGCCGTCGCACCACGACGCCCGCTTCCGCTCGGTCCGTTCAGCTCCGTGGGATCGCTCGCGACGGGGCGGATCAGCGGCGCGGTTCCGCCGCCGATCCCGCAGCGCCGCCCCCCACGCGGCACTCGCTGAGCGCGCCGGAAGCTCCCGGCTCAGGTCCTCGACGCCCCGCGGCCTGGTGCGCTAACACCCCGGCCGATGGTCGAGCAATTCTGGGCAATCGCCGACGCGGTCAAGGACTCCGTGATCGCCCAGGCGATCGGTATCCTCGTGGTGTCGATCATCGGAGGCTGGCTGCTCACGCGGATCCTCCGCTACACGATCGTGCGCATCACGCGCCGCACGAAGGCCGAGTGGGACGACAACCTCGGCGCGCAGCTCGCGGGGCCGGTGTCGCTGTTCGTCGCGATCCAGGTGTTCCGGATCGGGCTCGAGTGGCTGGCGATCGATCTGCGCACGATGTCGATGCTGCGGGATGCGATGAGCCTGCTGTCGATCACGACCGTCGAGTGGGCGCTGTTCCGCGCGATCGATCTGTTCCGTGATGCGCTCGGACAGCGCTCGTGGGCCATCGATCGCCCGGCCTCGCGCTCGCTGCTGGCGCTCGGCGCGCGGTTCGCGAAGGCCGCCGTGATGGTGCTCGGCACGCTGGTGGCGCTGTCTCAGCTCGGGGTCTCGGTGGCGAGCTTGATCGCAGGGCTCGGCATCGGCGGGCTGGTGATCGCCCTCGCGGCGCAGAAGACGGTGGAGAACCTGTTCGGCGCGGTCTCGATCGGCATCGATCAGCCGCTCCGCGAAGGGGACTTCGTCAAGGTCTATGACGTCGTCGGAACGGTGGAGCAGATCGGCCTGCGCTCGACGCGGATCCGCACGCAGGACCGGACGATCGTGACGATCCCGAACGGCGAGCTCGCCAACCAGCGGATCGAGTCGTACACGGTGCGCGATCGGATGCGGCTCGCCTGCATGATCGGCCTCGTGTACGCCACCACGGCGGAGCAGATGCGCACCGTGCTCCGCGAACTCGAGAAGGTCCTGCGAGACCATCCGAAGCTGTGGCCGGAGGGCGTGGTGGTGAAGCTCAAGCAGCTCGGCAGCTATTCGCTCGACATCGAGGTCGTCGCGTGGTTCCAGACCGCGGAGTGGGCGGAGTTTCAGGCGATCCGCGAGGGCGTGCTGATCGCGTTCATGGAGGCCATCGAGCGGGCGGGGACCTCGATGGCGTTCCCGACGCAGACCGTCCACGTGGTGCAGCCATCGTCGGCGGCGTGACCACGGCGCGGGTGCTACCGTAACGGCATGCACGGGTGGATGACCGCAGCGACGGTTTCGATGGTGGTATTCGGGGTCGCGACTGCACACGGTTATGGCGTGGGCCCAGCGGTCCCCCTCGAGACCCTCGCCACCAAGGCGGATCTGGTCTGCAAGGGCGTGGTCGCCTCTGATCGCAAGGTGACCGATGCGTGGTTCCCGGCCGTCTCGAGCTTCGAGGTCCGCGAGACGACCTTCAACGTCGTCTCGTGCATCAAAGGCAAGCCGCCGAAGCAGCTGCGGTTCCGTCACTATGCCGAGGGCCCGCCGGCACCGAGCATGTACACGCCGCCGAACTTCACGTACGTGAAGGGCCGCGCGTACCTGGTGTTCGCGGCCAAGGGCAGCGGCGGGAGCTTTCGCGTGGTCTCGAAGTCACCGACCATGAAGGTCGACGCCGAGGCGATCCTCGCGGCGGATCTCAAGCCGCATCGCGGCACGACGATCACGGAAGCCGCATGGTCCGAGCTGCGAGGCCTGGTGGCCAGCGCCGATCCCGCCGATGTCCTCGAGGGGATCCAGGAGCTCGACGCGCATAGCGGCGGGAGCATGCTGAAGCTCGCGGACTTCGAGCGCGGCGCGGCGCTCGCCGAGATCGCCGTGGCGATCGCCTCGAAGGATCCCACGATCGCCGTCGCCGCCATCGACGTGTTCGGTGGTGACAGCCCCTACTATCGCGACGAGGACGCGGGGTACTGGCTCGCGGGCCTCGGCAAGGGGACGATCTCCGGCCTCGGACCG
>JAYVRN010000457.1:0-18651 GCA_043776275.1 Myxococcales bacterium | reverse complement strand
AGGCGGCGATAAGCAAACGAGACATGACGAATCCTTGGCCTCCGCGGGATGAACGGTGAGCGCTGCGTTCGAGGCAGCGATCGGGTCGCGGTGGATGCAGGTATCAACGCGCGCTGGTTTCGGGCGGTCTACGCGGCGCGTAAGGCCGATGTAAGGCGCGCTAACTCGGCAGTTCGTTTGAGGTTTCCGGGCGACCCACGGCGACGCCCTCGACACCACACCACAGGACCGCTACCAGGTCAGCCAGTACATGACCTTGCCCGGTCCCTTCGTCGCGACGGACGACGGTGGATGGTTCGATGGACCGAGAAAATCGAGGTTCGCGTGCAGCGCGTACACGCTGTGCGGATCGATCGCAGCATCGGGCGGTGGCAGCGCACCCGGCGGCAGGTCTCCATAGACGAACGCCTGGACCTCGAGCGGGCGCGCGGATGCGTTGAGGATCAGCGTCACCCCGGAGCCATGCGCCGAAAGCTCCACGTCGCGATCTCCGATGTGAATGGTCGCCGTGCCGATCACTCGCATCTCGCTGAGCTGCATCTCTGCGGAGACCACCACCACGTGGCTCGCGAACATCAGCAGCACGAGCGCCGCCAGCCCGAGCACGACCGACGTGATGACGCCGGCCAGGCGCATCCACCGATGCTTCGGCACGCGCTTGAGCATCGCCGCGGTGCCCAGCATCACCGCAACCGTCACAGCCACGACCCCGTACACCACGCCCGTTCCGAACAACATGGAACGTCGGTATCACATCCACCGAGGACAGGGTCGCGAGGAGAACGGCCGAGCCTCCTGCGCATCGTCGAACCTACGCAGATTCAGGCCCGGTCTCGGGACCTGACTCCCGTGGGATCTCTCGCAGCCTCCACAGCGGCACGAGCAGCAGCGGCGGCAGGAAGCCGATCGAGATCCCCACCCACATCGCCGCGCGGATCCCGATCGCCTCCGCGAGGAACCCCGCGACCAGCGCGGAGATCGGCAACAGGCTCGACGTACAGACGTGGATCGCCGCATTCGCGCGCCCGAGCAGCTCCTTGGGCAGCACCGTCTGCCGCAGCGTGACGGCCTGGATCACGAACGCGACCGCGAACCCATCGCTCAGCAGCTGATGGGCCATCAGGAACGCGACGATCACCGCGAGCGGCCCGGCAGCGAGCGGGATGAACACCGCGCACGTGAGGCTCAGCGCCGAGGCGATCACCAGCGTGCGCCCGAGCCCAAGAGTCGTGACCATCCAGCGCGAGAGCAGCGCGCCCGCGAGCGACCCGACGCCTCCGACCGCGATGATCACGCCGAACATCGCCTTCGAGAGCGCGAGCTCGCGCAGGCAGAACAGCGAGTACAGCGACATGAAGAACCCACCGCAGATCGACCACACCATGTGGCTGATCACGATCCACCGCACGTACGGATGACCGAACACGGTGCGGAGGCCGACCCGAAGATCCTCGCCGCGCAGTCGCTTCCGGGGCGCCACCGGCTCGGTCGGTGCGGCGCGCGCCTCGATCTTGCCGAGCCACAGCGCGGACCACAGGTAGCTCAACGCATCCACCACCACCGCGAGCGGCGCGCCGATCGCCGCCACCAGCAGGCCCGCCGTGGCCGGCCCGGTGATCTCCGCGACCGCCTCCGTCGATTCGAGCTTCGCGTTGCCCTCGGCGAGCTGGCCCTTGTCGATCAGCTGCGGCAGGTACGCCGTGTCGGTGATCTGGAACAGCGCGCTCGCGGCGCCCACGATCGCCCCCACCACCACCACGTGCGCCATCGAGAGGATCCCGAGCGCCCAGGTCAGGGTGAGCGACGCGACGACGGCCGCGCGCATGAGATCCGCCCCGATCAAGATCCGACGCTTGTCCCCGCGATCGACGAGGCCACCGGCGAACATCGCGAGCACCACGCCGGGCGCGAGCTGCATCGCGGTGAGGATGCCGATGATGCTCTCGGGCTGATCCAGCGTCGTGATCGCGATGATCGGGAGCGCGGTCCGCGTGATCCGCGAGCCGAACGCGCTGACCACCTGTGCGGCCCACAGGCGCTTGAAGTCGGCGTGCCGCCACAAACCGGTGCGCTCCGACACGCGGCGACTCTACCGCGACCGCGCTACATTCCCGCCATGGGTGTCACGCTCTGCCACGTCCACGGTCGCGCTGGCGTCACCCACGTGTGCGCGCACATCCGCGCCGCGCTCGATGCGCAGAGCACGCTGCCCGCGTGGATCTCGTACACGCTGCCGCATCCGCCGGACTACGTGGTGGTCCGGATGTGTGAGGCGTGCGTCGCTCAGCGCAAGCTCCCCGTGCCCGGGCGCAGGTTGATCGATGAGGACCTGGTCCTCGACCAGCTCGACACCACGCCGACCTGCGACGCGTGCTTCGTGGAGCTGACGTCCGAGCCTTAGGAGATAGGATGTGGGCCATGATGTCGGCCATGAACAGGATCTGGATCGCGTCGATGTCCCTCGCCCTGATGACGAGCGCGTGCGGGAAGAAGACCGGAAAGACCGACGAGCAGGAGCCGGCCCCGGGCGGGGCGTCCGCACCCAATGGCTCGGCGACCGCCACGCCACCTGCCCCGGCACCGGACGCGGCCCCCGCGGCCGCACCGCCCGCGACCGAGGACCAGGCGATCGACGTGCCGTTCATGGTCGAGACCAAGAAGGTCAAGGTCAAGGCGCGCGTCCCCGTGGCGTGGGTGCGCCGCGATGCGCTGCCGACCTGGGATCCCCCGGATGCACGGTCGCTGCCGACGTGGCATCGCAGCTACGAGATCACCGCGACCTGCGACGGCGGGTGCACACCCGCCGAGCTCGCGAACAAGCCCGAGACCTTCCTCGAGGCGATCAAGGCCCACCACATCAAGCCGAAGATGAGCGGTGACGCCGCCAAGGACGAGGTCACGGTCGCGCCGGTCAAGGAGCTCGAGCACGGTGACCTCCCGCAAGGTGGGAAGTACGCGCTCCTCCGCGTGGAGAAGCCGGTCGGGAGCAAGGACGACTACCCCGATCTGTTCGTGGGCAACTGCATCACGCGTCGCCCCGACGACGGCTTCATGGTGGTCACGCGCGTGACCGCCGCGCCGGCCGACGAGAACACCTGGTGGCCACTGCTCGTCGAGGCGTGCAAGGCGACGACGATCGACGCCGCGACTCCCGCTTCGCCGTAGCTGGGAGAGACCGCACCCGCGACCCTGCGCGACCGTCGCGCGATCAAGCCGCGATCACGCACTCACCCGCGATCAGAACGGAATGTCGTCGTCGGGACCGCCACCGCCGCCGCCACCACCGCCGCCGCCGTAGCCGCCGAAGTCCGCATCCGACGGAGGCGGCGGGCCATCGCCGCCCGCGCCCTTCCCACCGCCGGCGCCGCCCTCACCCTTGCCACCGCCGAGGAACTGCACGTCCGCGGCGATGATCTCGGTGATGTACTTCTTGTTGCCTTCCTTGTCGTCGTAGGTCCGGGTCTGGATCCGACCCTCGACGAACACCTGGCGGCCCTTCGCGAGGTATTTCGAGCAGACCTCGGCGCGCTTGCCCCAGACCACGACACGGTGCCACTCGGTGCGCTCCTGGCGCTGCCCGTTCTTGTCGTTCCAGCTCTCGCTGGTGGCGATCCGCAGCTCGCAGACGCCCTGTCCGCTCGGGGTGTAGCGCATGTCAGGATCCGCGCCCAGGTTGCCGACCAGGATGACCTTGTTGACTCCACCAGCCATGACTGTTGTCTCCGCGTTCAGTTCGGGAGGACTGCCCCCGTGTCTCTGGATCCGAGAACACCTCGTTCTCGTCGATGAGGAGGCTGTACCACGCACCTGTGACAGGTTAAAACCCTCCTCGATGTACCGTTCGCTGCGCATCGCGGTCGTGATTCCGGCCTTCAACGAGCGCCAGAAGATCGTCGCGACCGTCGCGACCGTCCCGGAGCTCGCCGACGACGTCCTCGTGATCGACGATGCCTCCACGGACGATACGTCGGCGCAGGCCGAGCTCGCCGCGCAAGGCCGGGCGCGCCCCGCTGGTGTCGAGGTCATCCGGCACGCCACCAACCGTGGCGTCGGCGCCGCGATCACCACCGGATATCGGCGGGCGCTCGCGCTCGGTGCGGATGTCGCCGTCGTGATGGCGGGTGACGGGCAGATGGATCCAGCGGACCTGCCCGCGCTGCTCGAGCCGATCGCCGCCGGCATGGCGGGGTACGTGAAGGGCAACCGGTTCCTGCACCCCTCGATCTGGTCGACGATGCCGCCGTCTCGGATCGTCGGCAACGTGCTGCTGTCGGCCGCCACCAAGCTGACCTCGGGCTATCACCACGTGTTCGATTCGCAGTGCGGGTACACCGCGATCTCGCGCGCCGCGCTCGAGGCGGTGCCACTCGACGAGCTGTTTCCGCGATATGGCTATCCGAACGATCTGCTGAGCCGGCTGCACGTCGCCGGCATCTCGGTCGCCGATGTCCCGGTGCGTCCGATCTACGGCGAGCACTGGCGCAGCGGCATCCATCTCGGCACGGTGGTGCACCCGATCCCATGGGTCCTCCTCCGCTCGTGGGGCAGCCGCCTCGCGGCGCAGGCGCGCAAGCGCGCTCGAGGAGCGGAGCGCGACAGTTGAGGATCGGCGTCATCACGACGTCGTATCCCCGCACGCCCACCGATCCCGCCGGCAGCTTCGTCGCCGCACACGTCCACGCCCTGCGCGCGCTGGGGCATGACCTCGACGTGATCGCCGCCGGGACGCGCGCCGGTCGGGACGTGGTCCGGATCCCGAGCACGCTGTTCGAGCGCGGTGGCGCGCCCGATGCCCTCGAGCGTTCGCCGTTCGCGCTGCTCGGTGCGGCGGCGGCGTTCTCGACCCGGCTCGCCGCCGCGGTCGCGCTCCGTGCCCATCGCTGGGACTCGATCGTCGCGCACTGGCTCGTCCCGTCTGCGATCGCCGCCCTGCCCTCGCGCGTGCCACTCCTCGCGATCGCGCACGGCGGTGACGTTCACACGCTGCGCCGCATGCGGCTGCTCGGCCCGGTGCTCCACCTCCTCGCGCGCCGCGGCGCCGAGCTGGTGTTCGTCAGCGAACAGCTGCGTACGATCGCACGCACCGAGGTCCCGGCCCTCGCGGACTGGCTCGCACGCGCGACCGTGCAGCCGATGGGCCTCGACCTCGGGCGGTTCTCCGCGATCACGCATGCGCCCACCGATCCACCGACCATCGTGGTCGCGGCGCGGCTGGTGCCGGTGAAGGGCGTGGATGTGATGATCGATGCCGCAGCGCAGCTCCGCTCCACGGTGCGCGTGGTGATCGCCGGCGATGGGCCCGCACGCGCCGAGCTCGAACACCGCGCGCGCCGATCCTCGATCACGTTCCTGGGTCAGATCGACACGACCGCGCGCGATCGCCTGCTCGGGACCGCGAGCGTGGTGGTGGTGCCCTCGCGCGTGACCGCCACCGGGCGCTCCGAAGGCACGCCGATGATCGCGCTCGAGGCGCTCGCGGCAGGGGTGCCGTTGATCGCCAGCGACGTCGGTGGCCTGTGCGCCCTCGCGCCCGCCGCGCAGCTGGTGCGACCAGAAGATCCCGCAGCCCTGGCGCGCGCGATCGACCAGATCCTCGCGGTGCCGCCACGGTCGGTCGACCTGCGGGCGGCGGTGGATCACCTGGGCTGGGACCGCATCGCGCACCGCCTGGTGAGAAGTGCATGACTCGGCCTCGCGCCGCGATGCGTAAACACGTTCGCACCGCGGTCCGACCATTGCCAGCGCCAAATCGCCCAACTGGTTGCAATCACGTGACGATCCCGCAGCGATCGGGTGATGACAGGCGAGTCCAATGGCGGCACAGCGCGTGCTTAATTCCGCGCTGATGTCCGAGGGCCCCCGGTTCGACGTCTCCGTCATTCTGCCGTTCGGTGACGACGAGGAGTTCGTGGGGATCGCGGTGCGCCGTACGGCGGAGCACCTGCGTGGGCTGGGGCTGTCGTTCGAGATCCTCGCGATCGATGAGGACTCCGGCGACAACTCGCACGCCGTCCTCGCCCTCCTCCGCGGCGAGCTCCCCGAGCTGCGCGTGACCCACGCCTCCGCGCGTGGGCGTGGCATCGATGTCGGCGCCGGTCGTGCGCAGGGCACGCTGCTCGTGGTCGCCACGCCAGATGTCGCGAGCGCCTCGCTCGATGGTGTCGGCGATGCGTGCCGCCGCCTGCTCGCCAATGAAGGGGATGCCGAGGTCGCGCTGACCCGCTACACGGTCGCCCATCGCGTTCGCGCCCTCGCAGCATTCCGCGGTGCGCGCCTGCTCGGTCCGGCGATGCACCGTCGCCTCGCCAAGCGCCTCCAGGTCCAGAACCTCTCGATCCGCATCACCGGCCCCACGGGTGTGGCCGCCAAGTCGGCGGTCAGCCGGTTCCGCGCGTTCGCTCGCTTCGGCTGAGCGCGCGCAGTTCCGCGATCCCCACGTCGACATCTCCCGAGATGTTGGCTGATACTCGGCGGCGATGGCCGTGGACGAGCTCGTGACGCTCCTGGTCCGCCTCGTCCGCAACCCTGCCGACGACGAGGCGCGACGCCGCGTGGCCGAAGCGCTCGATCGCCAGGGGCTGTGCGACGACGCCCTCGCCGTACTCGCGCCGTTCGTGAACCTCACCGCTCACGAGGACACCCCGACGCTGCCGTGCCTGTGCAAGACGTGTGTGGCGCGTGCGGGCGCCACGGCCGAGACCGGCGGCGTGAAGTTCCATCGCTCGTTCGCGAGCGCAGGGAATCGGGTCCTCCAGTTCTGGCTCGCCGACGAGCTCGCGACCCAGCGCGGCGAGGTCCGACGCGCCGTGGGCGAAGCGTTGCGCCTTCGCGTCGCTCGCAAGCGCAAGCGGAAGCAGAAGCAGGCGACATGATCGCCTTCCTCGCGAACGACGCGCGCGATCGTCGCCACGCGATCGAGGCCCTCGCCTCCGAGCAGCTCGCGGATCCCGCGATCGCCTTCGCACTGCGCAGGCTGCTCGCCGCCGATCCCGATGTCGCCGTACGATCGGCCGCGGCGACCGCCACCGGCCGCACCGCGCTCCCCGACGCGTCCGGGTGGTTGCGCGCCGCGCTCCGCGATCCCTCCCCCGTGGTGCGCGACGCGGCGATCCGCGGCCTCGCGCACCGCCGCGAGCTCGCCGCGGTCCCGGCGTTGCGCGATCTCGCACGCACCGACGCCACGTGGTGGGTCCGCCGCAGCGCGATCTATGCACTCGGCGCGATCGGGGTGAGCAGGACGCTCGTTGAGACCGGTGCACTCGGTGCACTCGGAGCGCTCGGAGCAGCCGCCGGGACCGACGCGATCGCGCCCGCGCGCGAGGCCCTCGCCGATCCGTTCTGGCGCGTGCGGCACGCCGCCGTCCAGGTGCTCGCCGTGTGTGGCGATCGCGCGCCCGAGCGCCGCGCCGAGATCCTCGCCGACGTCGGCGGCGGGACCGCGGACTACCTGCGCGTGCTGTGGGGGCCAGCGCTCGTCGAGCCCGCCGAGGGAGCCGCGCCGCTCTCGCAGCTCCCCGAGCTGCTGCGCGATCGAGATCCCGCCGTGGTCACGGCGCGCCTCGCCGAGCTCCCCGATCCGCCCGCGCTCGCGCTGGTCGAGCTGCTGTGCGATCCACACGTCCCGCTGCGCGAGCTCGCGGCGGCACGCATCATCGAAGCGAACGATGCCGCCGCATTCGCGCGCGCCCTCGATTGGCTCGACGAGCCACGCATCCCGCACGTGGCCGCCACCGTGGTCGCCCTGCTCGATGGCCTCGGCGATCCGGCGCGCCAGCTCGCCGAGCGCGTGCTCTCGGCGCCGGCGCGTCCCGGGGCGATCGCGTGGGCGATCGGCTGGGTGGTCGCCACCCGCGATGTCGAGCTCGCAGCTCGCGCGTGGGGGTGCGCTGTGATGCACGATCTCCGGGAGCTCGCGATCTCGCTCGCGCCCACCGCCGCCTTGCGCGAGCTGCTCGTCGATCCTCAGCTCGCGGAGCACCCGCTCGCCGTCGCGGCCGCGCACGAGCTGGTCCTGAGGCCGGCCGCGATCCGTCGCGAGGTTGCGGCCGCGGTTCCCACGGCGACGGTGCCCGCGGTGCGCGCGGCGCTGATCGCCGCG
Source organism: Myxococcales bacterium (assembly GCA_043776275.1). Classification (GTDB taxonomy): domain Bacteria; phylum Myxococcota_A; class Polyangia; order Haliangiales; family Haliangiaceae; genus JABFXX01. The sequence goes on along the minus strand of JAYVRN010000457.1, from coordinate 10,553 downwards.
GCCGACGATCCCGACAGTGCACACGTCCGCGCCGGCCTGACCGACCCCGACCCGCTGCCCCGCGCGCTCGCGCTGTCCACGCTCGCCGCGGCCAAGCTCCTGTCGCCCGCGCAGCTGGCGAGGGCGCTCGCGGATCGAGATCCGGCGGTGCGCGAGGCCGTGCTCGGCTCGGCGCCTCCCGCGGCGGTCGTCGCAAAGCTCGAGACCGAGCGCGATCCGTGGGTGCGGCGCACGGCGGCACGCGCCCTCACGCGGCGGACGACGGTCGCACACCCCGGGATCGCCCTCGCGCTCACGGGAGATCCGGATCCATGGATCCGCGCTCATGGTGCGGGTCTGCTGGAGCCCGCGGATCCAGCGCAGCGCGCGCGGCTGATCGAGCTGACGGGAGATCGATCTCCCGCGGTGCAGGCCGCGATCGTAGAGCAGCTCGCCTCGCTCTCCGACGCGGAGCTCCGCGCGGCGCTCCCCACGGCGTCGTCGAAAGGCGGCCGCGGGGTGCACGCCTGGCTCGATGCGACCGATCTCGAGACCGTGCTCGCCGCCGGCGCGCGCGCGGCCCTGCGGCTGCCCCCGGCTGCGCTCCCCGACGAGGTCTCCGTGCGCGTGACCACCGCCGAGAGCACCGCACCGCCACCGCCGAGGCTGCGCCGCACGTTCGGCCGATCCGGCGTCGAGGTCACGCCGCTCGCCGTCTCCGGCGCCTTCGATCTGAGCCCCGGTTCGCTACACGTCGCGACCGAGGCCGGCGTCGAGCTGATGTTCTGGGAGCCGACCTACGCGGCGATGACGCGGTTTCTGCGCGTCCGCCCGCGGCGTGATCGCACCTGCGTGGTGACCGGCAGCTACCACGCCGATGCTGCGTCGATCCGCGCGGACGTCGAGCGCGCCCTGCGCAGGCTCCGCCGCGACACCCTCGACGTGTTCCTCCTGTTCTGGGCTCGCTCCGCGGCGCGGCTCGACGAGGCGGCCTTCGATGCACTCGATCAGTTGAAGCGGGCCGGCAAGGTCCGTGCGATCGGGTTCTCCACCCACGATCGCGGCCTCGCCATCGATGCGCTCGCGCGCTCACCGTGGGACGTGGTGATGACCCGCCACAGCGCTGCGCATCCGGGGATCGAGACCGAGCTGCTCGCGCGCGCCCAGGCCGCTGGCGCCGGCGTGCTGACGTTCAGCGCGCTGTGCTACGGGCGCATGGTCTCCGGCCCGGGGGCCCCGGAGCCGGCCGATTGCTACCGGTATTCGCTGAGCCAGCCGGGCATCACGGCGTGCATCACCGCGCCCCGCCGTCATCGAGAACTGGTGGAGAACGTCGCGGTGCTCGAGCGCACCCAGCTCGACGACACCGAGCTCGCGCGGCTCCGCGCGCACGGCGCCGGTGTGCGGATCGAGAACCAGCGCTTCAACACGTTGATCCGCCAGCCCACCCGCGACGCCGCCGCGGCCGCGATGGCGATGCTCGAGGCCGAGCTCGCGCCCGACGACGTGGACGGTGCGGTGTCGGCGCGCATCCCGCGCCGCCCGATCGCGGGTGGCGGTAAGGCCTCGCCGTCAGCGCTCCGCCGCGGCCGCCTGTAGCAGGACGCCCTGCTCGCGCGCTTGCACCGCGGCGCGGGCTCTGGGACTCTCACATCGACTCTCGAGGGTGTGACCGAGCTAGCCTTCCGTCCACGATGCAACGTCGTGGCTGACTGTGACCGGACATGAAGAACGTACGAGCGCGAGGTCCGCTTACCGGCTTCTTTGACCTCGCATCTCACTGCCGAGCAAGTAGCCCGCACACTCTCGAGAGTCCTCGTTCATGAACCCCGTCGAGCTGATCCTCGAGCTCCGCGGCCTGCTCGCCGATGCGCAGGCGAACAGCGCCAAGATCCGCGAGCTGATCGAGGGCCATCAGGACATGGCCGAGTACCAGATCGCGCGGTTCTATGCGGCGCGCCACCTGGTGCCCCAGGTCGAGGCGTTGATCAGCGACCTCGATCCACAGCAGCGGCTCGCTGGCGTCGAGCTGATCCGGTTCGGATTCCCGCGCACACTCGCCGGCAAGCTCCTCCGCCGCGTGGTGAAGGATCCCGACATCGAGGTCCGCAAGCGCGCTCGCTCCACGGTCAAGCATCTCGGGCTCGAGGAGATCGCGCTGCCCGACACACGCTACGACGGCGCGCGCTCGATCCGCGGCAAGTTCAACACCACGGGCTGGGCGTTCGGCCTGTTCGCCGAGCATGCGCGCCGCGCCTGGAACCGGGTCCCCAAGCGCGCCACCCAGATCGCCGCGCTCGGCGCACAGGGCTTGCCCGTGCTCGCCAGCATCGCCGACGTCCAGGCGCTGCTCGGCCTGGATGCACCCGGCCTCGCCCGGCTGATGCGCCCGGGCACCGAGTCCGGATCGGCGTACGTCGAGTTCGAGATCCCGAAGGCGAAAGGTGGTACGCGCCGGATCGCCGCGCCGCGCGGCCCGTTGCGGCGCGCGCAGCGTGCCTTGCTCGATCAGATCCTCGCGAAGGTCCCACAGCATCCCGCGGCGCACGGCTTCGTCGCCGGCCGGTCCACCATCACCAACGCGCGCCCGCACGTCGGCGCCGCGCTCGTGGTGAAGACCGATCTCAAGGACTTCTTCCCCACCGTCCACTATCGCCGCGTGATCGGCCTGTTCGAGATGCTCGGGTACAACGAGGCGGTGGCCGGCGTGCTCGCCGCCCTGACCACGTATCGCCCGAAGCTCCCTGATGGGCGCGTGGTGTGGCCCGGCGTGCTGCCCCAGGGGGCGCCTACCTCGCCTGCACTCGCGAACCTCGCGTGTCGTCGCCTCGATGCTCGCCTCACCAAGCTCGCCGCGAAGTACGGCGCGGTGTACACGCGCTACGCCGACGACCTCGCGTTCTCGTTCGCGCAGGTGCCCGCGATCGCGATCGGACGGTTCCTGTGGTGGGTCGACGGGATCTGCCAGCAAGAGGGCTTCCTCGAGCACCCGGGCAAGCGGAAGCTCCTGCGCGCGAAGACCCAGCAGCGGATCACCGGCCTCGTGATCAACCGCGACGTCCACGTGCCGCGCGCGGACCGCCGGAGGTTCCGCGCCCTGCTGCACAACTGTGCGAAGCACGGGGTGGCGAGCCAGGCCAAGGGCCGCGAGAACTTCGTGGCGTACCTCGCGGGCTATGCGGCGTACGTGCAGATGGTGCAGCCGGAGCTCGGCAAGGCGTGGGCGGCACAGGTCGCGAAGCTCCTCGGTGAAGCGCGATGAGTGACGTGATGGCGATCGTCAGCAAGGCGGTGTTCGAGAAGGCTGCCGGCAAGGCTCCCGCGCTCGGCACGCGGCTCGGCCTCGATCGATACGTCTCCGCGAACAAGGGTCTCGCACCCCTCACCGGCGGCGGCCGGCTGTTCCTCGTCACCGTGCGCCCGCCCGACGAGGCGCTGTGGCTGGTCGCCGTACTCGATCGCCCCGCGTTCACCGGTGGCGAGTGGGTGGCCACGGCCTGCACCACGCCGCTGACCGAGATCTCCGGCCTCAAGGCTCAGCTGGTGTTCGAGTCCGGCAAGGGCCTGCCGACCACGGCGGGCACGCTCGGGATGTCACTGCAGACCCCGCGCGTGCTGACCGCCGCGGACACCGCGCTGCTCGAGGGCGCGCTCGCCAGCACCGCGGCGGTCTCGGGCGCCTCTGCCCCGGTGCGCACCGTCAAGCCCGCCGCGGATCCGGCCGCACCACTGCTCGCGGCAGTGCTCGCCGCCCCGCGCGAGGACGCGCCCAAGCTCGCGCTCGGCGCGCACTGGCGCTCGATCGGTGAACCGCGCGGTGAGCTGGTCGAGATCGATCTCGAGCTGCGCGGGCGGCTCTCGATCCCGCGGCGCAAGCTGCTCCGCGCCCGCAAGCTGGAGCTGGTCGCCGCGAACGAGGCGCGCTGGTGGCCGTGGACCGTGAGCGCGCGCCGCCAGCGTGCCGGGTTCATCGTCGCGATCACCGGTGAGGCCTCGGCGCTCCTGCCGCTCGCCCCCGCGCTGTTCGCCGCCGAGCCGATCACCGAGGTCGAGCTGATGCAGGTCGACGAGGAGGCGATCGCCGAGCTCGCGAAGGCGTCGTGGCTCGGCAGGCTGTCCGCGCTCGTGGTCCGTGGGCCGATCGGCGACGAGGGCTTCACGACGCTCGTCCGCTCCAAGCACCTGGCGAACCTCGAAGCGCTCAACGTCTCGGTCAACGAGCTGTCGGCCGAAGCACTCGGCTCTCTCGGCAAGGCCCTGCCGTCGCTGCGCCGCCTCGTCCTCACCGGCAACTACTTCGGTGATGAGGGCGCGGAGGCCCTCGCCGCCTGGCAGCACCTGCCGCACCTCCGCACGCTCTACCTCACCGCGTGCGAGCTGTCCTCGGCGGGCCTCGCCGCGCTGCTCGGAGGCGGCAAGGTGCTCGGCCTCGAGAAGCTGACGCTGGCGCAGAACGAGCTCGGCGACGCGGGTGGCGAGCTGCTCGCGGCCCACGCCGCGGCGCTCCCTGCGCTCCGCTACCTCGAGCTCGCCAACACCGAGCTCGGCGATCCCGGCGCGAAGGCGCTCGCCGCCGCGGTGTTTCCCCACCTGCGCCACCTCGACGTGTCGGGGAACTGGTGCTCGCGGACCGAGCTGCGTGCCACGTTCCGCGACGCGCTGATCGGCGCCTGATCAGCCCCCATCCTCGGTGGCCCGGTGGGGGCCCCTCGGCTATAATTGTAACGTGTACATCGCGCTCGCGATCCTCTCGCTGGGCTTCCTGATCATCGTCCACGAGGGAGGTCACTACTTCGTCGCGCGGTGGTGCGGGATGCGCGTCGAGCGGTTCAGCCTCGGCTTCGGCCCGGCGATCCCCGGCCTCAAGTGGCGCTCGAAGAAGACCGGCACCCAGTTCCAGGTGGCGCCGATCCCGTTCGGCGGCTTCGTCGAGATCCGCGGCATGAACATCGCCGAGGAGGTCGACCCGGAGGATCAGTTCGCGTATCCGAACCGCCCCGCGTGGCAGCGGTTCCTGACGATCTTCGCGGGTCCGGCCACCAACTATGTGTCGGCGATCCTGCTCGCGTTCCTGCTCTACAACTGTCACGGCGTCGACGGCACCACCGCGTACATCGGCGTCGATGAGGTGATGCCCGGGTACGACGCGCTCGGCAAGCTCGAGTCCGGCGATCGGATCCTCCAGGTCGATCACGAGGTGATCTACGCGAGCGATGCCAACGAGCGCTCGCTGACCGGGCGGATCACCGCCAAGAAGGGCGCCCCGGTGCTCCTCACCGTGGAGCGCGATGGAAAGACGCTCGACGTCTCGATCACGCCGCGCTCCGACAAGGACGACAAGGGCAACCCGATCTACCTGATCGGCATCCACAAGACGGTCCAGACCGACACCGTCTCGGTCGGCGTGTTCGACGCCGCCGGTCGCGCGCTGATCTATCCCATCGAGCAGACCAAGGTGATCGCCGGCGGCCTGTACGACATCATCACCGGTGCGCAGAAGGCGGACCCCGGCGGCCCCAAGCGGATCGTCGAGGAGTTCAGCAAGCACTTCCGCGCCGGGTTCGTGACCGGCATCAAGCTGCTGATGATGCTCAGCGTCTACCTCGGCCTGTTCAACCTGTTCCCGCTGCCCGCGCTCGACGGCGGCCGGCTGGTGTTCCTCACCTACGAGCTGGTCACCCGCCGGCGCGCGAACCCGAAGATCGAGGCGATGGTCCACATGGGCGGGATCATGGTGCTCGGCGTCCTGATGATCCTCGTGACGCTCCACGACTTCCACGTGTTCTAGAAGGGGTTCAGACCCCGGTTTCACCCAGTTCTCCAGCGTAGCCTCGTCGTCGAGGTATCGGTAGACTGAGCGGATGTCGCCGGTCGTCGGGCAACGCCTCCAACCACGCACCTTCGAGGAGCTATGGGAGGATCTCGAACGTGTTCCTGAGGGGGTGATCGGCGAGATCGTCGATGGCGAGATCGTGACGAGCCCCCGGCCGGGCGCACGACACACTGGCACGACCTCGGATCTCGGTGTGCTGCTTGGTGCCTGGTTCCGGTTCGGGATCGGGGGCCCCGGCGGTTGGGTGATCTGGGACGAGCCCCGCATCCGGTTCTCTGATCTGGTTCGCGTCCCGGATCTGGGAGGTTGGCGCGCCGAGCGGTTCGCCGCGCGAGACACCGGGCCGATCACGGTCATCCCGGACTGGATCTGCGAAGTCCTGTCACCGGGAACCGCGCGTTCGGATCGCACCGAGAAGATGCCGCTGTACGCTCGCCACGGGGTTGGTCATCTCTGGATCATCGACCCGCTGGCACAGGTGCTCGAGGTGTTTCGACTCGCCAGCGGGAGCTGGCTCCTGGTCGGGACCTACGGCGGCGACGACAAGGTGCGCGCCGAGCCGTTCGATGCCGTCGAGCTCGACCTCACGCTGATCTGGGGTCTGAAGCGCGACCTCGAAGATCCGGGCGATCCATAGCCGGTGTGGGAGAACTCCCCCCTTGCAGACTTCGTTCGTCCGGTTATACTTAGTGTCATGATTACACCATTCGGGATCGTGGCAGGGTGTGAGCTGAAGACGGTCGAGCCCGGGCGCTCGACGCTGTGGGCCTCGATCAAGGTGGAGCCGCGCGGACGGGCGCTCGAGAGCGAGCGGTCGCCCCTCGCCGTGGTGCTGGTGATCGATGTCTCCGGCTCGATGCAGGGTGATCCGCTCGCGCACGTGCTGAAGAGCTGCGAGCTCGTCGCTGATCTGCTGACCGAGCGCGATCAGCTCTCCGTGGTCACGTTCGGCACCCACGCCGGCGTGCGGTGTGGCCTGACCTCGGTCGATGACCCCGGGCGCTCGCAGATCAAGGCCTCGCTCACGGGCGTCCGCGCCGATGGCAGCACGAACATGCACGGTGGCCTCGAGGTCGCGGCCGGCGTGCTGATGTCGGCGCCGGTGGGGCTGCGCCGCACCATCGTCCTGCTGTCCGATGGGCAACCGAACATCGGGCTGCAATCGGCCACGGATCTCGCCGGGTACGTGAAGGGCTTGAAGCTCGCGGTCTCCACGCTCGGCTTCGGGCTTCATCACGACGAGAACGTCCTCGAGGCGATCGCCACCGCCGGCTCGGGGCGGTACGCGTACATCCCCGATCCCGTGGTCGCGCGCGTTGATCTCGCCCGCGCCGCGCTCGCGCACGGCGGCATCGTGGCCGATCAGCTCGAGCTGCAGCTCGCCCCGGCCGACGGCGTGGAGCTCGTGCAGCTGCTCCCCGCGGGTCAACTCCGGCACGGCAAGCACGGGATCTCCACCTCGATCGGCGACGTGTTCGTGGACGAGGCGCGCGCCGTGGCGCTCGAGCTCCAGCTCGATCTCAAGCCCGGCGCCAGCGGCCGCCTCGTCGAGATCACGGTCCTCGGCCGCGCCCCCGATGGCACCGCGCACCGGATGACCGCGACGCTCGACGTCGACATCCGCACCGGCGCGAAGATCGTCGACAAGGAAGCGCAGCGCGAGATCATCCTGGTCCAGGCAGATGCCGCACGGGCCCAGGCGCGCGCGCAGGCCGATCGCGGCGCGATGCCCGCCGCTGCGGCGATCCTCAAGCAGCTCGCCGCGCGGATCGATGCGCTCGAGGGCTTCGACCGCACGGATGGCTCGGCGATCGCGGATGTCCGCGAGACGTTGCAGGACGAGATCGCGCAGTACGAGCGCCAGTCCACCGATGTCGAGCGCATGCACCAGCGCAAGCAATCGATGGCGTACAAGTCCGCGACCCCGATGATGGCGCCGGCCGCACCGATGCCCGCCCCGATCGCCGCGGCGCTCGTGGGGATCGGTGGCCCGGTCGCCGGCCAGCATCACCCGCTGCTCACCGAGACCACGATCGGACGGATCCTCGGGAACGCGATCCCGGTGGCGAGCGGTGCGCTCAGCAAGCGGCACGCGCGCGTGATGTTCACGAACGGCGCCTTCGTGCTGGTCGATCTCGGCTCGACCAACGGCTCGTGCGTCAATGGCAAGCAAGTCACCTCACAGGTCCTGCGGGACGGGGACCTGATCGAGATCGGCGATGCCGTGTTCCGGTTCCAGGTCGGATCCCGGAAGCCGTGACGTGATGCGCACCGCCGGTTGACCGGCTAAGGTCTGCGTCGTGCTGGCAGCGGAGGTCCTCGACCGCATCTCGATCGAGCCCGGCGTCTATCTGTTCAAGGACGCCAAGGGGATCGTGATCTACGTCGGCAAGGCGAAGAGCCTCCGCACGCGCGTCCGCCAGTACTTCCGCGAGGGTGGTGACGAGCGGTTCTTCGTGGCCGCCGGGTTCCTCGGGCGCGCCGTCACCGAGGTCGAGACCATCGTGGTGTCGTCGTCGAAGGAGGCCCTGCTTCTCGAGAACCACCTGATCAAGAAGCATCAGCCGAAGTTCAACGTGAAGCTCCGGGACGACAAACAGTACCTCGTGCTGCGCCTCGTCGATCCCCAGGCGGACGGCACCAAGCGCCAGCAGTTCCCGCGCGTCGAGGTGGTCCGCAACATCCGCGATGACGCCGCCAACTACTACGGCCCTTACCACTCGGCCACGGGCGCACGCGAGACGCTGCGCACGCTGAACCGCCACTTCCAGCTCCGGACCTGCACCGATCACGTGCTCGAGTCCCGCGGGCGCCCGTGCCTGCAGTACCAGATCAAGCGGTGCTCCGGCCCGTGCGCCATCGACGTCGCCCCCGCGGCGTACGGCGAGCAAGTGGAGGACGTGAAGATGTTCCTCTCCGGCAAGAACGCCGAGCTCTTGACCCGGCTCCGCGGCCGGATGACCGCGCGCGCCGAGCGGGAGGACTTCGAGGTCGCCGCGGTGCTCCGCGATTCGATCGATGCCGTCGAGCGCACGCTCGCCAAGCAGCACATCGTGCAGGACGACTTCGTCGATCAGGACGTGTGGGGCCTGTATCGCGAGGCCGATACGGTCGAGGTGGTGGTGCTGTTCGTCCGCGCCGGGAAGCTGGTGGGCCGCAGGGCATTCTCGCAGAAGGATCAGGAGCTGCCCGATGCCGCCGTGATCGGCGAGCACCTGCAGCAGTACTACGCGACGGGCACATACATCCCCGACGAGATCGTCGTCGGCGCTGACCTCGAGGACTCCGAGGTGCTGGCCGATTGGCTCGGCTCGGTCCGCGGCAAGAAGGTGAAGGTGCTCGAGCCGCGCCGCGGCGTGCGCGCGAAGCTCGTCGAGCTCGCCGACCGCAACGCCGCCGCCTCCGCGGTCTCTCGGCGGGGCACGGATGCGGATGCCGAGGCGCTGCTGGCCAAGGTCGCGAAGCGGCTCGAGCTCGCGCGCCCTCCCCGCCGGATCGAGTGCTTCGACATCGCGCACATCCAGGGCACGGACACCGTGGCCTCGATGGTGACGTTCGTCGACGGCGTCCCGGCGCGCGCGCTGTACCGGAAGTTCAAGATCCGGACCGTCGAGAACAACGACTTCGCGGCGATGTACGAGGTGCTCACCCGTCGGTTCAAGCGTGCGCGCCCACGCACAGGAGGCGAGAACCATGGTGTGGAGGAGGATCCCGCGTGGGCCGCGCCCGATCTGCTCGTGATCGATGGCGGCAAGGGCCAGCTCGGCATGGCGGTGGCCGCGCTCAAGGATCTCGGGATCGCGGTCGGCGGGGACAACGGCCTCGAGGTGATCGGCCTCGCCAAGGAGCGCGAGCTCGAAGCCGGCGGTGCGCCCGATCGGATCTATCGGCGCAACGTGAAAGATTCGATCGCCCTGCGCGCGAACTCACCGGAGCTCTATGTCCTGGCGCGGATCCGCGACGAGGCGCACCGGTTCGCGAACTCGTTCCACCGGGATCGGCGCAGCAAGGGCACGCTGAGGAGCGAGCTCGATTCGATCCCCGGCATTGGCGCGATGCGTCGTCAGCGCCTGCTCAAGCATTTCGGCAGTGTGCGCGCGGTGCGGCTCGCGGGAGTTGACGAGCTCGCGAAGGCGCCCGGGATGACCAAGGCGGCGGCGCAGCAAGTCAGCGCGTACTTCCGCGCACGCGAGCAAGCAGAGACCGGTGGCTCTGCGCTGACCGGAGCCGTGGAGATCGGGGCGGAGATCGACGGCGACTTCGACGCCAACGTCGAAGGGCACGACGCCGACACCGACGACAGCGAGCTACTCGAGACCGTTCCGCAGGACTGAGTCGTCACGCTGCGGGAGTGCCCGCGAGAGATCTCGGGTCGCTTGCACGTTGAGGCGTCGGGACATCTGCGACAGATCTGCGACGCCGAAAAACCGCGATGGCTCCAATGTCGGACACGAGAAATCCAGATGTCCCACATGGCGAAGTCCGCGGTGATGTCCTTAAGATGGGAAGTCGTACTCGTTTGCAGCGTTGTGCAATCGCCGCTCGCTAACGGGTTCTCACTAGCCAGGAGCAAGGAATCAAACATGCGCACCTCGATGATGCTCGCGACCCTGATGGCACTCTCGCTCGCTGCCTGTGCGGATCAGGACACGACCTTCGAAGGCGACACGCTGCCCGGCCCGACGGTGCAGAAGGTCGTCTGCCCCAACGGCTGCTCGCCCAGCATCCAGAACACGCTCGA
>JAYVRN010000456.1:0-5002 GCA_043776275.1 Myxococcales bacterium | reverse complement strand
TCGCCGCCGGTGATCTCCGCGATCGCCTCGACCAGGCCAATCGAGTACAGCTTCGCGCGCAGATAGCGGACGGCGAGCTGGAGGTTGCCCGTGGTCCGCGCCACACGGCGCGCGTGGATCTGAGGGCTCGGCTCGCTTCCCCAGGTGTGGAACACGCGCTCTGCCGGTAGCCAGGTGAGAAAGCTCTCCATCTTCTGAAGCGCGATCCGATAGTCACGCACCGTGTAGACCATCGGCGAGTGGAGTGCCGGGTTGCTCTCGGGCAGGAGCTTCCACGTGTTGTCGAGGAACCGAGCCGGATCGTTGTCGGCGAAGTTGTCGACATCACGATTGCCGACGCGGACGGCACGTCGCACGGTCTCCTCGAGGGCGTCACCCGCGAGCCCGAGCAAGCGCAGGCGCTTGTGCAGCTCGGTCACCGGATCCTCACGGAACGGGATCGTCTGCTCGATGCATGCGGCGACCGCGATCCGCTGCTCGCGGTACAGCACGTCCTGGAGCTGGACCGACGCGACGAGAGCCGAGGCGAACTCGTTGAGCCCGGTGGTCGGCGTGACGATGTCGCCGACCTGGCGTGCGAACACGGAGAGCACCTCGCCCGAGACGCCCGCGGCGGCGGCCGGCAAGATGCGCCAGCCCTCGGCGCTCTGCGCCAACAGCGGCGAGAGCTCCTCGCGCATCGAGCGCGGAGGCCCCTGATCGACCTGGATGTAGACCGCGTCGTGGTAGAGCGCCGCGATCACCTCGAGAGGGTCACCGTCGGTGAGCAGGTCCACGACGTGATCGTGGTTGTGGAACTCGCGCCCGGCGGCCGACAGCGCGGCATGAACCGAGAAGCCCCAGCGCTCGATGTCGGAGGTCTCGGCAGATGCGCCCAGCGTGTGGAGCGCATTCCACAACGCATTCACGATCTCGTGGACAGGAGAGCGCCGATCCATGACCCCAGGATCACGGTATCACGGGTTCCCTACCCCGACCGTCCCCACCGCCCCTCACTACCCAGCCAAGGTGGTCGATTCGCCCGATCGACCCCGTGCGTACCGTCGCCGACCACGACCACCTGTTGGCGCCGATCGCGCTCGACCGCGCCCGGGTGCTGGCGCCGTATGTGGTGTTCGGCCTGGTCCTCGCCGTGATCGTCAGTGGCCCCTCCGGAGTTCCCCTCGCGGGAGCGGTGATCGCCTGGAATGCACTGGCGATCCCATTCACGGCGTGGCTGGCGTGGACGCTGGCGCAGCGTCGGTTGGCTCCACGGTGGGGGCACATCGCACTCGCGCTGATCTGGGGCCTGCCGACGGCGGGCACCCTGCTGTCGGAGTACTTCGTAGGCGGGTCCCTCCTCACCGTGGTGTTGATCGTCGAGATCGTCGCGGCGGCGATCAGCCTGCGCTCCGCGTGGGTGATCGGGGCCTACCTGATGATCGACCTGACCTGGATCCCGATGGTGCTGCGAAATCCGGGCGACGCCGCGGCGATGTCGCTGTTAGCGGTCGGTGGCGCGCAGCTCGTCGGGTTCTTGTTCCATCGGCTGCTACTCGGATCGCTGGTGCGCGCCGAGCAACAGGTCGCCGAGCTCCGCCGCTCCGAGCGCGATCGTGCGGCGCTCTCGGAGCAGCTGATGCACGCACAGCGCCTCGAGGTCGCCGGAACGCTCGCCGCGGGCCTGGCGCACGACATGAACAACGTCCTCGCGTCGATCCGCAACCTCGCCGAGCTCCAGCTCGCAGAGCCGCAGACCACGTCGGCGAGGACGGATCTCGTGCACATCGTCGCGCAGTCGGAGCGCGGCGCCGAGCTCACGCGTGGCCTCCTCGCCTTCTCGCGGCGCGGCCAATATCGGCTCGCCGTGCTCGAGCTCGACGTCACGCTCCGCGAGGTCCTACCGCTGCTGTCGCGAACGCTGCCGAAGTCCCTCGAGATCGTCACGACGCTCGGAGCGGGCGGCGTACGTATCGAGGCCGATCCGCACCAGCTGTCTCAGCTGATCATGAACCTCGCGCTCAACGCAGCCGATGCGATGAACGGGATCGGGACCCTGACCTTGAGCTCCGCCCCGGTCGAGCTCACTGCCGACGAGGCGACCGTGCGCGGCCTCGCGCCTGGCTCGTATGTGCGGCTCCTCGTAAAGGACACCGGCTGCGGCATGACCGAGACCACGCGGATGCGCGTGTTCGAGCCATTCTTCACCACCAAGGAGCTCGGCAAGGGCACGGGCCTCGGTCTGTCGATGGTGTGGGGCGTCGTCACCGCGCACGGCGGCGCGGTCACCGTGGAGTCGTCGGTCGGCGCCGGATCGACCTTCACGATCCACCTGCCTCGAACCACCGCCCTCCCCGCCCTCCCACCACCGCTTCCGATCGAGCCGCGGACCTCGCGCGCCACCGTCCTCGTCGTCGACGACGAGCCGCTCGTCCGCAGCGGCACCCGGCGGCTCCTCGAGCGACGCGGTCTCACCGTGCTGGAGGCCACGAACGGCGAGGAGGCGCTGGCCGTGTTCGCCGCGCACGCGCAGGTGATCGGCCTCGTGATCCTCGACATGGGCATGCCCGTGATGGGCGGCCCGGAGTGCTTCGAACGGCTACGCGCGCTCGGCGACGTACCGGTCTTGATCGCGACCGGCTATGCGGACGATGCCGCAGCGCAGGCGCTGATCGCCCGGGGCGCCGCGCTGATCGAGAAGCCGTACGCCGCTGCCGCCCTGGCACGCGACGTCGCGCGCCTGCTCGCACTGAATTGAACGAAGATCTCAACGAAGGTCGGAACGAAGAAAAGGCTCGCTCGGCGGAGAGGTCGGTAAGCCGAGTTCTGTGTCGTGGCGATCATTCATCTAGGCCCACCATTGCTGGTGGGCTCCAGCGACCAACCCGGAGTCATCGTGCGGGCCGCACGACCCCTGTCTGGTCTTGCTTCGGGTGGGGTTTGCCATGCCTCCTCTGTCACCAGCGGAGCGGTGCGCTCTTACCGCACCCTTTCACCCTTACCAGCCGGAACGACGTTCGCCCTGCTGGCGGTTTGCTTTCTGTTGCACTGTCCTGCGAGTTGCCTCGACTGGCCGTTAGCCAGCACCCTGCCCTGTGAAGCTCGGACTTTCCTCCCGCGACTCCCCTTGCGAGTTGCCGCCGGCGATCACCTCAACCTCTCCGTCGAACGAGCGGCCATCGAATAGCACGGATCAGGCGGCGGTCGGGAGCTTCTTGTTGTAGACGCCGTGCTTGATGTTCCTGCGGATGATCAGGGCCTCCCGGATGACCTTCCACATGTCCTTGAGAGGATTCACCCGCGAGCGGTTGTCGTCCTTCCACTCCACGCCCACCTCCTCGATCGCGAAGCCGCGGCGGCGGGCCAGCGCCAGGATCTCGAGGTCGAACGCCCACCCATCGATGGTGGCGCTCGCGAACAGATTCCGCGCCGACTCCGCGGTGAACGCCTTGAAGCCACACTGGGTGTCGCGGATGCCGGGCACCAGCGAGCGCTGGATCACCTTGTTGGCCAGGCGGCTCCACAGTACGCGGTACTTCGGCTGCTTGACGTCGGTCTTCGCGCCCTCGGCGTAGCGCGAGCCGATCGCGATCTCGGCCTTGCACGCGATGATCGGCGCGAGCACGCGCGGCAGCTGCTCCGGCGGCATCGAGCAATCCGCATCGCACATCACGCGGATCTGGCCGCGCGCCGCCAGCATGCCCCGCCGCACCGCTGCGCCCTTGCCCCGGTTCGGCGATTGCCGCACGAGCGCGAGGTTCGGGATCGTCTGGATCGCGGTCTCGACGACCTCGCAGGTCCGGTCCTTCGAGCCATCGTCGACGACGAGGATCTCGTAGCGCAGCGGCTGCGCCGAGAGGAACGCATGCAAGCGCTCGAGCGTCGGCAGGAGCCGGTGCTCCTCGTTGTACGCGGGGACGATCACGCTGAGGTCGACGAACGGGACGAGATTGGACATGACTTGCTCCTCGACGAATGAGATCAGGCAGTAGCCGTGCGCGCGAACACCAGGCGTCGCTGCGCGGGATAGGTCCAGATGGCGAACACGACCGCCGCACAGGCGAGCTTCGCGAGCACCACCGGGACCCCAAACTTGACCGCGACGATCTTCATCGCCCCCGCCATCAGCAGCGCGGCCGCCACGGCAACGAAGCCGAAGCGCGCAAGCTGACGGAGGTTGATGGGCGAGTGATCGCGGAAGGCGACGTACTTGCTCAACACGAAGTTCGTCGCGGCTCCCGCGAGGGCGGCCAGGAACGTCGCCACCGGGACCGAGACGTCGTGCCCGACCATGAGGACGAGCGCGGCGACATCGACACCAGTACCAACGGCGCCACCGAATCCGGCGGCCAGCAGCTCTCGGGGATGCTTCACGAACCAGGAGATGAGCACCCCCTGTGCCACGCTCCAGTTCCGTGCGATTACCGAGGCTTACCAGCTAGTGGATGGTGAAACCCTGACGGGACTCACGGTGGTCCGACCATTGTCGAACCGCTTCCACCACCGTCAGGCCGGTCGCTGCCGGTCGAGGCGGCCTCCGGGGGATCGGGATCCTCCGCGGGATCCTCATCCGGAGCCGGGGTACAGCGTGGGCGCGGCCGCGGCGTCAGCAGCTCGGTGGCACCCGGCAGCGGCGTGCGCTCCACACCATCGAGGCCCGCGATCGTGACGCCATCACCGCTCGCGACGACCAGCGTGCGATCGGTCATCCACTCCACGCTGAGGCCCGTGTCGATCTTCGCGGGCGGGATCGTCGGGATCAGCAGCGGTTGCACCACACCGGTCGCGGCATCCGCCGTGTATGCGGCCGCGCGCGCCGTTCCTGGCGTGCACGTCGCTTCGGGCTGCAGCTGCGCGATGAACGCGAGGTGGCTGTGATCGGGAGACCAGGTGACCGTGTTGCCGTCGATGAGGCCCGGGCTCGGCACCGTGACCACCTTGTTCGACGATCCGATCCGCATCGCGCTCGCGAGCCCCTGCTCGTCCCAGTCCGCGATCACCGTGGGGACCGGAAGCGCGTGCA
>JAYVRN010000455.1:0-5010 GCA_043776275.1 Myxococcales bacterium | reverse complement strand
TGCACCAGCAGTACTTCTCGTATCGCTCCAAGTAGTCCGAGCCCCGGAGATCATGCGATGGCGTTCGAGCAAGAGACCAAGGCGGCCCTGAGGATCCTCGAAGGAATCACCGAGGGCACGATGTCGAGCGGAGACTCAATCTCCCTCGTCGAAGACGCGGACCCCGCGCTCATCTACCTGCTGTTCACGTGGATCCGCCACCGCTACGGACCGAGCCACCCGGCCTCGGACGGCGTGCTCGGCCGACTCGTCACGATCAGCAATCGTCCCGCGGTCGCCGCGAAGATGAAGGAGGGTCAAGAGGACGCCGTCGTCGAGTGGTTCGAGGACGGGTACTCGTATCGCGACCTCGATGCCAACGCGTTTGTCGCGCTGATCATCGAGAAGCTCGAGGGCTGACCACCCTACGGCGTGCCCGCGCTGCCCGTGCTTCCGGCGCTGCCCGCGCTCCCGGCACTGCCGGCGCTCCCCGTACTGCCAACGTCGGGCCGATCGGCCTGGCCGCCAGTCACGGTGATCGTGCTCTCCTTCTCGGGGCAGCCGTCGCGCGTCCCCGGTCCCGGGTCGTATGCGCACTTGTCGTCGATGTCGCGGACCCCATCGTGATCCGTGTCCTGCTGGTTCCCCTGCAGCACGGGTGCCTGGACACCGCCGCACGCGGCGACGACGACAGCGGCAACCAGGGGGGCGCGGAGTCTCATGCGCACAGCATGACAGGTACGTACCGGACTCGCCTGGTCAGAGCGACCGGCTATACCTTCGGGTAGAGGTCCCGATGAGCTTTGGACGAAACCCGCACGTGGCAAAGGCTGAGGCCGCAGAACAGAAGGCGCAGACCGCCAAGGATGCATCGTCGTACGAGCGCGCGTGGCGCGATGCCGGCCGGCTGTGGGAGCGCGCCGCGGAGCGCGAGACCGATGCCAAGCGGCGCACGCTGTACTCGGCGAACGCGGACCGCGCACGCGCCACCGCGGATGAGCCGCCGCCCGAGGGCACGGCCTCGGACCTCAATTGACGAAGCGGTCGGCCCCCCGATCCCCGTAGCGAGCCGCGGGTGGCTTGCTGATCCGAGCGCGGTTCGCACGGGTGAACCAGCATCTTGTGATTGCGACAGCCTCGAGGGACCACCTACTATCCAGGTTCGTGCTTCGCACCCTGCTCGCAAGTTGGCTGCTCTCCGGTTGCGGCTTCCAGGTGGCCGGCTCGAACCCAACGGGGGACGACGCGCCGATCGATGCGCCCGGCGACGGACTGCCGCTGACCTGCACCCCCGGCCAGCACGCCTGTAGCGGCCGTGTGCGTGAGACCTGTGGCGCCGATGCGCACTGGGATCCGGCCCAGGCCCAGACCTGTGACTTCACGTGCGCCGCGAATGCGTGCGTGGTCGCGAGTAACGTCCCGATCACCAGCGTCGCGACCTGCGGGGCCACTGCGCCACGGCTGCAACCCGCCGCGGGCACGAAGGTCCTGCTCAGCAGCACCGGCGGTGTTCATCTCGATTGTGATCCGAACTGCGGCGATCCGGCGGTCGTACGGATCGACGCGGTGACCACGCTGACCAGTCCGGGCCCGAGCCTCGCGTACTTTTGTCTGTCGGCGTTCACCCTCCCGGGCGGCGCCGCCCTCGGACGGCCCGTGTCGGGCGGGCCCGCGGCTGCGGTTGCCTTCATCGTCGATGGCGACGTCGCGATCGACGGGACGATCGACTTCGACGGCGGCGCCGCGACCTCCGCGGTGACGGGTGGGCGTGGCGCACCCGGCGGCTACGATGGTTCCGATCTGAGCACCGGCGATGGGACCACGGGTCACGGGCCCTGCCCCGGCGAAGGCGGTGAGAACAACGGATCGAGCAGCCACTGGATCGGCGGAGGTGGCGGTGGTGCCGGCAGTCGCACGGCTGGTGCGCGCGGCGGAAACGGCCGATGTTCGAGCGGCGATCACAGCGCCAACGCCCGCAACGGTGGAGCGGTGTGCGGCAGCGATCTTCTGATCCCGCTCGCCGGCGGCAGCGGCGGTGGATCCGGCGGCGACGGGACGGTCAACGTGCAACAGGGCTGGGCCGGTGGTGGCGGCGGCGGCGCGCTACAGATCTCCGCGCGCACGCGGATCTCCGTGACGGGCGCGATCCGCGCGGCCGGCGGGCCGGGGTTCGGCAGCTCGCAGTTCGATGGCGGCGGCGGCGGCGGTGCCGGCGGCGCGATCCTGCTCGAAGCACCGGCGATCTCGATCACCGGAGGCGTGATCGTCGACGGGGGCAACGGCGGCACCTCCGGCGCAGGGGTCGGCGGCAAGGGCGCGACCGGTCCCCAGGGTCCGACGAACGGCGCCTCGTTCGCGACCAACGGCCAGGGCGGCAGTGGCGGCGGTGGCAGCGGCGGGCGGTTCCGGAGCAACACCGTCGGCGCCGCGTGCCCGAGCACCGCATCTCCGGCGGCCTCGTGCATCCCGGGCGCGCTGATCGCGCAGTAACAACAGTCGCGGTCTCGATTCAGCCGCCGGCGCCGGCGCCGCCCGTACCGGGCGCGGTGCTCGTCGTGATCGAGCCGAGGAGGATCGAGCGGACCGTGTTCGCGATCATGGTGACCGAGGTCGTCGGCTCACCGTTGTAGTTCTCGACGGGGCCGTAGCCCTGAGCCGAGAGGCCGGTGACCGGCACGCTGCACGCGGCGGCGGTCCGCAGCTCGAGGCGGCGCTGGCCACTGGCCTCGACGACCGTCGCGGTCAGGCCACACGCCTCGAACTTGCCGCGGTCCTGCATCGCGACGCCGATCTGCGCCTGACCGAGCGTGAGGATCGGCGCATCGAAGTACGCGAGGTACTTGGCGAGCACGGCATCGACCCAGTCGCCGTACAGCGAGCGAGCCGCGACGGCCGACGGGTTGTACCGGCGGAGGTTCGCCTGGTGGAACATCAACGGATCGATGTCGCCCTGGAGCAGGTAGTAGAGGCCGAACTCCGAGTCCTTGTCGAGGATCTGCTCGTAGCTGAGGTCGAAGCCGTAGTACGCGCGATAGATCTTGTTGTACTCGTCGGCCTCGGTCTCCGGCGTCGAGACGTCGTAGAAGATGCTCGTGGGGTGACGGGGAATCTGATAGAGGCGCGCGTTGATCGGGTTGAACCTGCCGACGTTGAACGACGGGTTGTCACCGGGGTTCGCGGGGCGGTTCGCGACCGTATACGAGGTGTCCGAGACCACGAACTTCACACCGGCGTCGAGCAAGCCCTGGATCGCGTTGGCGTTGCCGAGACCCGACATGTCCGGGGTCACGAGATCGCTGCAGCTGAAGCCATAGAGCTGGAGCTGGTTCGCGAGCTGGCAGTTCTTCTGCACCTCGGACTTGGCGACGGCGCGCGTCACGGCGTCGAGGTTCTCGTGGTCCCAGGTGTGGTTGAGCCAGGTCAGCTTGTTGCCGGCCGCGCGTGCGGCCGTGAGGAGCGAGGTATCCGCGTACTCGCTGGTGTCCGTGCCGAACCCGTTGAACGCCATGTCGGTCATGAACGTCGAGCCGGCGGGCATGGAGGCCTTGCGCGCGGTCTGCCACGCGACGAACGAGCTCACATCGGTGCCGGTGATGCGGAACTGGGTCGCGGGGTCGTTGGCGTGGAGCGCCGTCGACCACATGTCGTTGGCGAGGAAGATGTCGTCGATCTGCGGCGCCAGATATGCGCGCTTCTTGCCGACGAACATCCCGCGAGTCACCCAGCGGACGAAGTCGTACTCGAGGACGATCGAGTGCGTGAGGTACGGACTCGCATCGACCGTCGACACCAGCGTTTCGCGACCATCCGGGGAGGTGTGGGTCGCCACGAGGACGCCGCCATCGGTCGCCTGCACGAGTGGGGTGGTGGTCGCGGGATCCGCGATCACGGCGCGATACCCGTAGGAGTGACGGTACGGGATGACCGCGGCGTCCTTGACGCGGCGGAACAGCGCCTGTCCGGTCGCCGTGAGGCGCGCGTCCACGGCGGCGTTGGAATCGAACGAGGGTCCTGGCGCGAGTCCGAACTCCGCGCCCGGCCAGCCGTACCACACCACCTCGCGCGCGCTGCACGCGGCCTCGAAGTCAGCGAGGGCTTGCCACTCGGCCGGGGCGAGCGCGGACTCCCAAGCACCCGAAGCAGAGTTGAAGAACCCGAGCGACGACGTCCCGACGATCACGGCGCTGTAGTTACAGGTCGAGACGCCATCGCTGAGGAGCGTGGGTGTCACGGTCTCGGTCGCACCGATCAGTGCGCGATAAGGAACGCCCATCCGATCGAGCGCAGACTTCGCCGCGAGGTAGGCGGGCTCGGTGCCTTGCGCGCCGAGCAGCAGGACCTTCTGCGTGATGCGGCGGTTCCCGGCCGTGATCGCCGCGGCGGTCCCGGGCATCACGTCGGTGCTCCCGGGCGATGCGGTGCGCGCGATCGCGCCGTGGTGCAGGCGCGGCAGCTCGCTCGATGGCAACCGCGGCAGCTCGGGAGCCAGGTGGACCTGGTCGTGACCCGGGCTATCGCCGTCCTCCGCGGACACCGCGCAGGCGGAGAGGAGCAACGAGCCGATGACCGAGCTGATCAGGGAAAAACGCATGACGCTCGCCCCAGCCAGGTTCGTGCCACACCGCGTCGCCTGCCAACCGGCTGAAACCATGCGTTGAGGAAAACGGCACGCACTGGCTAGTCCAGTCGCCACTGGAAGATTTGTAAGCCACCTATCGGTTATTTGTGGGGTAGTTTGGTGTACGCAAATGTCTGATTCCTCGTTGTGACCTGCCGCGTCATGGCTGGAACGGATGTTGCGTAGGCCCATGGTCGCCGTGTTTCGTCCGTCCACTTCCCTGCTCGCTCGCGCCATCGCGTGTGCGTCGTTGATCGCCACGGCAATCCCGGCGGCGGCGCAGCCCGCGAAGGATCGAGATGCGAAGGTGGATGCGGATCGCGCAGTCGCCGAGGGTCGGTTCACCGATGCGCGCGAGCTCTATGGTGCGCTGGTCGCGACCTCGCCGAACGATCCACATGTTCTCCGCGAAG
>JAYVRN010000454.1:0-5010 GCA_043776275.1 Myxococcales bacterium | reverse complement strand
GCGGGCCGGCACCGGAGACCGTCGGCGAGAAGCATCGGCGGTGGGCGAAGATCCTCACGGAGCGTGCCGGTGGCGCCGCCCGCGAAGGCAACTGCAAGCGCGTACGCCGGCTCGAGAAGCGGGTCGACGTCTACGACCGCGCGACCCACGACTTCGTGTTCCTGCGGGATCCGGAGATCGTCCGCTGTCTCGAAGCTCCCGCGTCGCCACCCGCGGCGACCGACGCTGGGGAGCCGGTGGCGCTCCCGCCTGGCCTCGATCCGGGACCCATCCGTCCGGGCCCGATCGATCCCGGTCCACCAGGTCCCAGAGGTCCTGGCACGGGCGCGGGACCTGATGCTCCGGGGCCGACTCCTCCGTAGTTTCTGGCACTTGCGCGGGGCTCACGCGTTGTTCACGCGCACCGCCCCTCCGATCTCACGCGGGGTGGCCGCATGTTGAGTGGCATGTACCGAGTCATCCAGGGCTTCCAGCCGTCCGCGGTCACCATGCTGGGCGGGGTGTTCATGGCGGGCGGCGCGCTGCTCTACATGAACGATGCGGTCCCCAAGCTCCGCAACCTGCACACGTTCCTGTTCCCGGCGTTCGCGCTGATGGCGCTCGGTGCGATGATCGCGTTCATCGGTGCGGTGTTCGTCGATCGCCGCCGCCACGGCGACTAGGTCTTCCAACCGCGCCCGAGTTGCTCGTAGGATAGGCCGATGTCGCAACGCCGGCCGAGCCACGACAAGCTGTTCCGCGCGGTCGTCGTGATGGGCGCGGCGTTCGGCGCGGCCGCCTGTGTCGAGCACGGCAAGACGCCTCCACCTTCGGACGCGAAGGTCGCAGACGCTGGCCCCGTGCGAGATGGCGGGCTCGTCGATACGCCCGTCGACGTCATCGTGATCATATGACGGCCCAGCTCTCGGCCGATCCGACGATCGGTCGCCTCGCGCCGGAGCTTCGCGCGATGCTCGCCGCGATCTGGCGTCGGCGGGCGCATTCGGAGAGCGCCGTGGGCAACGTGTTCGGTCAGGTCGCGAACGAGCTCGCAGCGAGCGGTGCTCCCGGCGAGCTGGTCACGCTCGCCCTGGGTGCGGAGGCCGACGAGGCCCGCCACGCCGCCGTGTGCGAGGAGCTCGCGGCGGCCTATGGCGACGGCAGCGCCCCCGTGCCCAAGCGCCGCGTCCGTCTGCGCGACTACGATCAGCCCACGCTCCGCCTCCGCACCGCGCTGCATGCCATCCACGTCTGCTGCATCAGCGAGACGATCGCCACCGCGTTCGTGGAAGCCTGCCTCGGTGCGTGCGAGTCCCCGGCGCTGCGCGAGATCCACCGCCAGCACCTCGCCGACGAGGTCCAGCACGCGCGCGTCGGGTGGGCCTACGTCGCCACGCTGACCGACGAGGAGCGTGCCGTGATCGGGTCCGAGCTCCCGTACCTGCTCGAGCTCCAGCTCGGCGCCTGGACCGAGCGGATCGGCGAGCTTCCGGAGGCCGGCGTACCGGGTCACGGCTATCCTCCGCGGCGCGAGCTGTTCGACGCCGTGCATGGTGCGATCCGCGAGCTGGTCCTTCCCGGCTTCGATCACGTCGGCATCGCCTCGGCCGCGGCGCGCGCCTGGTACGCGACGCACGCGAGCTGACAGCGCTGGCGCTCGCCGGCGCTCGCCGGAGCCCGTGCGATACTGCGCGCATGGTTCGATGGCTCTTGCCCCTCGCGCTGGTGGCGGCCTGCTCACCGAGCCAGGCGCGGATCGTACGGACCCTCGGCTACGGGCTGGCGATCGAGGGTGGCGCGGTGTTCGCCGTGAGCTACGCGGCGCAGGGCCCGCAGGACTCGATCGGAGATGCGGCCGCGCTCGCGGCACCGCTCGTGGTCAGCGGGATCGTGGCGATCGCGCTCGGCCGCACGTTGCCGCGCGGTCCGGTCCCCAACTAGCGGGGTTCGTCTCGTTCGGTGGCGGTCCGGTCCCCGACCAACGGAGTTCGTCTCGTTCGGTGGCGGTCCGGTCCCCAGCTATCGGCGGCGGTCGGGCTTGAGCTCTGGCTGTCGCGTCGCCGGGACGTTGGGAGCATCGGTGCGCTCGCAGACGCGGAGCCGGGCCGAGCGGGCGCGGGCGTTCCGGGAGATCTCCTCGTCGCTGGCGACGATCGCCTTCCGGGTCACCGGCTCGCACACCGCGTCGCTCCGCTCTCCGGCCTGCTCGGCGAGGTGACGCGGGAGCGAGCTGGTCCACGACAGGTCGCGGAAGCGCTGCTTGACCAGCCGGTCCTCGAGAGAATGGAAGCTGATGATCGCGCAGCGCCCGCCGGTGGTCAGGAGATCGGGGAACACGGCGAGTAACCGCTCGAGCTGCTCGAGCTCGGCGTTGACGGCGATCCGGAGGGCCTGGAACGTCCGCGTCGCGGGGTGGATCTTGGACTTTCGTTGTTCGAAGATCGGGATGCCCTTGGCGACGACATCGGCCAGCTGCGTGGTGGTGTGGAGCTGGTCGGCGGCGAGCGCCTCCTTGATCAGCCGCGCGATCTTCTTGCTGTGGCGCTCCTCACCGAGCTCGAAGATCAGGTTCGCGAGGTCATCGACGAACAGGTCGGTGATCAGCTCGAGGGCGGTCGGACCACGTGTCGGGTCCATCCGCATGTCGAGCGGACCCACCCGGGCGAACGAAAACCCGCGCTCGGCGTGGTCGAGTTGCGGTGAGGAGACCCCGAGGTCGAGCAGGATCCCATCGACCTGAGGAATCTTCAGTTCTGCAAGGATCCGAGGAATCTCAGCGTATTCGCCATGAACGAGGCGGGCCCGGTCGCCGAACGGTGCGAGCACGATGCGCGCTGCCTCGAGCGCAGAGGGATCTCGGTCGATCCCGATCAATTGCGCGGCAGGGAGCCGTTCGAGGAGAGCCCGGGAGTGCCCTGCGCCACCCAGCGTCCCGTCGACATAAATCCCATGATCTCGATGGGCTAGGTCCTCGAGCACCTCTGCGGCCAGCACCGACGTGTGCTCGAACCCGGACACCGGGTCTCGTTACCACGGCGTAGTGCAACGTTGCAGAAATCTTGCGATCTCTTCGCAATCCATGTGCAATAGGTGTGGGCCATTTGCCCACGTTTGCTTGACGATCCGGATGGTGTCTCGTAGACTCCTCCGGTTCCGAACCCGACAGGATAACAGGTGCTTAGGTACAAAGAAACCGAGGACATCGACGCTCGCTTCAGTGAAGTCGAGCGGATCGTGACCGCGTGGCGCGCCCGCGTGGCCACGGCAAATCCTGTCGCGCGTACCGAGTTCAACAACCGGCTTCGCATCTCGCTCATCCATCACGACGCCGCGCTCGAAGGCGAAGTGCTCTCGTACAGCGAGATCAAGGCCGCGGTCGATCCGAGCATCATCTCCGATCCGTCATTGATCCCTTCGTACGAGGAGATCCGGCGGTTCGATGACAGCTGTAACTTCGCGGCCGAGCAGGCGGCGAACAAGAAGAAGCCGTTCAAGCTCGATACTGTCCGGGAGATCTATTCGATCCTCGCGCCGGAAGAGAAGGCGAAGGGGCTCCCGTTCCGCAAGGAGAACCCCCTCCACCGGCTCTACTATCACGACATCGCGGCGCCCGAAAAGATCCTCCCCGCCATGCGCAAGCTCGGCGAGTGGATCGAGGACCCGGCGACCAAGCACCTCCACGTGATCGAGAAGGTCGCGACCCTCCACTCGAAGTTCATGCAGATCTTCCCGTGGGCAAAAGAGAGCGGTCGGACGATCCGCGTCGCCTCGAACCTGCTCCTCCAGGAGGGTGGCTATCCGATCGCGATCGTCCACTCGATCGATCGCCAGCGCTACTACGAGTCGCTTCGCAACGATCACCTCGGCCTGACCTCGCTGTACCTCGAAGCGGTCCAGACCACGGCCGAGACCGAGATGCGCGTGTACGACGAGGCTCAGAAGAGCCCCCCGAAGCGGCGTACGAAGAAGTCCAACACTGGCCAGACCTAGGCGAGGTCGGTCGTGTCATGCAGGACATCGTCGTCACGCCCCGGCTGACGATCCCGGCCGGTGAGCTCTCGATCTCGTTCGCGCGGTCCGGCGGATCGGGCGGGCAGAACGTCAACAAGGTGTCGAGCAAGGTCGACCTGCGCTGGAACCTCGAGACCTCTGCTGTCCTGCACCCCGACGATCGGGTGTGGTTGCTCCAGCAGCTGCGCAGCAAGCTGACCGGCGATGGCACGTTGATCGTGACCTCGACCCTGACCCGCGATCAGCTGAAGAACCGCGACGACGCAGAGAGCAAGCTCGCGCTGATCGTGCGCACGGCGCTCGATCGTCCGCGCCCGCGCAAGGCGACCAAGGTCTCGCGCGGGCAGAAGCGCCGGCGCGTCGCCGACAAGCGCCACAAGGCCGAGATCAAGAAGGGCCGCGGCGCGAGCGGCCTCGACTGACGCCCGAAACGCGAGAACGGCGCCGCGCGCTGGCACGACGCCGTCCGAACGATCGAGCGTGGCGCTAGTAGCGGTAGTGGTCCGGCTTGAACGGGCCGTCGAGCGGCACGCCGAGGTACTCGGCCTGGACCTTGGTCAGCACGGTCAGCTTGACGCCGACCTTCGCGAGGTGGAGGCGCGCGACCTTCTCGTCGAGCTTCTTCGGGAGCACGTAGACCTGGCCGGGGTCGAACTTCATGCCGGTCATCTCGTCCTTGCCCTTGATCGCGTTGGCCCACAGAGCCATCTGCGCGATCGTCTGGTTGGTGAACGAGTTCGACATCACGAACGAGGGGTGACCCGTCGCGCAGCCGAGGTTGACGAGGCGACCGCGGGCGAGCAGCGTGATGCGCTTGCCGTTCGGGAAGATGAACTGATCCACCTGCGGCTTGATGTTCTCCTCCTTGATCTCCTTGTTGTTCTCGAGCCAGGCGACCTGGATCTCGCTGTCGAAGTGGCCGATGTTGGCGAGGATCGACTCGTCCTTCATCGCCTGGAAGTGCTCGCTGCGGATCACGTCCATGCAGCCGGTCGCGGTGACGAAGATGTCGCCCTGCGG
>JAYVRN010000453.1:0-5014 GCA_043776275.1 Myxococcales bacterium | reverse complement strand
GATGCTCTGAAAGCCCGCGGTCACACCAAGGCCGCGATCCTCGACGAGGGCATCAACGACTGGCACCGCAAGGGCTACCCGATGACGGTGGCCGAGGGTGTCGAGAAGCCCGCGGGTGAGCCACCGGCGCCGGCCGGCCAGATCCCGTAGCGCGCGTCCTCAGGGCTGGGTCGTCAGCACGTCGTCGAGCGTGAGGCCCCACGCGGCCTGCGCGGCGGCGACGAGATCGGCGGCACGAGCATCGAGCGCGCTCATGTTCCAGCGCAGCACCGCACCGTCCCAGCCCACCGACCACAGCGTGGCGCCGTGGAAGGCCACCCAGGTTGCGCGCTGACGATGGCCCCGGAGGTGCGCGACCAGCGCGCCGGTCGCGACCTCCCAGACCTCGATCCGCCCCGTGGTCGTGGCGGCGGCGAGCCAGCGCGCGTCTGCGGAGAGGGCGAGCGCGAGGATCTCCGCATCGCGCACGTCGACGGAGCGTATGGTGCCGGTGGCGAGCTCGCGGAGCTCCGCGCGGTGTGGCGCCGCAGTCGCGACGTACCGCCCATCGCGCGAGGCGGCGATCGCCTGCGCTCCCACGCCGGTGTGGGAGCGCACGAGCTCGTCCCCGCGGATCCGCCAGACGTCGAGGGAGCTCTCGACCAGCCAGCGCGTCGCGGGATCTCCGGCGGCGACCGCGGTGGCGTGCGGTCCGTCGACGGTGCGCGGTGTCGACGCACCAGTCCAGCGGATCAACTTGCCGTCGTCGACGGCGAGGACCGAGCCCTCCGGCGAGAACCCAGCGTACGTCGCGTTCGTGGGCGGATGTTCGAGCTCGAGCTCGACCCACGGCCGGAGCGTGTAGACCTGGACGCCCGGCCCACCGGGGACGGTGACCGAGATCGCGAGGTGCGCGCTGTCCGCATCGAACTCGAGGCTGCCGATCGTGCCACCCGACGAGAACATCGTGAGCTGCTGCCCGGTCCGGATCGACCACAACACGACGGTGCTCCCGGCCTCGACCGCGATCGTCGTGCCATCGGGAGACACCGCGGCGTGCGTGAGGCCGGGGAAGCCATCGAGGCGGCGCGGCGGGAGCTCGTGCGGCAGGCTCCAGCGCCGGAGCTGGGCGCCGCCGACCCGGAGCTCGCCCTCGCCGAGCTCCGAGACCCCGGCATCGAGGATCGGTAGTTTCATCACCGGCGCACTGACCCCGCGTTCGACGTAGATCGCATCGCCGCTGTCGGCGAGGGCGATCGCCGCACCACCGAGGCAATGGATCGAGCGGATCGCGCGCGCGCTCGCGGTGGTGATGATCTCGTGATCCGGGAGACCCTTGCACGCCTCGGACATACAGGGGCGGAGATCGACGAGCATGACCTGGCCTCCGGCGCCGCCGATCGCGAGATCGGTCTCTGGCTCCGAGAGTGAGATCGCCGAAGCGGGGAGCAGACCGCCACCGAACCGCGTGCGGCGCGCGACGCGCGGGGTGGCGCCGGGGCCGACCACCACCAGCTCTCCGCCGGTGCAGCTCGCCCACAGATCGCGCCGCCCGAGACCGATCGCATCGATCAGGTGGAGGTCCCCGCACGGCCGCACGACGATCGGCGCGGTGCCGGGCTCGAGGATCACGACGCGGTGGCGATCGTGGAGGGCGACCCGCTGCCGGAGCGGATCGCGGGCGACGCGGTTCACGTTCGCGAGCTGGTGGTGGCGCGCACGTTCGGCGCCGGTCGCCAGATCGAACACCACGATCTCTCCTCCGCCCGTCCAGCCCACGATCTCGGCATCGCCCGCCCGCAGCGCACCTGCGAGCGCCACACCGCGACGCCAGCGGAGATGGCGCGCGGGGAGCTCCCACACCTCGATCCGATCCGGTGCCACGCACAGCGCCAGGTCCTCGCCGGCCGGGACGGTGTTGGTGCAGCCGGCGAGCTCGATGCGCGTGGCGCTCGTGGGGTGAACGGCTGCGAGCGTGGCGGCGAGCACGCCGCGCGCATCGGCGTTGGGTCCGTGCGCGAGCGCATTCGCCGCGAGCAGCTCCGCGCGGCCGGTGTGCTCCGCCTCCAGCGCCGCGACCGCACTCGACGAGAGCGCCCAGCCGAGGGAGGCGTCCGCGCGCGCGAGCTCCTCGGCGGTGCGCTGCTCCGCGGTGACGGCGCGCGCGCGCTGCTGCTCGGTCCGGTACGCGGTGAACGCGAGCGCGGCGATGCTCGCGATCGCCACCGCCGCGATCACCGCGAGCGGCCAGCGCCACGCGAAGATCAGGCGCCGGGTCAGCTGGCGCATCGTGTACGCGTGCGCAGCCACGCGGCGGCCATCACGGAACGCCTCGAGATCGAGCGCCATCGCCTCGGCATCGGCGTAGCGATCCTCGGGTGCGATCGCCATCGCCTTGTGGGCGATCGCGCGAAGCTCGGCGGGGGCCTCCTCGGGCCACCGCGCGGGCGGAAGCTCGCCCCGCCGCAGCCTGCCGAGCACCTCGGCGCGGTCACCGTCGACGCGGCGCGTGCCCGTGACCAGCTCGTGGAGCACGACGCCGAGCGCCCAGACATCGCCGGCGATCGTTCCGCCGTCGCCACGCGCAGCCTCGGGGCTGAGGTACGCCGGCGTACCGGCGAGGTCGCCGGGCGTGCGCTCGGAGGCCTCGAGATCGTCGGCGAGGCCCCAGTCCACGACCTGGGTCTCGCCGAGCTCCCCGATCATGAGGTTCGCGGGCTTCAGATCGCGATGCACCACGCGCCGCCGATGCGCGAACCCGACCGCGTGACACGCGGCCGCGAGTGAGGGCACCAGCGCGAGCCGCGCCGATGTCGTGGTGACCTCGCTGGCCAGCTCCGCGAGCGAGCGTCCGCGGATCAACCGCATCGTGTAGAACAGCCGACCGTCGGAGGTCCGCCCGGCATCGTGAATCGGCACGATGCCGGGGTGATCGAGGCGCGCGGTGATCCGGGCCTCGCGAGCGAACCGCGCCGCCGCCTCGCGCTCGTCCACCCCGGGCCCGATCCGCTTGAGCGCGACCTCGCGGTCGAGGCGCTGATCGTGGGCGCGCAGGACCGTGCCGAGCGCGCCGGCGCCCACCACCGAGATCTCGCGGTAGCGCAGGTCATCGGTGGTCTCGAACGGGTGCGCGCCCGCGGGAGCCTCGGGCGAATCGGCCGAGCCCGGGGCGCCCTCGCTGAGGCCGGCGATCGACCCGTGCACGTCCGGTTCCTTGCGATCCATCCGAGCGCTCGACTCTACCAGCTGCGTTCCACGCTACGCTCGCCATGCATGCGCGCCTTCGCAGTTCTGAGTGGGCTCGGCGAGGAGCACGTCGTCGGCCACGGTGACCTGATCGGCCGCACGCCGACGGCGGCCGTCGTGATCGATGACCCACGGGTCTCGGAGGCGCACGCGATCATCAGCCTCCGCAAAGGTGAGCTCCACGTCATCGCGCTGCGCCGCCTCGTGATCGCGAACGGCAAGCCAGTGGAGGAGTGTGTGCTGTCCCCCGGACTCACGCTCACGATCGTCGACGAGATCATGCTCACCGTCGAGCGGGTGGAGGCACCGCGGATGGTCCTCGCGCTGACCTTGCCCTCGGGGGAGACGCAGCTGCTGTCCCAGGTCGCCAGCGTCACCACCACGCCGCCGCGGCTCCACGGCAAGCTGCTGCAAGAGGCGCGCGCGGTGATCTGGTCCACGGGTGAGCGCTGGCGAGCGCGGATCGGCGAGCGCACCGTCGAGGTCCAGGCGGGCGACGAGCTGATCGTCGATGACCTGCGGTTCGTGTTCACGTTGTTGCCGATCGGTCAGGCGAGCGCGGACTCCACGGACGGTGCCGAGGTCGCGGCGCCGCTCCGGCTGGTGGCGTTCTACGACAGCATCCAGCTCTATCAGCGCAACCGGAAGGTGCACACGCTCGGCGGCACCGGCGCGCGGATCATCAGCGAGCTGGTGGCCTGCGGCGGCCCCACGCGCTGGGAGGTGGTGGCCCGCGAGATCTGGCCCGACGAGATCGACACGGCGCCGCTGCGCCATCGCTGGGACGTCGCGCTCGGCCGCCTCCGCGCGCGGCTGCGCAGCGCTGGCGTCCGCGATCTGATCCACTCCGATGGCAGCGGTCAGCTCGCACTCGAGCTCTATGACGGCGACGTCGTCGAGGACAAGACCTGACGCGCTACTCGTCGGTCTTGGCAGGCTCGGCCTCGGCAGAGTACTGCGCGGTCCCCGCCATCACGACCTTGCCGTCGCGGTTGACCAGAGCGCAGAACAGCTTGGCGTTGGCGGGCACGCTGTTCCGATACGGCGGAT
This sequence comes from Myxococcales bacterium, assembly GCA_043776275.1. Taxonomy (GTDB): domain Bacteria; phylum Myxococcota_A; class Polyangia; order Haliangiales; family Haliangiaceae; genus JABFXX01. The sequence continues at coordinate 739 of JAYVRN010000453.1, read as the reverse complement.
CGAACACCATGTCGATCTTGTGGAGCTTGGTCTTGGGATTGTTGGCCTTCCACTTGAGGACGGTGTCCTGATACTCGGTACCGCGCTGGCTCTGCGTGTTCGCCTTCGAGCACGCCGACCCCGTGGTGGACTTTCCATCGGGGCAGTACGGCATGAGCATGTACGGCGAGATCCTCGAATCGCGTACCGTGTAGATCGACTTCGGGAACGTGACGGGTGCGTTCTTGTTCGCGAGATCGATGCACTGGACCTCGGTCTCGCCGACCTCAGGGCCGGAGTACCGCACCACCACCGTCTGGCCCGGGGTGATCCCCGTGAACGCGCAGCCGTCGACGGGCTTGATCACCTTCCGGGAGAGCAGGGCCGTGTGCTCCTCCTTCTTCATACCGATCTGGACCTCGTACTTGCCGACGGTCCCGATCTCGGCGCCGGCGAACTTGATGGAGGAATCGCACGTGAGCCCCATCGGCAGATCGGCGCGCGCCGCGGACGAGGACAGGAGGAGGACGAGGGCTGGGAGAACGACAGGTTTCATGTCGCTCGAGCCTAGGCGACACGTGTTCCCGCGCCATCGATTCTCGAGGCCGCGTGAGAGGTGTGTGAGGTAGGGCGGTCAGGTCGGCGGATCGTCGCTGACCAGCTCGACGACCGCGACGACGGCGTCGAGCAGGTTGTCGGTGTCGCGCCGGATGATCGGCAGCGTGAAGCCGAGCGCGACGAGCGCGGACGCCTCGTCGTG
>JAYVRN010000452.1:0-18767 GCA_043776275.1 Myxococcales bacterium | reverse complement strand
CTACAGGAGCACGCCCGTCAGCATGATCTTCGCGATCGTGAAGTAGATGATGATGCCGCTGACGTCGACCAGCGTGGCCACCAGCGGGGCCGAGGCGTTCGCGGGGTCCGCCTTGATCTTGCGGAGCATGAACGGGAGCATCGCGCCGGCGAGCGTGCCCCACAGCACGCAGCCGGTGACGCTGAGGGCGACCGTGATGCCGATCAGCATGTAGTGGTCCCCATAGCTGCCCGCCGCGCCCCAGATCATCACGCGGACCGCGGCGAGGGTGCCGAGGAGCACGCCGAGAGCGAGGCCGATCAGCACCTCGCGTCGGAGGACGATCCACCAGTCATTGGCGCGGACCTCACCGAGGGCCATCGCCCGGATCACGAGGGTGGAGGCCTGCGAGCCGGAGTTGCCGCCGCTCGAGATGATCAGCGGGAGGAACAGGGCGAGCATCGGGATCAGCTCGTGCTCGAAGAAGCCCATCGCCGTGGCGGTCAGCATCTCGCCGACGAGCAAGATCATCAGCCAGCGGCCGCGCTTCTGGATCATGTCGCGACGGCTCGACGCGAGGTACGGCACGTCGAGGGCTTCCATGCCGCCGAACTTCTGGGCGTCCTCCGTGGCCTCTTCCTGGACGACGTCGACGATGTCATCGACGGTCACGATGCCCTTCATCTTGCCGTCCTGATCGACGACGGGGATGACGTTCAGATCGTGCTCCGCGAACACCCGCGAGACGCTCTCCTGGTCCATCTCGTCGGTGACGCGGATCACATCGATCTCCATCAGCTCGGCGACGAGCTGCTTGGGATCGGCGGCGAACAGATCGCGAAACGACGCCACCCCGAGCAGCCGCTGCTCGGCATCGAGGACATACGAGGAGTAGATCGTCTCGATCTTGTCGCGCGCCTGGCGCTGCAGATAGCTGATCGCCTCGCCCGCGGTCATGTTCGGGCGCAGGCGCGCATAGCGGGTGGACATCGGGCCGGCGGCCTCGTCCTCCTCGTAGGCGAGCAGCGCCGTGACCTCCTTGCGGGTCGGCGCATCGAGCAGCGCGAGCAGCGCGGCGCGATTGTCCTCGGGGACCTGCTGGACCACGTCGGCCACGTCGTCGGGCTCGAGGAGCCGCATCCACTGCCGCCGCTGGCCGGCGCGGAAGTGCAGGAGGAGCGCGGCCTGATCGCTCGGGGTCAGGCTGATGAAGAAGTCCTCGGCGTCCTCGCGCGGCAGGACGCGGAGGCCATCGGCGCGCTCGTCGAGATCGAGCAGCGGCCAGGCATCGCGCAGCTCCTCGGGGGACAGCGCATCCTCGGACAGCTCGGGGGGCGCCGGCTGCTCCGCGACCGAGGGCATCGGCGGGAGCATCGTGGTGCGCTTCGAGCGCCGGGACGGCTCGTAGGTCTCCACCAGCTCGACGACCTGCGAGTCATCGCCACGGCTCTCGGCGATCGCCTTGATCTCCGCCGCGATCTGCTGCGCCTCCTCGGGCGGCAGGGACGTGATCTCGCCGGTGGCGTCAGCGTGACGATCGGGGATCGTCTCGGGGATGCTGTCGTCAGACCGGGACATCTACCTGGGCCCACCCTGCCCGATCGAGGACGGCGAGGTAAAGATCCTCGATCAGGTTTGCGACGAAGAAGCGTCGGCCGGGAGGCGCAAGACCAGCCGCGCTCCGGTCGCCGACGGCTCGCACCGGATCTCGCCACCATGCGCCTCGACGATCTGGCGGCAGATGTAGAGGCCCACGCCCGCGCCCTTCGGTCCCTGCTCCGTGGGGCGCACGTGCTCGACCCGGAAGAACTTCTCGAACACCCGATCCTGGAGGTCCTGGGGGATCCCCGGGCCGGTATCGCTGACCTCGACCTGCACCTGCACCGGCAGGCGGGTGACCTTCACGGTCACGGTGCCGCCGGCCGGCGTGTACTTGATCGCATTGGTCAGGAGGTTGGACAGCACGATCGCGAGCCGCAACGGATCACCGCGCACGATCGCATCGTCGGGATCCCGGACGATCTTCAGCTCGAGCTCGGCCTCGAGGAAGCGGGGCGCGAACAGCTTGATCACCTCGTCCACCAGGCGCTGCAGCTCCATCCGTGACAGATCGAGCCGCAGCTTGCCGGCCTCGATCCGCGACAGATCGAGGAGCCGCTCGATCGTCCGCGCCAGCTCCTCGCAGCCCTGCACCGCCATCCCGAGGATCTCGCGATGGCGCGCCGAGAGCTCACCCATCTCCTCGCCGAGCAGCAGGAGGTTCATCCGCAGCGTGGTCAGCGGGGTCTTCAGCTCGTGCGAGGTCACCGCGATCAGCTCGCCGCGCAGCGTATCGATGCGGACGAACTCCGTGATGTCGTGCAGCATCGCCACCGCGCCCGTCCGCTCGCCCGCGAAGCTCGGGATCGCCACCGCGAGCGGCAGATAGGTCCGTCGCTCCGCGCCGTGCACGACCACGAGGGGCGTCACCGGCTCGGCGTTCGGCGTGCCCGCGAGCACCGCCGCCACCAGCGCCGCGGCCGAGGCTGGCAGGGAGTCGGCCCGTCCGAGCTCGCTGATCCCGGCGGCCGCGAGCACCGTCCGCGCCGGCTCATTGAGCGAGACCACCGCGCCATCGGGATCCACGACGATCACCGGATCGGGCAGCGCCGCGATCGTGGCCTCGAGCGTGTCCTTCGCGCGGAGCACTTCGGCGAGGTTCGAGGACTCCCAGGCCACGAGGCTCTCCGCCATGCGATTGAAGCCGCCCGCCAGCTGGCCGAGCTCGTCATCGCGGCGCCGCTCCACCCGCTGCGTGAAGTTGCCGCGGCGCATCGCTTCGACCGAGACCGTGAGATCGCGGATCGGACGCAGCACGCTGCGCGCGAGCGCGAGGGCGACCAGCAGCGTCAGCCCCAGCGCACCGATCGCGACCAGGGCCACCAGCCAGCGACCGCGCCGGGCCTCGTCACGCGCGGCGATGCCCGCGTCGCGCAGCGCCTCGAAGCTGTGCTCGCGGAGCGTGCCGCAGCCGGCCACCGCACGGCGCAGCAGCGGATTGACCTCGCGATGATAGCGATCCCGCGCATCTGGGGTGCCGGCCTCGGCGAGCAGCGCATCGCCCTCCTTGCGATACAGGTTCACCTCCGCGAGGATCGAGTCCACGACCTGCCGCTCGACGGGGGTGACCTGCCGCGCGAGCTGATCGGCGGCACGATCGAACGCCGCGCGCTGCACCGCGAGCTCGGACTTCGCTCGGATCGCATCCCCGGCCACGCCGAGCAGCAGCGCGTCATCCTCGCGCTCGAGGGCGCTCGCCATCGCTGCGGTGAGATCGATGATCCCCTGCCTGCCTTGCAGCGTTCGATCGACGACGTTGCCGAGCCGGGTCAGGAGCACCGTGCTCCACACGCCGGTGATGACAACGGCGACGAGGATCACCAGCCCCGCCCACCCGAACCGCGCGCGCAGCGACGACTGCACGCCGCCTCAGGTCAGCCCGTAACGCTTGCGCTTGCGCTGCAGCGTCGTCGGATCGATGCCGAGGACCCGGGCAGCAGCCTCGAGCGAGGGCGCCCGCGCGATCACGCGCGCGATGTGCTCCACCTCGAGCTGCTCGATCGTGATGTCACCGCCGAGGATCACAGGTGCGGTGCCTCGCGCACGCTCACCCTCCACCGGCGGCGCCTCGATGCCGAGATCCTCCGGCTCGAGCAACGGGCCCGGCGCGAGGATCACCGCGCGCTCGATCGCGTTGCGCAGCTGGCGCAGGTTCCCCGGCCAGCTCTCGCGGACGAGGGACGCGCAGGCCCGCGCGGAGAGCTCGAGGTTCGGGCGCGCCTGCTGCATCCGACACAGCCGCAGATAGTGCTGCGCGAGCGGCAAGATATCCTCGCTGCGCTCGCGGAGCGGCGGGAGCGCCAGCGTGATCACGTTGAGCCGGAAGAACAGATCCTCGCGGAACCGCCCGGCGCGGACCTCGTCCTCGAGCGAGCGATTGGTGGCGGCGATCAGCCGCACGTCGGCGCGGCGCTCGGTGGCCTCACCCAGCCGCTCGTAGGTGCGATCGTTCAAGAACCGCAGCAACCGCGCCTGCGCATCGGGCGTGAGATCGCCCACCTCGTCGAGGTACAGCGTGCCGCCCGCCGCCTCCTCGACCTTACCCACCGCGTTGTCGATCGCGCCGGTGAACGAGCCGCGGCGGTGGCCGAACAGCGCGCTCGTCATCAGATCGCCGGCGAGCATCGGGCAGTGCACCGTGACGAGCGGGCGCTCGGCGCGCTTGCCGTGCGCCACGATGTATCGCGCGAGGACGTTCTTGCCGGTGCCGCTCTCGCCGCGCATCAGGATCACGGACTCCGCGGAGGCCGCGCGCCGTGCGGTGGCGAGGAACCCGGCGTAGCCCGGGCTCTTGGTCTCGAACAGATCGTCGCCCTCGCTGGCCTCGACGCGCTCCTCGAGGCTCGTCACCTTGCGCCGCAACGCCTCGGTGGCGATCACGCGCCGGGTGGCGTGGCGGACCTGCTCCGGCGTGAACGGCTTGGGCACGTAGTCGATCGCCCCGAGCCGCATCGCCTCGACGGCGGTCTCGAACGTGGCATACGCGGTGATCACCACGATGCCCACGCCCGGGTGGGCGGCGAGCATCTGCGGGATCGCCGTGAGGCCATTGTCCCGGCCGAGCCATAGATCGAGCAGGATCACATCGAACCGGCCACGCTCGAGCGCCTCGAGCGCCGCGCGCGTGGAGCCCACGCCGAGCACCCGCGCGCCATCCGCTTCGAGGCACAGCCGCACCGATTGCCGAACGCCAGGATCGTCGTCGACGACCAGCGCGGACCACGCCGCGCTCGGGGCATCGTCGGTCCGGGCATCGGCGGCGCGGGGCTGCATCGCGGCAGCATGGCACAGCTCGCAGGGAGCGGGAGCCAGCGCCTCCGTGGGGCATTTTGCCCGAACGGCGACGTGGTCCTCGTCGGAGACCGAGCTGGTCCGCCGCTTGCTCGTTCCACCTGCGTGGGCGACGCGCCGAACCGGATCCGCCAGCTCGGCCGCCGCGCGGTGACGCTCCGACGCGAGATCGTGGTGCTGGCCGTGACGATCCTGGTCGCCGATGGGCTCGCCGCGGCCGAGTGCCTGCGCATGCTCGACCACCCGACGGTGCGCATGGGCTTCGCGTTCGGTGCCGCGCTGTTCGTCGTGATCACGAGCATCGCGTTTGGCCGGCGGCTCGAGCGCGAGCTGACAGCCGTTCGTGGCGAGGCCGCGCGGGCCCTCGCCGCCCAGCTCGCCGCCCCGCTCGCCAAGTGATCGTCCAGGCAAATTGCCTGGCCAGGAGGATCCCACCCGGGCGTTTCGCCGTCTCGTCACGGGTGTGAGGGCCGATCGACCTCGCTACGATCGCGCACGATGTCGATCGAAGATGCCTCGTTCTTCAAGCACATCAAGCTGTTCTCGACGCTGGATGACGACGAGCGCGGCGTGCTCGCGCAGGTCTGCGCGAACAAGGTGATCGAGGCCGGCACGACGATCTTCTCGGCCGGCGAGCCCGGCGACTCGATGTTCATGGTGGTCAGCGGCGCCGTCGAGCTGTTCGTCAAGGACACCGCCGGGCAGAAGATCATCCTCAACACCGTGGGCGTGCACGATCACTTCGGCGAGCTCTCGCTCCTCGACGGTGGCTCCCGGACGGCGAGTGCGCGGACCACGGAGCGCACCGAGGTCTGCACGCTCGATCGCGAAGATCTGCTGATGCTGTTCAAGAAGCGGCCCGAGGCCGCGCTGGACATGCTCGCCGCCGTGGGTGGCATGACCCGCAAGGCGAACGCCCTGCTCCGCGCGCGCGTGGCGAAGAACGTCAACGAGGAGGTCGAGATCGATCGCGGCGGGATCGTGCTGCGGGTCGCGGACTGGGTCGCGAACTTCTCCGGCAGCATCACGTTCCTCGTCATGCACGTGTTCCTGTTCGCGTTGTGGATCGGCTTCAACTCCACGCCCCTCGGGTTCGATCCGTTCCCGTTCAACCTGCTGACGATGACCGTCTCGCTCGAGGCGATCATGCTGTCCACGCTGCTGCTGTTCAGCTCGAATCGTCAGGGCGCGCGCGATCGGATCCGGGCGGACGTCGAGTACGAGATCAACCTCAAGGCCGAGCTCGAGGTCGCACATCTCCACGAGAAGACCGACAAGATCCACGAGGACATGCTCGAGCGGTTCGCGAAGCTCGAGCGTGCGCTCACGGCGCGCACCAGTGGGAGCTCCGCGGTCGTCACGCCCACCACGGCGAGCTGAGCGACGCCCGTACGACAGGCCAGCGTCAGTGCTTGCCCGAGATGCAATCGAGGATCTGCTGGCAGTCTTCGATCGCCATGCACCGCCGGTAGGTCGCCAGCGAGGCGTCGTCGGCTCGGCAGCCCGGCTGCGCTCGTCGCACTGTGTCGGCGTCGCTCTTGCCCCACACCTGCTCCACGCAGTTCGGCAGCGTCTCTCTCACCCAGGTGCACATCTGATCGTCCATCTCGCGCCCGCCCTGGAACTCGTCGAACTGCTTCGCGGCGAGCGTCCCGAGTACGACGACGATCACCGTCACCACGGCGAGACCCTTGGCCCGCTGGGGCTGCTCCGGCATCGCGCGCACGGCGAACGCGGTCAGGATCCCGGCGATCACGCCCGAGACGATCGACAGCAGGATGATCGCGCGGCACGCACCGCCCACCGCGGCGTAGTCCCAGCCGCAACCGGATCCCGAGCTGACCTTGTGCACCGCGTACGCGGCGACCGGCGCGACGAGGATCGGCCACACCCACCGCGCGAGCGACGAATTCTCGGGAACGCTGGTTCCGCCGCCACGGGACGCCATCTGTGCCGATTCTACCGCACTCAACGCGGCGCTCCAGTTCGCGTTAGGATCGCCGGGTGATGCGCAGGTGCCTTGCGATCTCGGTGCTGGTCCTCGCGGCAGCGGCTCCCGCGCGCGCGGATCAGGATCCGTGCGCGTGCAGCCCGAACCGCCCGGGGTTCTTTCGCCAGGATGCGCTCACCGGCCTGTGGGGCGGGCGCCGCGAGGCGATGCGGGATGCCGGGTTCACCGCGCTCCTGACCTATGCCGGCGAGGTGTTCACGAGCTCGAACCTCTCGAAGAACGCGACGATCGCGGGCCTCGGCGTCCTCGCGCTCGACGCAGATCTGTCCAAGCTGGTCTCCGATCACCTCGGCCTCGCGCACGTCACGGGCCTCGGGATCCACGGCGACGGGCTGTCCGATCAGCTGATGGACATCTACGGCGTCAGCAACAACGTCGCCCCCAATGGCGTGCGCCTGTTCGAGGCGTGGCTCGAGCAGCCGGTGAAGATGATCACCGTCCGCGCCGGCCTGCTCGCGGCCGATCAGGAGTTCATCCTCGCGAAGCACGGCACCGCGCTGCTGAACGCGACGTTCGGGATCATCTCGCAGCTGCCGGTGAACGTCCCCGGCCCGGTCTATCCCGTCGCCACGCCGGGCGTCAGCCTCCGTGCCGAGCTGCCCCACGCCCTCGTGCGCGGCGCGATCTACGACGGGGATCAACAGAACAATCGCGGCATCCCGACCGGCCTCGGTAACGATGCCTTCATGATCGGCGAGGTCGAGCTGGAGGGCACGCTCAAGCTCGGCGGCTGGCATCACACCGATCACCGGAACGGCGTCTATGCGATCGCCGATCGCCAGTTCGATCGCTACGTCGGTGGGTTCACACGCGTGGGCTACAGCCCCGGGCAGGCCGTCGACCTCTACATCGATACCGGGCTGCGGATCGGACCCGGACCGCTGCGCGAGCGCGACTTCGCCAGCGTGGGCCTCGCGTTCGCGCGCACGGAGGTCGGTGCCCAGACCGCGATCGAGGCGACCTACCAGCTCCAGCTCGGCTGGGCGACGATCCAGCCTGATTTCCAGCTGTTGCTGCTCCGGGACCGCACCGCCGCGGTGATGGCCACCCGGGTCGTGATCGTCTTGTGACGTGATAGGGTCCCCCCGTGCCGAGCCCGGGCCGCCCGTGGATCACAGCGAACCAGGTCACCCTGGCGCGGCTGGTGCCCATGCCGATCCTGGCGTGGCTGATCTACCGCGGCTACGCCGAGCACAACGACACGCTCCTGTGGAGCGCGCTGATCGCCGGCACCCTGATCGGCTGCACCGATTGGGTCGACGGCATGCTCGCCCGCAAGTACGGCCCGACCGTGCTCGGTGGCCTGCTCGATCCGATCGCCGACAAGGTCTTCATCGCGTTCGCCTACGTCCCGTTCGCGGATGACACGGTGGGCCTGATCCCCGCGTGGGCGTGCGCGCTGATGTTCACGCGCGAGCTGTTCATCACCGCCCTGCGCTCGGCCTACGAGCAGCGCAACCTGACGCTCAAGACCAGCTACCTCGCCAAGGTCAAGACGTGGACGCAGATGCAGGGCATCGGCGTGATGCTGCTGTTCCCGCTCGTCGGGAACCCTCGCAACCTGACCATCTTCCTCTCGATCCTCACGGCCGCGCCGCTCCTCGTGATGGCGTACTTCTGGCTGGTGAAGAAGAAGTTCTGGCGCGGCGCGCTCGTGATGAGCGGCTCGGTGGCGCCGATCCTCGCGGTGCACCTGTATGGCGATCCGCTGCTGACCGTGCGCTGGATCCTGCTCGCCGTCGTCGGCATCACGTGGATCAGCGGCCTCGATTACATCGCGATCGGCTGGAAGCAGCTGCGTGGACGCGGAGACTTCGGCCTCGCGGACGGCGTCCGGCTGGTCGGCGCGCTCGCGATGCCGGGCCTGCTGTTCGCCGATCTCGTGGTGGTGCCGACCTGGGTGCCCGCATGGCCGATCTTCGCGATCCTGTCCCTCGAGCTCGCGGTCGGCGGCCTCGACAACCTGATGTCCCACCACAAGCGCGCTACCAAGGCGCTCGCCTGGGGCAGCCGCGTGCTCGGCGTGTCCGTGCTGCTCCTCGGCGCGTTGCTCGTGCAGGAGCACGCGGATCTGTTCCTCTATGGCGCCACGGCGATCTCGCTGGTCGGCGTCGCCGCCGAGTTCTGGCACGGCCGGGACTACTTCCTCGACAAGCGGATCCGCGATCGCGCGCTGCGCGAAGCTGCCGTCCACACGCCCGAGTCGCAGCTCACGTAACGGTCAGCTCTCAGCCGACAACGCGGTTCCGACCCTCGCGCTTGGCCTTGTACAGATTGTCGTCGGCGATCTTGATGAACGCGCTGACGTCGACGTCCTCGCCCTCGACGGTGGTCACGCCGACCGAGACCGTGACCGGGAAGCTGTCGCCCTCGTACTCGAACGGCGTATCCGCGACGATCCGGCGGACCTGCTCGCCGAACGTGCGGGCGCCGGTGATGTCGGTCTCGGGGAGCACGGCCGCGAACTCCTCGCCGCCGTACCGCGCGAGCAGCTCCTCTCGACGCACGCGGTTGAGCAGGCGCTTCGAGAGCTCGCGGAGGACGTAGTCTCCGGTGAGGTGGCCGTGCTTGTCGTTGATCGCCTTGAAGTGATCGATGTCGAACATGAGCAGCGACAGCGGCCGCCGGTACCGCGCACACCGCGCGATCTCTCGCTCGAGGAACTCGAGGAAGTAGCGCTTGTTGTGGGCGCCGGTCAGGGCGTCGATGATCGTCATCTTGTAGATCTCTTCGTGGTAGCTCGCCTCGATGCCGGAGCCCGAGAGGAACTTGAAGATCGCCGCGCCGATCTTCACGAAGTCCGCATCGCGCAGCACGCTCTTGGTCACCGGCACGTCGTTGACGTAGCTGCCGTTGGTGGACTGGAGGTCTTCAACGGACCAGTTCTCACCGGTGCGGAACACGCGCGCGTGACGGCGCGAGACGCTGTCGCGATCGACCTGGATGTCGCAATCCGCGCCGCGCCCGAGGACGATCTCGCTGCGCGACAGCGGGAACCGCTTCCCCATATCCGGGCCGGGCGGATAGATCAGCACGAGGCACGCCTCACCGGCTTCCTTGGTCGGCTTGACGACCTGGACCTTCGTGATGCGAGTCTTCCACTCTGACATTGCGTGCTGGCGCTCAACTCGTCGGGATTGCGCTGCTTTGTCGATCTGACCGCAAGGCCTCCAACCTGTCAATGTGTGCGACGGTGTGATAAGCCGGCGACGTGGTTGGGCACCACGCTTCGAGCGAGGCGTTCGATCTCGTCGGAGACGGCGAGATGGGCGTGGTCCTGCTTCACGGGTTCACCGGCACGCCCTACGAGGTCGGGTACCTTGGCCGGCAGCTCGGGTACGCCGGGTACACGGTGTGCGCACCTCGCCTCCCTGGCCACGGCACGTCCCTGGCCGAGCTCGACGAGACGAGGTGGGAGGACTGGGTCGCGTGCGTCGAACGGGCCGTGGACGACCTCGGACGGCGGTGCCGCCAGATCGCGCTCGTCGGGCAATCGCTTGGTGGCCTGCTCGCCCTCTATGTTGCCAGCCACCGCGCGGACGTCGTCAGCGTCGCGTCGCTCGCGGCACCCTTGTGGCTCGAAGGGCTGTCGGCGCGTGCGGCGCGCTGGACCCGGCCCGGAGGCCCGCTCGCGGGAGTGCGCCGGCTGCCCAAGCTCGGTGGATCGGATGTCCGCGATCCCCGCAGCAAGGCCGAGAACCCCTGCTACGACGGAGTCCCCACGCGGGCGCTCGCGCAGCTGATGACCTTCATGAAGCTCACCGATGACGCACTCCCGGCGATCACGCAGCCGGTGCTCGTCCTCCATGCCACGCAAGATCACACCGCCCCCGTGGCGTGCGCACAGCGGATCGCCGAGCGCACCCATGCGCGGCGCATGCGGATCCTGCCGCGCAGCTATCATCTGATCGCAGTCGACGTCGAGCGCGAGATCGTCGCCGCCGAGGTCGTGGACTTCCTACGCAAGACGAAAGACCAGCCATGCGCCACGTGATCGCGATCGACCAGGGGACCACCGGTTCCACCGTGCTCGTCCTCGACGAGAAGCTCCAGCTGCGAGGTCGCGGCTACCAGGAGTTCCGTCAGATCTATCCAACGCCCGGCTGGGTGGAGCACGATCCCGAGGACATCTGGAGCTCCGTGACGTTCGCGCTCCAGGCCGCGCTGAAGGGGATCGATCCCGCGTCGATCGCCGCGATCGGGATCACGAACCAGCGCGAGACCTCGGTGCTGTGGGATCGCAAGACCGGCAAGCCCGTCCACAACGCGATCGTCTGGCAGGACCGCCGCACCGCGGACCGCTGCGCCGAGCTCAAGGCGGCGGGCAAGGAGGCGCGCGTCAAGGAGCTCACCGGGCTCACGCTGGATCCGTACTTCTCCGGCACCAAGGTCCGCTGGATGCTCGATCACGTGAACGGCCTGGCCCCTCGCGCGCGCGCGGGCGAGATCGCGTTCGGCACGATCGATTGCTACCTGCTGAACCGGCTCACGGGCGGCACCGTCCACGCGACCGATGTCACCAATGCCTCTCGCACGCTGTTGCTGGATCTCCACACCCTCGCGTGGAGCGACGAGCTGCTCGAGCTGATCGGCGTGCCTCGCTCGGTGCTGCCGCAGGTCGTTGCGTCGAGCGGGACCATCGGGACCACCAAGGGCGTGCGCGGCCTGCCCGATGGCATCGCGATCGCGGGCCTCGCCGGAGATCAGCAATCCGCGCTGTTCGGGCAGGCGTGCTTCACGCCCGGCGATGCGAAGTGCACGTTCGGCACGGGCGCGTTCATCCTGATGAACACCGGAGATCGCGCCGTGGCGTCGAAGTCCGGCCTGCTGACCACCGTGGCCTGGAAGCTCGCCACCGGAGAGCTGCGCTATGCGCTCGAGGGCTCGGCGTTCATCGCCGGCGCGGCCGTGCAGTGGTTGCGTGATGGGCTGCAGTTCTTCTCCTCGGCCAAGGAGATCGAGGCGCTCGCGGCCTCGGTGCCGGACTCGGGCGGCGTGATCGTGGTCCCCGCGTTCGCCGGCCTCGGCGCACCGCACTGGCGACCGGAGGGCCGGGGCGCGATCATGGGCCTCACCCGCGGCACCACGCGTGCGCACATCGCGCGTGCCACGCTCGAGGGCATCGCGCTGCAGAACGTGGACATCCTGCGCGCGATGGAGCGCGATGCCGGTCGCCCGCTGACCGTGCTCAAGGTCGATGGCGGCGCCTCCGCGAACGATCTGCTGATGCAGTTCCAGAGCGACGTGCTCGGCGTCGAGATCTCGCGCCCCGAAGTGGTGGAGACCACCGCGCTCGGCGCCGCGTTCCTCGCCGGGCTCGGCACCGGCGTGTGGAAGGATCAGGACGAGGTCCGCGCCACGTGGCGCGAGCAGCGGCGGTTCAAGCCCACCGCCGATCGCGCGCGGATCGCGGAGCACCTGAAGCGCTGGGACTCCGCGGTGGCCAAGGCCTGACCAGCGGGGGCGCGAGCTCGCCGATCTCGAAACCTCGCAAGGGCCCGGCCGAGATCGCAGATCCGATCACGTCCACGACTTCGATCACCCGGCCGGGTTGGGAGGTGCGTTGTCAGGCCTTCTCCGGTCTTCTCAGGCCATGCTCGCGGGATCTTCGATCCGCTGCTTGAGCAACTCGAGGCTGGTGGCGCAGTACAGGCCGTCCTCGACGCGCTCGTCGTACGTGTACTTGAGCGTGAGGTGCGCATCCTCGATCCGGCCGAGCGTCACGAATAGCGGGCAGTTCCCGTGCTCGTAGAGGTGATGGTAGGCGGCGGGCAACCCGATCGAGCCGAGGTTCGCGAGGAACGCGCTGGCGTACAGCGGATCGGTATCGACGAGCGAGCGCGGCGCGAGGCCCCACGCGTACAGCCACTTCATCACGCCGAGCAGGAACGCGAGCAGGAAGCCTGGGAGTGCGAGGAGGATCCCGAGCTCCTTGTCCATCGCGGTGCGCTTGGTGGTCCGGGCGCTGTTCACCTCGCCACCCGTGCCCGCCACGACCTCGGCGAACACCTCGCCCGGCACGAACCCGCGCTTGATCGTGCGCAGCGGAGCGTCGTCGGACCTCTGCGGCTTCGCGGCGAACGACAGGAACACGCCGGTGCGCTGATAGGTCTTCCTGCCGACCGTGAAGCGATTGAGCCGCTCGCGTTCGTGGAGCACGGAGGCGAGCGAGTGCAGCACCAGGTGGAACACCGTGGCGTGTGCGCCGGGGTGAGCCTGATTCCACTCGGCCAGCCACGGCAACGTGCGCGAGAGATCCAGCGTGTGCTCGAAGTAGACGGCGGACTCGTTTCGCCGCCGCATCAGGAACGCCATCATCCGGCGATAGGGGGGGACCTTGACGCGTCGACCATCGTGCGGACCGAACATCCGGGCACGGTAACGCGACGCGATACCTACACCTCGGTGGGAAGCGTCCGCGGGAGTGTTTCCTACGAAGGTAGGGATCGCCTCCTTCCCTTCCCCCGACCCTCACCTGGTCGATTTCACCAACCATTGGTGGAGTGCACCTGTGGATAGTTTCAAGCCGACAATGATTTCGGCTAGTTAGGTGTCGGCACGGAGGGTGCTCTACGTCCTGTCATGGCACTTCTCGCTCGTACGCCCAAGCACGCCGCTGACTGGACCGACCGCGAGCTCCTGAAGTTTGTCCTCCGAAGTGACGCCCGCGGCTGGGCCGAGCTGGTCCGCCGCTTTCGTCCCCTGATCTATCGGTGCATCACCAAGGTGACCCTGAAGTACGCGCCGTCGCTCGGCAGCGCGGACCTCGATGAGATCTACGCCGACGTGATGATGCAGCTGGTGCGCGATGAGATGCACAAGCTCCGCATCTACAACCCGGCCCGCGGCACCAAGCTCGGCTCGTGGATCGGCATGATCTCGGTCAACGCCGCGTACGACTTCCTGCGTGGCGCCGGTCGCCGTCCGCTCCTCGACAAGGTCGATGGCCAGCTCGATCCGCACGAGGAGTGCGATCGCACGCCGCTCGATCTGCTGATCGAGAAGGAGCGCTGGGGCCACCTGAACGATCTGCTCTCCGATTTCACGGAGAAGGATCGCCACTTCGTCGAGCTGTATTACAAGCAGGGCATGGAGGCCGAAGAGATCGCCTCCGCGATGCAGATCAGCCTGAAGACGGTCTACTCGAAGAAGCACAAGATCCGCGCGCACCTGGTGCGCTGCCTCCAGAGCCTCGCCGGCGACAGCCCGATCGCGGATCTCGCGGCCGCGGCGGCCTGACCCCCGAGACGGCGTACGTACGCGGCGCGGTGGGACTCGCCAGGAGGGTGGAGTGAAGCACGAGGACAAGCGCGACCACGATCGTCATGCGCCCGACCAGGGCAAGCAAGACGCCCCGCACGAGACGCTGACCGAGCAAGGGAATCGGCTGGCGGCCAGCGCCCACGGCGATCCGCAGCGATTCCACGCCATCGTCGCCACGCTGAGCGGAAAGCTACGCGACGTGGCGATCGCTGCCGCGCAGCAGCTGTACGGCAACCAGTTCGTGACCAGCGCGTTGCAGGTCCACGAATCCGCTGGCGAGCACCAGGCGTCCAGTGACGTGTGCGCTACGCCGACGGGTGGAGGGCCGGTCGCGGTTCCCTATCCAAACGTCGGCAGTGCCGACAAGGCACCCGGGGGCGGTGCGCCCAAGACCCAGGAGATCGGCCAGTCCTCCGGTGACAACGCGGGGACCACGGGTGGCGTCGTCTCGGGCTCGGTGATGGGCAAGACCCAGATCGTGAGTGCTTCGATGAAGGTGCTCGCCGAAGGGGACAACGTGAGCCGAAGCCCCTCGGCCGGGTTCTCGAACTCGACGACCGGCAACTAGCTCGATCGGCAGAGCTCGCACACGAACGCGGGCGGCTCGAACGACGACGGCGGCGACTCGGGGAACGTGGCGGCCGGAGGCTGATGCGGCGGGCTCGTCGAGGGCAAGCACGAGACGCTCGGCGTCCGCTCGCAGGAGATCGAGGATGGCCGCACGTGGCTCCCGCGAGGCTCAGTTCGGCTTCGCGCTGCGATCGAAGTACGCGGTGACCTTGAGGGTCATCTTGCCGTTCGCGACCTCCGGGCCGCCGAGCAAGATCCGCTCGGCATAGTCGCGCAGGCCCGCGGGCGTCTCGAGCTCGGCGATCGTCCGCGACATCTCCTCCTCGGTGCCGCTCATCGTCAGCAGGCACTGGTCCTGCCGGCACTCCACGGCATCGAGCCGGCCGCCGCGCAGGTACTTGAAGCGGGCCTTGATGTCCGCCTCGGTCTCCGGCGCCCACGAGGGATCACGATCCTCGGCCTCGAAGGCGGTGTTCTGCGGTGCCAGCGCTGCCGCGCTCCCGGCGGCTAGCGGGCGCTGGAGGGGCGTCTGGTCGATCTTGCCGGTCCGGCCCGCGGAGCCGGAGCCCGCGGCGCTGGTGGTGGCGCCGGCACCAGCGCCCAGGTGAGTTGAACCTTCGGGAGCAATTTTGGCAGGGTCCTCGGCCGAGGAACCACCGTCACGAAGGGCGAACCACGCGATACCTCCGGAGATCGCCGCGACCCCGACGAGGATGGTCCACCGTGCTGCCATTTCGTCGGGTAGCGTAGCACTTGCCGTGCGTGCGCGCGCCGTGGCTAACTGAGCCGCCGTGAAGCCTGCCGTGAGTCCCCCCGGCGATCCTCCGCTCGACAAGGCCGAGCGCGTCGTGATCGCGAACCGTGCCGATGGTGGGGTGTTCTACTGGATCGGCAAGCTCTATGGCTTCGCCGCGCTGGTGATCGTGGCGTCGCTCGTGTTCTCGGCGCTCTGCGTCTACGGCTACTTCTCGGTCAACGCGCCGCCGGTGCCCGATCTCCGGCGGTACGCCAAGGTCGCCCCTGCGGTGACCCGGATGTACGCGGCGGACGGGACGCTGCTCGGTGAGTTCGCGAAGGAGTGGCGCGAGCTCGTGCCGTACGAGCGGATGCCGAAGCGGCTGGTCGATGCGTTCCTCGCCGTCGAAGACCACGACTTCTACGGGCACCGCGGGCTGTACTTCAAGGGCATCGCGCGCGCGGTGTGGGCGAACATCACGGCCCGTGATTTCGCGCAGGGCGGATCGACGATCACGCAGCAGGTCGCGAAGCAGTTCCTCGGCAGCGAGAAGAGCCTGTCGCGCAAGGGCAAGGAGGCGATCGTCGCACGCCGGCTCGAGGCGCAGTACTCGAAGCAGGCGATCCTCTCGGTCTACCTCAACCACATCTACCTCGGGGCCGGCGCGTGGGGCGTGGGTGCCGCGGCGCATCGCTACTTCCAGAAAGATCTCGATCAGCTGACGCTCGCCGAGGGAGCGATGATCGCGGGGCTCGCGAAGGCGCCCACGCTGTACTCGCCGATCCATCGGCAGAAGCTGGCGATCGAGCGCCGCAACATCGTGCTCGACAAGATGGCCGGGTACGGGCTGGCCACCGCCGAGGAGGTCGCCGCCGCGAAGCAGGAGCCGATCAAGCTCAACCTGTATCGCGATGTGTTCCCCGATCGGATGCCGTACTACGCCGAGCACGTGCGCCGGTACGTCACCGACGTCTACGGCAACGATGCGATGTTCGCCAACGGCCTCTCGATCGAGACCGCCGCCGAGCCCGCGTGGGAGGCGAGTGCGTACGACAACATCGATTTCGGCGCGCGCCACCAGGACAAGCGCCAGGGCTGGCGAGGACCGGAGTGGCGGATCGATGGCCCCGCCAAGGACATGTTCCTCGACAGGCAGCGCAAGCTGTACGGCACAGCGCCGCTGACGCCCGGCAAGCGGTACCTCGCGCTCGTGGACAAGGTCACCGGCGAAGAGGCGACCGTGCTGGTCGGCGATCGCAAGCTCTCGCTGCCGCTACGCAACATGCGCTGGGCGTCGAAGTGGCAGGCCGGGAACGCGGACAACGATGTGCAGATCGACAGCGTCAACCAGGCCCTCAAGGTCGGGTACGTGGTGTGGGTGACGCGCGAGGTGCGGACCGTGGGCCGATACCGCGACTGGAACCTGCCCGACACCAAGAACCCGGCGTGGATCGGCAGCGACGATCAGCACGAGTGGGACGACAAGCACACCGACGTGGTGCGGCTCGAGCAGGTGCCACACCCGCAGGCGACGATCTTCACGGCCGATCACCACAACGGGTACGTGGTGGCGATGGTCGGTGGATATGACTACGACCGCTCGGTGTTCAACCGCGCGGTGCAGGCGTGTCGCCAGCCGGGCTCGACGTACAAGCCGATCTACTACGCGCTCGGCCTCGACCAGGGCTACGGCTTCGACACCGTGCTGAACGACGTGCCGACGAAGATCGTCGATCCCGACACCGGGGAGGAGTGGTCACCCACCAACCTCGGCGACACGATGGATGGGGACGTCACGCTCGAGTACGCGCTGGTGTTCTCGAAGAATATCCCCTCGGTGGATCTGTTCCAGCGCCTCGGCGCGAAGAACGTGGAGGACTGGGCGCGGCGCCTCGGCTTCACCACGAAGATCTTCGCGGATGATGCGCTCGCCCTCGGCGCCTCGTGCAGCAAGCTCGACGAGATGACCCGGGCGTTCACCGTGTTCGCCCGCAACGGCGCGTGGTGGCCGCGGCCCAAGGGCAAGGAGAAGAGCTGGATCTACGTGCGCCGCATCCTCGATCGCGAGGGCAACACCGTCGAGGACAACACGCTCGCGGACGATCCTCACCTCGCCGCGAGCGACCGCTTCGATCGGTTCGCCGCGCTCGGTGGGATCGCGGCGCCGCAGGCGATCTCCCCGCGCACCGGCTACCTGACCTCCAAGCTGCTCGCCCACGAGGTGACCTATGGCTTCGCGAACGTGCTGCGCGCCACGCAGATCAACGCCGCGGGCAAGACCGGCACCTCGAGCAGCACGCACGACACGCTGTTCATCGGGTACACGTCGAAGTTCACCACGCTGGTGTGGATGGGCGATGACAAGAAGGAGCGCGCGCTCGGCAAGAGCGATGCCGCGTACATGACCGTGGTCCCGCTGTGGGCGCGCTACATGTACGAGGCGGCGAAGAACTTCCCGAACCCCGAGATCCCGTGGGTGCTGCCGGCGGGGGTCAAGGCGAGTGATCGCGGTGACCACAGCAAGGGCACGCACGGTCCGCAGATGGATCTGATCTTCCGGCCCCCGAACAAGGACAAGGCACCCGAAGACGACCGCCCGCCGGTGTGATCACCGCGCGTGGACGCGACCGCAGGCAGCGAGGGCCAACCGGTTCAGCCGAGCTCCAGGTGGCTGACGAGACCGCTGGTGACGACCGCGCGGCCCGCGTGCCGCTGTTCGATCTCGGTGAGCCCGGCGCACAGCGCGCGTCGGCTCGCCTCGTCGGCGTGGCCGCGATCGACGAGCACGATCGCCCCGCCATCTCGGACCACGCGCGACCACTCGCGCAGCATCGGCTCCCAGCCGTCGTCATCGGTGACATCGACGCCGATCACCGCGGCGACCGAGCCCGCCTCGAGCGAGCTGGTGTCCGCCAGCAGCGCGTCGAGCTTCTTCGCGGCGCGCGGGGACAAGCCCACGGCGGTGACGTCGTGCTTGGCCTTGAGGGCCGCGGCGAGCTTCGCGTTCCCCACGACCACGAGCTTGCCCTCGGCGCCGGCCGACGCGAGCGCCTCGGTGATCGCGGTGACCGCGGGAGTCACGAACAGGCCGTCGAGCACGCGCGGACGCTAGCACGGGCGAGCGGCGGCGAATCAACGTGGGCGTGCAGCAGCGCGGAACGCGCCGTGAGGGAAATCAACGCCTTGGAGATCGCACGTTGCTCAAGTTGAAACCGTCCCCTAGTGCTCCCGCAGGTACTCGCAGCGCGGCGCCTCGATGTGCGGCGTGATCCACGAGACCCCGAGCAGCTGATCGAGCAGGAACCGGAAGTTGCCGTA
>JAYVRN010000451.1:0-5029 GCA_043776275.1 Myxococcales bacterium | reverse complement strand
CGCACCGCCGCACTCGGTGCGTGTGCGCACGGCGTCGCCGATCTCCGCGCTCACCTCCTCGTCACACCTTCTGGGATCGTGGCGGTTCAGAGCATCACGGATCCCACGGCGACCTGCGTCACCGAGGTGCTCCGCACGACGAAGTTCCCCGCGAGTACCGGCGTCACCGAGCTCGATCTGCGCCTCACCTGGTAGCGCGATCTGCCCGCCAGCTCGAAGGTGTCTCGCCGGTGACGCGCCGGAATAGCGTCGAGAAGTGCTGCGGCGACGCGCAGCCCACGTCGTAGGCGATCTCGGTCACCGGTGAGTCACTCTCCACGAGGAGCCGCTTCGCGAGGCGGATCCGCGCGGCGTCGAGCTCGCCGTGGAACGTGGTGCCGGCCGCCGTGAGATCGCGCTGGAGGCTACGCGGAGCGCGTGACACCGCGCGAGCGGCGCGAGGTAGGGTCGCGTCGTCGAGGTGAGCATCGAGCCACCGCCGGAGCTGCATCAGTGCCGGGGACATCGCGCTGGCGGCCGAGATCGCCGCATCGAGCGAGGAGGCGAGATCACCCGCGCGCAGCCACGTACTCGCCGCCGGAAGATCGTCGAACACCCGCACCGGGTAGGGCGCCCCCTCCACCTGGTAGAAGCCCGCGACCGTCGCACCGAGTAACCCCGGCGGCCGCACCAGCGCGAGGCGAGTCACCTGTGCGCGGAAGGCCGCGAAGTTGGTCCGCAGGTAGCGCGTGAGCACGGCGAACGCCCGGGGATCGCCCGCCTCGAGCCTCCGGACGTCGACCAGCGACGCGTGCGGCGCGGCGTCCGATGCGAGCTCGAGCGCGAGCAGCGGCACGATCCGTTTGAGGTCGCTCTCCGTCGGACGGCCCCACAACGCGAAGCCCCACAACGTTCGTCGCGCACAGAACACCAGGGCGCTCGGCTGCGCGACGAAGGTCCCCACCGGATCGCGCCGGTAGTCCTCGGCATCGGCCGCGGCCCGCATCGCGGTCACCGCGTCTCGTACGGCGGCGAGAACGCGCCACCGTCGTCGGTGATCGTCCTCGCGAACATCTTAATGTACCCCGCCCCACCGCCACCGCCACCAGCGCCCGGGACCATCACGAGCGTGTTCTCTCCTGCGACCGCAGGGAGCGCGCCTGCGGCACCGTTGCCGCCCGCACCCGCGCCTCCGGTGCCACCGAGCCCACCCGCCGCGGCGGTCGAGGCTGGCGACGTTGGACCTGGATCCTCGCCATCGCTGCCGTTGGTCGCAGCGCCTCCACCGCCTCCACCTCCTCCGTTCGCGACCGCACGCGCACCGCTCTCGATCAAGATCTCGGGCGCATCGAACCCGATCAGCCCGCCTGAGCCACCACCCCCGCCGCCGCCCGCACCGCTCGTGCTGTCCCCGCCGCCGAGGCCGCCCGCGCCCGAGGCATCGATCCCTGCGGCGATCGTGATCGAAGTGCCGGCGATCAGGTACAGCCCTCCGCCACCTGCTCCACCCTGACCGCCCGCGCCGTTGCCACTACCCCCGCGCCCACCTCCACACCCCGCACGCACGACACCGAGCGGCGCGACGACCTTCGCCACACCGCCGCTGTTCGGCGTACCAAAGGCGCCTCCACCGGCTCCGCCTTCGCCGCCGAACGAGGCACCGGCCGCACCACCCCCACCCCTGGTCGAGGACTTGCCGGCGATGGTCGTCGACACGCATCCCGCGCCGTTGCCACCGGGACCGGCGAGCGAATCGGGCATCGCCGCGGGGCCGTGCTTCGCGCTGAGGCGAACATCGACGGCGAGGGTCAGCTCCGTGACCGCGACGAGGACGAGGGGCCGGCTCCCACGGATCTCCAGCGCGCCATCGATCACGATCGAGTCCGCGAAGATCACGCAGGCCTCGCTCATATCCACATCGCTCTGCCGCACCACGCGTGCGCAATCGGAGCCGCTGGTGTTGATGCTCGCCGGGTGGGTCCACGCCGGGACGTCACCGACGCAGACCTGGAGCAGGCCCGCACCGCCGTCTCCGTTGCGGCCGTAACACGCGCCCTGATCGAAGCCCCAGACGGCATCGCAGCCGCACAGCAAGCTCAGCACGACGACCACCAACCTCATCCCGGACGAGTGTACGCGTCGTGGCGCAAATCTGTAAGTGGTTGGCGCGCTCATGGGAGCCCGCTCCGCGCGGCCGCGGTACCACGCATGCATGAGCTTCGATTTCTTCATCGCCCTCGACGGTCACGGCCTCAACGGCTTCGAGGGCTTCGCCGGCATCGCGCGGCTCCGCTGCGATCCCGAGCGCGATCATTGGGAGCCCGAGGTGAAGTTCTACGACGGTGTGGCAGGCGGGCACGCCGTCCAGCTGTCGCCGGGCGGCACCGTCGGCTTCCTCGGCAACCTGTCCCAGCAGCTCGTGTTCTTCGATCCGCGGACGCTCGCCGAGATCACGCGGATCTCCACGCTGCGGTTCCGCGCACCGAAGCTGTTCTACGAGAGCCAGACCCACGTGGTGTGGCTCGACGACGCGCACTTCGTCACCGCCATTGGGCCGGAGCTGTGGCGGTTCGCGCTCGCTGATCTCGAGCACCCCGAGCGGCTCGGCGCCCACGGCGTCACGCTGCCTCACGCGATCAAGCGCTCCCCCTCGGGCCGCTACCTCGTCTACGGCGCGATGGACATCGATCATCAGTATGCGAACCAGGTTGGCGTGTTCGATCTCTCGACCGGCACCTCGCGCCTGGTCTCGCTGCCCGCCACCGCGTGGCACCTCGGCATGCACCCCACGCGCGACGTCTGCTACGTCCCGACCCAGCGCTGCATCCCGCAGGACGGGGACTTCACCGAGTACGCGATCGCGCACTTCAAGAACTACCTGTTCGAGATCGATGCCGCCTCGGCGAGCGTGACGCGCCACCTCGCGATCCCCAAAGATTTGCCGGGTGCGCTGACCTCCGACGTGATCGTCACCGAGGACGAGGTGATCTACAACTGCTGCGCCTCGGGCGTGCTCGCGCGCGTGCAGCTCGCCGAGTTCCGCCACGTGCACTGGATCGACGAGCGCCCCTCGGCACGGCGCCAGCTCGGCGCATGGCGCGCCGGCGTGGGCAACCTCGTCGAGGTGCTGGCCCGCGTGAACCTCCCGAGCGCCACCCACTGGTTCGTCAAGGCCGTCCGGATCGCGGGCGGCTCGGCGATCGACGGCAGCTACGGCCTCGGCCTATCGCCCGATCGCCGCTTCTTGCTCTCCGCGCATCGCGGGCTCAACGAGGTGATCGTCTACACGTACCCCGATCTGCAGGTGCACAGGCGCGTGCCGTTCCCCGCGATCTCCACGTTCTACAAGCACCTCGGCCGGCTCTCCGATCCGCGCCTCGGCTTCCACCACGCCACGATCCGGGGGGGCGCGTGAGCACCTTCACGCCGATCGAGAACGCCTCCTCGTTCCGCCGGATGGCCGCCGCGATGTGGCGCGCGCCGAGCAATCCGTCGATCTACGGCAGCATGGATGCCGATGCGACCGAGCCTCTCGCGTTTCTCGCCGAGCATCAGCGCGTCACCGGCGTGCGCCTGACCGTCACGCACCTCGTTGCCCGCGCCGTCGCGCTCGCGCTCCACGATCAGCCGGAGATCAACGGCAAGATCCGGTTCGGCGGCCGGCTCGAGCAGCGCTCCACCATCGATGTGTTCGTGACGGTCGCCACCGAGGGCAACAAGGATCTCTCGGGCGCGCGCATCGATCGGGCCGATCAGAAGCCACTCGCCGCGCTCGCCACCGAGCTCGCCGACCGGGTGCGCAAGATCCGCGGCGGCAAGGATGTGGCCTATCAGCAGAGCCGCCGGGCGCTCCGGCAGGTGCCGTGGTGGCTCGCGCGGCCCGCGACCTGGCTGTCGGATGTCCTCGTCAACGAGCTCCACCTCGACCTCTCCGCGCACGGCATGCCGAGCGATCCGTTCGGCTCGGCGATCGTGACCAGCGTCGGGATGTTCGGCATCGACTCGGCGTTCGCACCGTTCGTGCCGCTCGCGCGATGCCCGATGCTGATCCTCGTGCCCGAGATCCGTCCGCGTCCGTGGGCGGTCGGCGACCGCGTCGAGGTACGCCCGGTGCTCCGGTTGTGCGCCACGTTCGATCACCGGCTGATCGATGGCGCGGCGGCCGGGAGATTCGCGCACCGGTTGACGCAGCTGTTCGCGGCGCCGGAGCTGCTGGCGTAGGTCAGTCGACGACGACGGCGTGGGTTCGGCTGGAGCTCTCGCAGCTCCTGCCGTGGCTGGCCGGCGTCGGAGGTGAGCACGTAGTCGATCTTCGCGCGATCGCAGTCGTCGTCCACGAACAGGGCGACGGGACTGACGCGTGCTCGTGCCGACGACGCGGCCCGTGGCGTATGGGCGTGACCTGCGGACCCGAGCGCGCGGCGCTCGCACAAGCCGGAGGCCAGGAGGTACTGCAACTGGGTGCCGCGTAGCGCCCGGTGTCCTGTGCTCGTGCCGACGATGCGGCCCGCGGCATATGCGCGCGCCCTCCGGACCCGAGCGCGCTGTGGCCAGCCTGCTTGAGCCCCGCGGGGACTGACGCGTGCTCGTGCCGATGACGCGGCCCGTGGCGGATGCGCGTGACCTCCGGACCGAGCGCGCCGTGGTCAGCCTGCTCGAGCCCTGCGGGGACTGACGCGTGCTCGTGCCGACGACGCGGCCCGTGGCGCATACGCGTGGCCTCCGGACCTGAGCGCGTTGCGCTCAGGGAAGCTCCGGAAGGCAGGAAGCTCGGCGGCAGGGTGATGCCGTTCGAGCCTCGCGGGGACCGAGTCGCGATCCAACTCGTGTGTGACCTGCGCTCAGCCCCTGCAGGGACTGGGTCGTGGACCGGCCCACCTGGTCGCATGGGTTCTGTCCGAGATCCGGACGAAGAGATCTCGGCGCTCGTCGAATCTCCTTGACTGCATTCTTGCGTGACTACACGCCGCCTCGTCGATCGAGGCGATCTTGGCGTCGAGAACGCGCTCTCGTGCGCACAGTGCGCAGAAGGCGCACCCGATCGATCTTC
>JAYVRN010000450.1:0-18818 GCA_043776275.1 Myxococcales bacterium | reverse complement strand
GATACGGGGAGTGGCTGCCGACGGCCGTCAACCGGAAGACGGGCAAGTGCGAGATGCACTAGTCTCAATCCCCTGATACGGGGAGTGGCTGCCGACGGAGCCGCCCGTAATTCCCTCGTCCATTCGCCAGGTTGGAGGTCAGGATCCGCTGACCCCGGCGAACTTGCGGTCGCCGGGCTCGACTTGACCCGCACGGGCGCGGGCACGTCACCGGAATTCGCCGTCCTTTCGATACGTTGGCGAGACCGCTGACCCCCCCCTCTCGACAGAGGAGATCGGGGTCAGCGGTGGCAGCCACCTGATACGTGTTGCAGCTATTCGGTTGCCACATGAGCCGCTAATGATCCTCGGCTTCGGCGGTGGTCCTGTCAAGCGGGCGGTGGCTCGTCAATGACCCCGGCGCGGAGGCGAGAGGCGCCGCGCCCAATGTCGATCATACTGGTGGTGATGATCTCGCGTCCCTCATGGATCCTGCTGCATGGCCTGGGTGACGGCCCCTCGACCTGGACGGGCCTGGCCGATCAGCTCCGCTCGCACGGCGACAGCGTCATGGTGCCCGATCTCACGGAGCTCGTGGACGCCGAGCCGGCGATGGCCACGATCGAGACGGCGGCGACCGCGGTGGCGCGGGCGGTGCGCACCGCCACTCGGCCCGAGACGGGCTGGCTCTTGGTCGGGCACTCGCTGGGCGGCTTGGTCGCGATCGCGCTGGCGGAACAACTCGAGGGAGTGCGCGGCGTCGCCCTGATCGAGGGATCGATCCGCCCGGGCGACGCCGACGTCGTACGCGGGTATGCGGCCGCCGGAGACGGCTACGGCCGCCTGCTGGCCGAGCTGACCGGCGCCGCGTCGCGCTCGGCGATCGAAGAGACCTACCTGGCGAATCTCCGCCGGACCCCACCCTCCATGTTCTGGGCCCTGGCGGGTGAGTTGGTGGCTCGCCAGGTCGAGTTTTCCGGCCGCTTCGCGCGGCTGGCGCTGCCGCGGATCTACCTCGCCTCGACCGACTCGCGAGCGGCGTGCGCCTCGCCCGTGGCTACGCTCGCCGCCACGGGCGCAGACGTCGCCACCGTGCCCGAGACAAATCACTGGCTGCACGCCGAGCGACCAAACGAGACGGCAGACATCCTGCTCGACTGGAGCGCACGCCTCGGACACCTCGAGCCCCCGGATTGACCCCTTGCACATCCTGTACTACGGTGAGCTCGACCCGTTCGCTGGTATGGGCCAGACTGCCGCCGATCTCCGCGCGGCGTTGGGCGAGGTCTCCCTGTCGTGCATGCTCGCCGAGGTCGTGGTCGTCCAGCCCGGGAATCTCCTCGAGCATTCCTTGGCCCTGCCCATCTTCGAGCACCTGGCCCCCTTCGTTCGCGCGGGCAGGCTGACGACGACCGCCGACGAGCGCGCTGCGGATCCGCACGAGTATCTGCGCGAGCGGGTCGACAGTTGCTAGGCCGGTCATCGCGGGCCACCGGCCGCGACGCGGTGACGCGGCGCCGCGCACTGGACGAGCTGCAGCGCCGGTACACCAAGCTCCTGTCCCGCCGCTGGAACGTGCGCCGAAGTGTGCGGGTCCAGGTCGACGTGTTCGTCGAGCGCATGCGGCTCTATCTCCAGGAGGCTCCTCGCGCCGGGCGGATCGATCGGCGAATGCTCGGTTGGGTCGACCGCGGGCTCGACTCGGGCGTACGGGTGGACCGAGACTTCGTGTTCGCGCACCTGGCACGCCTGCGGGACTCGGCGTCGCCGAGAGAGCTGGCGCGGATCGCGGCGTTCGCCCAAGCGTTGTATCTCGACGGAGGCGCCCTCGGACACGAGGCCGAGCCGACCGCTGCGGGCCGGCGTTGCCTCATCTACCCCGGGCGATTCGCGGCCCGGCTGACCGATGACGATCCGCGGCGAGCCCGCCTGGCCGCGCCGCCCTTCGCCCCGGCGGTCCGGCCCGAGGTGGCCCGACGGAGGCTGGCCGCGCTCGGGGTCTCGGTCGACGCCGTGCTGACGCTGCCGGCCGACGAGCTGCTCGAGATCGCGAGCGCGCCGGAGTGGCAGCGAGTGCGCGATGCCGAAGACGTGCCGCCGGAGATCGGCGAGGAGCTGCGGGCCCGGTTCGCGGCGGTGGGCGACGTCCGCGACGGGCTGCCGGCCGCCGCGGACCTGCTGCCGGCCGCACCGCCGAGCCCCGCCCCGCGGATGCCCGCACCGTGGCAGCTCGCCACGCAGGCGGTGCTGGTCACGGCCCTGCCGACCGAGGCGGCCGGGGAGCAGGTGCTCGAGCTGTCGCGGCTCGCGCTGCGCTGCGGCGATCGCTGGGCCCGCCTCACCAAGGCCGAGGCCGAGCTGTGTGTCGCGGTCGCCATCGCCGGGGACGCGGGCCTGCCGGTCCATCACTGGAAGCAGCTCAAGGCCGACGCCGATCAGCTCGCCACCGCCGGCGCCGGGGAGCGCCCGCTGGCGTGGCAGAGCCAGCGGGACGAGCCGCGACTGCGCGACGACGAGCGGCGAGCGTTGCTGGCCGTCACGCGCAACCACGCCAATCGCGCCCTGGCGGCGGTGGGGATCGAGCTCCGGATTGCCGACCATCGGCTGTACCTGATCGGCCCCGACCAGCAGCCGTCGGTGCCGCGGCTCGAGGGTACCCTGTGGGATCTCCTCGGCGAGCCGGCCGACGCTGCGGCCGCGCCCGGATTGTCGCCGACGGACCACGCGCTGTACCTGGCGTTGGCCGCGGCCTCGCCGGCGACGCTGCCGATCCGCGCGCTGGCCGCAGCGGTCGGCAAGGACGATGACGAGCCGGGGCTCAAGCAGACCGTCGACGCGCTGGCCAAGCTCGCGCGCCGGCTGATCGTGACCGGCGCACCAGTGCGGCTGTGCCGCATTCGCCGCGGGCTGTATGCGCTGGTTCCGGCCAGTGCGGCGCCCGGCGAGGTTCATTAACCGCCGGCCGCGCCCGCGCGACGGATGCTCTCCCGGCGCGATCGACGCGCGTGGAGGAGAGCGAGATGACCCCGCAACGCATCGAAGAGTTTCGCCGACGGCTGCGCGAGGGCCGGCCGGTCCGGGTGGTCGGCGGCCAGGTGATCGACGGCGCCGACGGCAAGCCCCTCGCCGTCGCGAGCCGCCAGAGCCCGGACGGCGCTGCCGAGGGGGTGTACGTCAAACCCCACGACTGGGGCGCCGCGCCGTTCTACGGAACACCCGACGGCGAGAAGCGCGCGTTGAAGGAGCAGGCGCTGCTCGACCGCGAGTATCCGGGCTTCGCCCTCGACGTCGACGACGACGGCACCGCCTTCGCCGTGGGCGGCATCGGCCCGACGTCGACGCTGCGCGGCCGCTACCAGGTGCTGGTCGAGCTGCCGCCGGGCTACGGCGAGGGCGTTCTGCCCCGGGCCTATCTGCTCGATCCCGCGGTTCGCGCCGGCGCGCCCCACGTCTACAACGATGGATCGCTGTGCGTCGACCACTCGGGCGCGTTCACCCGGAGGTCGACCCTCATCACCTTTCTGGCTTGGGTGGCGGTGTGGCACAACGCCGCCAACGCGCTCTTGAACCTCGGCTACGTCCTCCTCGGCAACGAGATCGCCAGCCGGCTCGAGGCCGCCGGCTTCGATCCCCGCATCGGCTACTTCCACGGTCTGCGCTACGGCCGCTCCAGCCTGGCGTTGGACTTGCTCGAGCCGCACGGCGCGCCGGTGATCGATCGCCTGACCCTGTCCGTGCTCAGCCGCCGCATGTTCAGCTCCGACGACTTCGAGGACCGCGGCGGCGACCTCGGCGTCCGTCTCGCGCCAGCCGCCCTGCGCCGCTACCTCACGCTCTACGAGGCCAACCTCGGCGAGCCGCCGCCGACCGGCGCCGCGCCACGCGCGCGTATCCAGCAGCAGGTCGACCGCCTGCGCCGGGCCTCGACCGCCTGCGCCGGGCCGTGATGGCGGGGCAGTGGGACGAGGATGCCCCCGCCGACGCAGCGGAGGGGGCCGACTCGCCGCCGCTCACGAGGTCGGGCGGGGCGGCAGGAGCGCCCGACGCCGGCGCCGGCGAACCCGCGTAGTCCGCCACCGTGCTGCTGGTCGCCTACGACACTCCCGATGATCGGCGCCGCGCCAAGGTCGCGAAGGTGCTCCTCCGCTTCGGCCGCCGCGTGCAGTACAGCATCTTCCTCGCCGAGCGCGGCTCGGCCGCCGAGATCGCCCACGCGGTCTCGCGCGTCATCGACGCCACGGTCGATGACGTGCGCATTCACCCCCTGTGTGTGAACTGCGACAGCAAGACGCTGCTGCTCGGCGTGAAGGCCGGCGTCGCGCAGCGGCCCGCGGGTTTCCGCGTGATCTGAGGGCGGCCGGGGCCGCGGACGACCGGGCAATCGGGCGAGATCGCAGCGGGCTGCGTGAATTCGCACCCCCGGATGTTCGATCGGTCCCAGCCACGACGTCTCTCCGCGTGAGCGCCCTCATTACGAGAATGTCATAGCGCCGCGTGATGATGCACGCGGAGAGAGGGGAGCGATGCGACGCAAGCTGCCGGACACGTTCCAGGGCGAGTGCAAGCTGTCGGGCGCGGAACGGCCGCGCGCGCCACTTCTCGACGTCAGGCTCGGCCTCGAGTGCATCACACCGGTGATCGGCGGCGGCGTGCGGGCCCGGGAGCCGGACACGATCGACATCGTGCGCGTGCCGGGGATCCGCGGCCAGCTCCGCTTCTGGTGGCGCGCCCTCAGCAGCGAGCGGGACGCGGACGCGCTGTTCGAGGAGGAGGTGCGGATCTGGGGCGGCGTCCGCGACGCCGGCAAGGGCGCGGTCGCCAGCCGGGTGCGGGTCTCGGTCGATGCGATCGATGACCCTGGACCTTTCCCGGCCGGCACGCACGAGCAACGGCGGGGGAGGGCGCAAGACGACGATCGATCGCGGGACGGGCGCGATACGCGCGGCGGGGAGGCGCACCCCAAGTTGAGTCCCATCCCCACGTGGAACACGAAGATGGCAGGGCTCGCGTATGCTGCCTTTCCGCTCCAGCGGTCGAAGGAGGATCTCCAGAGCGCGCAGCGCGACGGGAGTCTGCACACGTGGCCAATCCGCACCGGGCTCCGATTCACGCTGCGCCTGGCCCTCGGTGACGCGCCCGCTGGAACGACGACGGAATCCATCGATGAACAGGATCGCGAGCGCATCCTGTGGACGGTCTGGGCGTGGGTTCACTTCGGAGGCATCGGCGGGCGGACGACTCGCGGCTTCGGCGCCCTCGCTCCAATGAAGGTCGAGGGACTGCGATCGACGGAGACGGAGTGGGAGGCGCGGTTCCGTCGCCCGGCAGCCGACGGGGCGGCGGCATGGCTTCGCGCCCAGTGGTCCACTGCGCTCCTGGGGCGAGCTGTTCGAGAGCGAGGAGAGCTGCGAGGATGGACTCATTTCGGCTCGGCCCGGCTCGCAATCGGCGGAGTCACGAGTACCAACGTCGGCCCGCGGTCCGCTCATGCGATGGTCCTCGATGGCCTGCGCGTATTCCGCCAAGGCGTCGGTGTGGGCCGGATGCCGAGTCAGCGGGGCAAGCCGGTGGGTGAGAGCTACTGGCCGGAGGCTCACATGCTGCGAGTCCAGGCCGAGAACCAAGGCCACCAGGCCGCGTGGGCGCACGGACCTCCCGATGGGGCGCGGCGCTGCGTCAGCCCGAACCCGACACCGGGGATGCGGCCGTGGATCCCTGCGCGCGCCGCCTTCGGTCTGCCGATCCAGATGCACTTCATGGATCGCGAGGACAAGCCGGCCGAAGGGACGATCGAACTCGGTCGC
Source organism: Myxococcales bacterium (assembly GCA_043776275.1). Classification (GTDB taxonomy): domain Bacteria; phylum Myxococcota_A; class Polyangia; order Haliangiales; family Haliangiaceae; genus JABFXX01. Next base: position 13,035 of record JAYVRN010000450.1, on the reverse strand, counting down.
CCCGGCGGCCGGTGGATGTCGCCCTTGCGCCTGCGGCCGATCGCCTGCGCAAACGGCCAGCAGGTGCCGGTGGCGCTGCTGTTCGCCGCGCGGCCGTGGCCGGCCCCGGATTCCGACGAGTCAGGTCGCGGTCTCTTGATCACGGTCAGGCGACACGGGAAGGCCGAGGCGGTCTATCTCGCCGACGGCGCGGCGCAGCCGTCGCCGCGCGGGTCGCTCCGGGCCGAGGGATGGATGCAGCCCGGCGACGTGGATGCGGCGGGCGCGTTCTTCGACTGGTTGGTGAACCGGGAGAGCATGGTGAGCGTGTGAGCGGATACGTCATCGCGGCCGCGCTCGGGCCGGTCGGGTCGTTCATCGCGGCCGGCCGGCGGAGCCGCGACCTCTGGTACGGCTCGCGGTTCCTGTCGGAGATCACGCGCCGCGCTGCCGAGGACCTCGAAGCCAAGGCCGTGCGCCTGGTCGTGCCGCTATCCACGCAGCTGCGGACGTCGTTCCTGGACTCGTATCAGGGGCCGACGATCAGCAACAAGATCCTCGGCATCGTCGACAGCGAGCGTGGCGATCCTCGGGAGCACCTGTATGCGGCGGAGCAGGTGGTGCGCGCGTGGGTCGCGGCGGAGCTGGAAGGGCTGCTCGGAGACGCGAGGCTCCATCACGTGATCGCTCGCAAGCACGTCCGCGCGCAGGTCGCGGCGGTCCGGGGCGGCGACTTCGTCGAGTTCTACGGCGCCTGGACGCCGATTGGCGATGGCGATGGGGCGGAGACGCTCGCGATCGAGCGGGCGTCGAGGCTGCTGACCGGCCGCAAGACCGCGCGCATCTTTGCCGCGCCGGCCGCGGTGCCACCCGGTGTGCCGAAGAGCTCACTCGATCCCGGCCGCGACTCGGTGCTGATCGAGGTCGATCGCCGGACAGCCGGCAATGGGGTCGGCCCGCGGCTGGAGGCCCGGCGGGCTCGCGCAGGGATCCGGCCCGACGAGCGGCTCGATGCCGTCGGCTTGGCGCGTCGGCGTGCTCTGTTCCGGAACACGGACGCGGAGCTGGGCAGGCTGCCGTTTCCGTCTCTCGCCCGGGTCGCGCTCGATCCGTGGATCGAGGGGGCGCTCGCCGCGGCGCCCACGGCGAGGACCGCGATGGCGGCAGTCCTGCGCGAGCTGGGCGACCTGGACGCGCAGACCGGGCGCGATGGGGCGGCTCTCTACTTCATCTCGTCCCCGGTCCGCGACCCGGGCGAGCGCCACCAGGGTGAACGGCGGTTCGGGTACGACCCTGAATTGCTTCTCGATGGCGCGGTCGCCGCACTGAGGAAGGGTCTCGAGAAGCCCGAGCGGCCGACGCCCCAGCCGACCCGTGTCGACGACCTGGGTCGCGACGAGATCGCACCTGACGAACCGGGTGCCGGGCTGGACGGGAGCGTGACGCTCGCGGCGAAGGCGCTGGATCGAATCGAAGGCCAGGTCGCGATCCTGCACCGCACGCACGGCGTTCCGCTGCCGTACTACGCGCTCGTCGAGGCCGATGGGGACGGAATCGGACGTCTGCTGGCCCTCGCGTCCGAACACGAGATCCGGGCCGAGTTGGTCGAGAAGCTCTACGAGTTCTCGAAGCAGGCCTGGGCGACGATCGAAGCCCACGACGGTTGCGGCTTTTACGTCGGCGGCGATGAGCTGGCCGCGTATGTGGCCGCCGATCGCGCGATCGATGCCGTCCGGGCGCTGGCGGATGCGTTTGCGGGGACCGTCGGCGCGGTCGCGTCGGCGCGGCTGCCGGAGGCGGTGGCCGAGCTAGGGCCGGCCACGCTGACCGCTGGCGTTGCCATCGCTCACGTGAAGGACGATCTCCGGCAGGTGAGGCGAGAGGCGCACGAGGCGCTCGACGATGCGAAGGCGGCCCGTCGCCGGGCGCTGGCCACGGCCCGTGCGACGGCCGCGCCGCTGGAACCGGAACGCTGGGGATGGGTCTGCGTCCGCGAGTTGCCTCGCGCCGGGTCGACCCGATCGTGTGTGGGCCCGGTCGGCGGGCTGTCATCGCGCCATCACCTCCTCCGCAGGCTCTTGGCCGGGGAGCGGATCTCGCTGTCTCTCGCGCACGACCTCTTGTCGGCCGCGCGCGAGCTGGACGATCGCGAAGCCGAGGCGCTCGGCACGAGGGGCCTCGATCTGGCCCGGGCCACGCTACGACAGAAGCTCCGGCGCAGCGGGCGTGACGACGACGCCACCTCGGCGGATCTGAACGAGCTGCAGCAACACCTCACGTCGGTGGCGACCTGGGCGGATGTTCATGCGCTCGCCGCCGAGATGCTCCTCGCCGAGCGAGTGGTACGTGTGGGGGCACAGCGCACGCCCTGGGACGCAGCGTTGCCATGACCGCCGTCTCAGAGCTTTGGCTGATCGAGCCGCGCGATCCGCTGGTATTCGGCCACGGAGGTCCACCGGGCGCCGTGATCGCGCACCGCGGCGTCCTGCCGCCGCCCAGCACGGTCGCCGGCATGGTGCGCGCCGCGTTCGTGGCCGGCCAAGCCCACGTCAGCGCGACCCGCGCCGCAGAGCTGCTCGAGAGGATCTCGATCCGCGGCCCGTGGTTGCGCGGGCCGACGGCCTCCGGCGATGTGCAGCCGTGGTTTCCGGCGCCGCACGACGGCGTCCGCGCGGGCGAGCGGTTTCTCCGCGCCCAGGTCGAAGCGCCGGGCTTCGACGAGGGCGTGCTGTGGCCGGCCGGCGCGCCGCGCGACCTCCACCTGGTCCACTTGGCCGAGCGCGAGGATGGCGTCAAGACGGGGCCGATCCCGGCGCACACGCCGATGTGGCCGTTCGGCGCGCTGATCCGCTGGGCGCTCGGCGGCGTGGTCGCTCCCGGCGACGTGGCGCCGCTCGACCGAGGTGCGGCCGCGGTCGGTGGCGGAAGGGGCTTCGGCGCGATCGCGGATCGCGAGTACCGGACCCACGTCGCGATCGACCGCGCGAGCGGCGTCGCGGTGCCTGGAGCCCTGTTCACGTCGCCAGGGACCCGTTTCGAGCGCGACTTCGAACTAGTCGTCGAGGTCGCCCGCGACCAGGCGGAGGGCGCGCGGCTTCCGGGCACTGTGGTCCTCGGCGGCGAGTCGCGTCTGAGCTTCCGGCGTGTCGATCCGAACCTGACGTTCCCCCGCTTCGAGGACCACGAGGCGGCGTACCGCGACGCTCTCGCGCGTCCCGGGCGGCGCGGTCTGCGGGTCCAGCTCTTGACCCCAGCGTGCCTTCGCAACCCGGGAGAGGCAGGGCCTTGGCTGCCGCCGTCGCCGCCGATCGACGGGCTGGAACTCGTGGCGGCGTGCATTCCGGGCCCATCGGCGATCAGCGGATGGGACATGCAAGCGGCGGACGGCAGTGGCGCTCCGCGGGCGGTGCGTCGCCTGGTGCCCGCGGGCAGCGTCTACTACTACGCGTTGCCGGTGCTCGCGGGGGTGACGCTCGACGAGGCGCTGCTCGAGGCGTGCCGCGCCCTCTGGGGACGTCCGATCGAGCCCGGCCAGGAGCGAACGCCCGGGGACGTGGAGCAGCACCTGGCGCCTCCGGCGCGCGACGGTTTCGGTCTGGTCTTGCCGGGGTTCTGGTTCGAAGGAGACAGTCGATGACGCACGACGCGAAGCTGTACTTCATTCACGCGGTCAGCCCGCTCCACGCCGGCGTCGGGAGCGGACTCGACGCCATCAATCTGCCGACCGCGCGCGAGCGGTGGACCGGCTATCCGTACCTGCCGGGTTCGTCGGTCAAGGGGGTACTGCGCGAGGCGGCCGAGCGGCTTGAGCAGGGCGGGCGGCTCGGGAAGCGGGACGTGCACGGTGCGTTCGGGCCGCCGACCGACAACGCCGCAGATGCCCGCGGCGGGCTGGTGTTCAGCGATGCGAGTCTCCTGGCGCTGCCGGTACGCAGCCTGTTCGGCACGTTCGCCTGGGTGACCTGTCCGTACGTGCTGGCGCGTCTCCTGCGCGACGCCCTCGAGGCGGGCGCGTCAGCCGTCGTGACTGCCCTCGAGGCGCTGGCGCAAGGCGGGGCGACGCTGCCAGCGGTGGCCACCACGTCGGCGGCCGCTCCGCCCGCGGCCGGCGGCGCCCTGTATCTGGAGGAGTTGCAGCTGGATGCGCCGACGGCGAGCGCGGAAGTGGACGTGGTCGCGGGTTGGATCGGTAGCGTGATGTGGCCGGCCGTCGCGCGCAGTCCCGCTGCCGCGTTCCTGGTCGAGCGGTTCGTGGTCATTCCGGACGACGTCTTCGGGTTCTTCACCCGGACCGCCACCGAGGTCCGTCATCGCGTGCCCATCGACCACAACACGGGCACCGCGAAGGCCTCCGGGCCGTGGACCGAGGAGTACCTGCCAGCGGAGACGTTGCTGCACGGCCTCGTCATCGGGCGGCCGACCAGGTACGTCGATCGGCCGGTCGGTGGCGCGCCGGCGGCGGCGCCCGTCGACGTCAACGCGGGGGCCACACTGGCGACGCTCGCCACGGCCCTCACGGAGGGCGGCAGCCTTCGCTTTGGCGGCAAAACCACCGGCGGGATGGGCCGCGCGCACATGCAGGTGCTGCCGTGACGGCGACTGAGGGCCCGCTCGTACCGGGCGACGCGACCGTCGGCCAGCGCGGCGAAGCGGCTGGTGGCCCGGAAGCCGCCGGACCTCGGATGGTCCTCCAGCCCGTTCGTCGCAAGCACGTCCTGGTCAGACTCATCGAGGAGCGCCTCGCGGCGCCGGGCTCGCATATCGTCGACAACCCGCGGCTGGCTCACCTGCCGGAGATGCTGCTGCGACATGGCGTGCTGCAGACCGCGGCGTTCTTGATGAGCAAGAGCCGCGACGGCAATGGCAAGAGCAAGGACGGGCACCTCCTCGACCTGCTCGAGGCATGCTTGAAGAAGGTCTCCGTGAAAGAGGCAATGGGCGACTTGCAGGCCAAGGGCGCGCTGGCCGCGCTCGCGAGTCTCCCCGTCGAGCAGTACCTGATGGTCAACGAGGCGGCGATCGAGGCCGCGACCTGGATCGCGCTCCTCGCGGAGGCGCGCGTGAGGCTTGCTGCCCCGGCGGAGCAGGGACCGTGATGCGGCTCGCCGACTGGATCTCGACTGCCCGGTCCGGAGGAGGCGTGCTCGCCGAGGAGTTGCCACGACCGCTGCCCGCGCACGTCGGCCTCTGGCTCGACCGCTGCCTGCCGCCGGAGGAAGCGATTCCCCGGAAATCGGATGGCGAAGCTGATGAGCACGGCAATCGGCGCCGCCTACATGATGTGGCAATCGAGGGGCTGCGGCTTAGCGCGGCGCCGGCGGTGCTCACGTACCGCGACCTCTTTCGTCGCCATCGTGCAGCAGCCAATGCGGCGGACGTTGGCCTAGCGCGGCGGGTGGTGGAGGCCGTGGCGACCAGTCGCGTGCTGCTCCACCCAGCGACCGGCAGCACGGTGACCGAGGGCAGCCTGCTGCTCCATCACACGTATGGTGTGCCGTATCTGCCGGGGTCGGCCTTGAAGGGCATCTGCCGGCACCGCGCGATGCAGCTCCAGGCCGACGGCGTCGAGCTCGCCGGTCAGAAGGACTGGGTCAACCTCCTCTTCGGCTGGACGCCAAGCGGCGCGATGGGCGGGGCAAGCGGCCTGCTCGACTTCTGGGATGCGCTGTGGGTGCCGGAGTTGCCACCCGGCACGACGACGTTCACCCCGCTCGCGGAGGACATCGTCAATCCCCATCATCCCGAGTACTACACCGCACAGGGCCAGCGGCCGCCGCCCTCCGATGGCGACGCGCCGAGACCGACCCACCTCCTCACCATCGCACCGAAGACGCGGTTCCTCATCGTGGTCGACGCCTGCGTCGGTGGACCGCGCGGCGTCGAGTTGCTCGACGTGGTGACGCGGCTGCTCGTCCTCGCGCTGCGCGAGGACGGGATCGGCGCCCGGACGCGCGCCGGCTACGGAAGGTTGACGCTCGACACCGCCACGGTCGACCACTCGCTATTCGGCGTGGCGAAGCACACCCGCTTCGCTCAGGTCACGTTCAACCCCGGCGACCGCAGCCTGCGGGCCACGATCGACGGTGTCGGCGGCGTGGTGGCGCACGGGCCCGCGGCCGGTCGGCTCCTCGACACACTTCCCGAGGATGCCCGGCGCGAGTTGACGACCAAGCGGAAGAAGCAACTGTGGGTGACGTGGGAACGCGAGGGCAACGCCCACCAGATCGTCGCGCTCTCGGTCGAGCCGACGCCATCGGGGGCGTGATGGCCGCGGCAGGGTTCGTCGGATCAGCCGAGGTGTCGGGCGATGGCGGTCGCGCCGCGGCGCCGTGCCAGTTCGTCGACGACCGCCTGCGGCACGCACTTCTTGTTGACGGGGTTGAGGTAGGTGCCGAGCGACTTCGCGATCACCAGGGCGACCGGGATGCCGACGATGGTGAAGAACAGGAACACGACCTGCACGACGGCACAGACGGTGAGGAAGACGCCGAACGGCAGCCACAGGATCATGACGATCGTCGAGTACGCCTTCCACAGTGGGTGCTGGGCGACGTCCAGCTCGGACTTGCTGACCATCGCGTTGCCGAACGGCGCGAACAGGAACTTGCCGTACTCGATCAGGCCGAACCCGAGCGGTGCGGCGACCACGGTGATGGTCAGCAGGGCGCCGAACACGAGCGTGAAGATCGCGTTGACGAAGCCGAGGAACGGGATGTGCCAGAGGATGTTGCCAAGGGTGCGCATTGGGAGGTCCTTTCGCACACACAGACGTCGCCAAACGGCCGATCGGACACGCGGACCGTGCATGGCGCGCTGGTAGCCCTCATCGCCATGGGATGTCCGATCGCGGCCCTCTTCATCGTCTCGCGAGTGGGGGGCTAACTATGGGCATCATCCGCACCTTCGTCAGCTACAGCCGTGCCGATCGCTCCCGCGTAGAAGCGGTCCTGCGCCGCGCAGCGCCGTACGGGGTGAAGGCGTGGATCGACGAGCGGAACCTGCGCGGACACGCCGGCCTGTCGCTGAGCGAATCGATCCGCGAAGCGATCAGCGACCCAACGTGTCCATCGCTGTCGCTCTTCCTCAGTGCCGCGTCGGTGAAGTCGGGCTGGGTGGAGGGTGAGGTCGGCGAGGCGCTTGCCCGCCTTCCCGCGGGTCGGCGGATCATCCCGATCGCCCTCGACCCGCTGCCCACGCTCGACTTGCCGCCGAGCTTCGAGCGTGCGCTCCGGAAGCGCGGAGCGACGATGGACACCATCCACCTCGACGCTGCGCACGACGCCTTCATCGAGGACTACGCGTTGGCCGTCCTCCAGGCCGGAGGCGCCCACCGAGCCGAGAGCGTGGTGCTCTATCTCGGACACCGAGATCCCAACTCCGAGCCGGTGCTGCCGGCACCGTGGCAGCACCGGCCCGCGCTCGAGCTTCGCCTCGATCCGGTCGGGCATGCCAACGCATCACCGACGCTCGAGGAGTGGGCCGAGATCCGCGCCGGTCTCGCCTTCCTGCGGCGGCAACTGCGCAGCGTGCAGACGTTGCACATCACCGGTCGGTCGCCGCTCGGTGTCGCCGTCATCGTTGGGCGCGCGTGGGATCGCGGGACGCATGTTCGAATCGAGGGCTGGGACGCGCGTAACGACGTGATCTGGACCAGCCGCACGGTCGCTGTCGACGACTGGTCGCCCGGGACCAACCGGCTGTTGGCGGGCCGGATCCTCGGGGACCTGAGGCGAGACGCGACGAGGGTCACGCTGGCCATTCTCGCGATGGCCGCACACGAACCGGTCACCGAGGCATGGAATGCCACCCGGGCGCCGGTGCCACCGCTCGTGTTCGTGCGATCGCCGGTCCAGATCCGTACGGCGGAGGAGGCCGCCGCCGTGATCGGGGAGGCGCTCGGCGTCTTCGCCTGGATCCGCACAGCCTGTCCGCATGTCAAGGAGGTCGATCTCGTCCTTGGGCTGCCGTTCGCGCTCGCCGCGATCTTCGCCCACCATCTCCGGCACGTCGGGACCGTCCACTTCCACGACCAGGTGCTGCCGGCCGGAGACGAATACCGGCTGGCGATCACGTGGCCGTGAGCACATCCGCCGTCAACCAACCCGATGATCGGACCTACCGTGCATCAGACGCCCAGCCCGCCCTTCTGTGACGAGTCGAGCCCCTCCCTCGTGCACCTGTCGCCCGCGCGTCGCGGGCCGGACGATGCGGTGCCGCTCAGTGCGTGGCTCGAGCCGGTGCTCGGACTGCGCCTGATCGAGATCGCTGTGGACGTCGTCCTCGGCCGCGGGGTCCGGCTCGGCTCGCCGGTCTGCGCGGTGGTCCGTGGGTTGCTGGGTGAGCGGTTACGCGAGTTGCGCTGCCTGACCGGGGCGAGCGCATGCGGGGGCTGCGGCGTGGCGAGCGCGTGCGACTACGCGACCGTGTTCGACGGTGCGGCGCCGCACCCGTTCTGGCTACAGGGCATGCCGGCCATGGCCAGGCTCGCTGCCGGGACCCGCTACACGGCACGACTGTACGTCGCGGGGCCGGCACATGACATCGTTGCGTACCTCGACGTCGCCTTGCGCGACGCGCTGCGGGCGATCGATCCGGCCGCGAGGGTCTCGCCATCGCGGGTGCGCACAGGGACGCTGGACCAGCTCGTCTCGGCCGCTCCCGTCGACGGGCCAGTCAGGCTGTGCGCCGACACCCCGCTCGCGCTGCGCGGCGATGATGCCATCTGCCACGCGCTCTGCCCGCACGCGCCATGGCTCGCGCTCCTCGTCCGCGCCGGCATCCGCCGGCTCGACGCGCTGGTCCGTGCCTTCGCGCCTCCTCCGGGTGGCCGCCTGCCACGCGTCGAGCTGCCCGACCTGACGACGGTCGAGGTCGTGCGCGGTGGGCTCACGCCATGGAGGTCATCTCGCTTCAGCCACCGCCAGCGGCAGCGGCTGCCGCTCGCTGGTCTCCACGGGGAGGTCGTCATCGCCGGCGATGCCGTCACCGCGCTCGTACCGCTCCTGCGAGCGCTGACCGTCACCAGTGTCGGCAAGGCGACCAGCCTCGGCCTCGGCGCCCTGCGGATCCATGGCCCGGCCGGCCATGGCCGGTGGGCGTCCGGAAAGGTATGATGATATCGACAGGGGGGGAGGTGCGCCGTGCCATCGAGTGAGGAGATCAAGGCCGCCGTCGAGTTGGAGGACTTCGGGCGAGCGTCGTTGGCGCTGCGCGTGCTGATAGCGGGATCGTCGGGTCACGCCGGCGATCGAGAGGTCTTGGCCCGTGCCTTGTCGAACTCGGGGACCGAAGCGGCGGTGCGCGCTGCAGCCGAGTTGTACCGGGCCACCTCGGCCGCCTAGGATCGCACGAGCTGGAGCGGCTTGGGAGTTGACGGCAACGAGAAACATGCACGTACATTGCGAGATCCGCAGCGGAGGGAATTGTGCCAAATCACGTATTCATAAGTTACAAGCGACAGGACATCGAGCGCGCGCGGCGATTGCGCGATCTTCTATCGCGTACATTTGAAGTCTGGTGGGATGAGGATCTGCAAGGGGGCCAGCAGTGGGCACTGGCTATCGACGAAGCACTACTAAGTGCCGTCGTTGTCGTTGTTCTATGGACTCCGGCATCCGTGGCGTCTGATTGGGTCAAACATGAGGCCGCAGTGGCGAAATCCAAAGGGACCCTCGTGCCTGTGCTGCTGGAGAGCTGCGACATCCCGGCCGCCTTCGCACACGTTCACGCCACGAGCTTGCTCGAATGGCATGGGGATGCGATTGCACTTGAGATCATGAGCCTGTGCGCAGCCGTCGCCCGCGTGAAACGTCGTCGACGTGGGCGTCGCGCTGTGGTGTCGGCGGCCGCCGTTGCGCTCATTGCTCTTGCTGCCGGAGGAGGCCTAATTGCAGGTAGACGTGTCAAAGAAGTTAGATACGCGATAGACCTGAACGCGTCGGACTGCCAGATGATCGCTGTGTCCGACAGAGCTGCGGATGCCTACGACTGTACCGCTCCAGTGTTGCAGGAACCATGCTTGGACTACTACAATGACAATGGCAATGTAGTGGCTCTGGATCGTCTGTGCACTCTCTTGCACAGTGACATTGCATGTTGGAACGCCGGAATAGCGCGAGCGAAGGGGCGGCCCAATGTTCCTGTTGATTGGCAAGCGGCACTAGCGAGTTTCAGGCACGCTTGTGAGTACGATCGGGACATGGCTGATGGTCAACACGTCGATCCGCGCTATGCACGCGTTTGTGGTGCCACTGAGTCTGTCCAAACGCTCAAGGCAGCGCCCGGCTGGTGAGCCGGTCGCACGGAGATCTGTTCGGCGTCCCTCTCGCCAAAAAGTCTCGGAGCTGCTGGGGGCTCCCCTCTCGGAACCCGAGAGCGGGACGAGGGTAAGGCCTCGCGCTACCCCGTCCTGACGGCCGCGCGGGCGCGTGCTCCCGTCGAGGGATGCGAAGCAACGAACTGACTGAACTTCGACGAGAACTCGTCGGCGTCCCGCGCGGCCGCGGCCGCCAATACCCGGCCCGGCTGCGGGCCCGCATCACCGCGTGGGCGCGGGACGAGGTGGCGCGCGGCGCGAGCGTGAGCGCTGCCGCGGCGGCCGTCGCGCTCCATCCGCACACGCTGACGACGTGGCTGGCCCCGACGCCGTCGGCGACGGCGATGGTGCCCGTCGAGGTCATCGCGTCGCCGGTGGTCGGCGCCGCGCCGCCGGTCACGTTGGTGTCGCCGTCGGGCTACCGTCTGGAGGGCCTGCCGCTCGAGGACGCCGTCCAGCTGTTCGCGAGGCTGGCGTGATCCTGGCCGCCAGCCGGCGGGTGCGGGTGTTCGCGTTTCCGCGGCCGGTGGATCTCCGGAAGGGCTACGACGGGCTCTACGGGATCGTGACCACGACGATGGCCGGCGATGTGCTAAGCGGCGATCTGTTCCTGTTCGTGAACCGTCGCCGCGACGCGTGCAAGGTGCTGGTGTGGGACGGAACCGGGCTGTGCATCTTCCAGAAGCGGCTCGAGCAGGGGCGGTTCGCGGCGCTGTGGCGCGACGACTCGACCGCGGTGCGGCTGAGCACGAGCGAGCTCGGCCTGTTCATCGAGGGCTGCACCCTCGTCGGCAAGCAAGCGCTGTCGCCGAGCGAAATCGTGCCGCGCCCTCTTGCGTCGTCGCGCGGGATTTGATCATAGAGAAGAGGTGAGCCTCGACGATCTACTCGAACGCGAGTCGGACATCGAGGAGCTGCGTCGGGTCGCGGTGGCGCTGCACGCACAGCTGCAGCAGACGATCCGGCAGCTGCGGCGCAAGTGCGACCAGCTCGCCTTCTACACCGGCAACAAGGACGAGCTGCAGCAGACGCTGACGCTGATCGAGAAGCTGACCGGCCAGGCCGCCGCCGCCGAGGCCGCCGCGAAGACACCGCCGCCGGCGCCCAAGCCGAAGGCGCCGCGGTCGAGCGCCGGACCGACGCCGCAACCGAACCTGCCGCGCGTGCCGCAGGTGTTCGAGCTCGACGAGGCCGACCGCATGTGCCCGAGCTGCGGCGGTGGCCTCGCGCCGATGGGCGATCAGGCCGAGACGTCGGAGATGATCGACGTCGTCGAGGTCAGCTACCGCATCGTCGAGGTCAAGCAGCAGAAGTACGTGTGCGCGTGCGGCGGCTGCGTCGAGACTGCGCCCGGCCCCGAGCGCGCGCTGCCCGGCAGCCGCTACTCGCTGGCGTTCGCCATCAAGGCCGTCATCGACAAGTACCTCGACCACATCCCGCTCGAACGGCAGGTCCGCATCCTCGGGCGGCACGACCTGGTCGTCACCTCGCAGACGCTGTGGGACATGGTCCACGCGATCGCGAAGCGCCTGACCCGCGTCGACGCTGCGCTCTACGACCACGTCCTGGCGCAGCCGGTGATCGGCCTCGACCAGACGGGCTGGCCGCGCCTCGAGCAAGACGCGACGAAGCCGTGGCAGATGTGGTGCCTGACGGCGCCGGGCGTCGTTGTCCACCGGATTCGCGACGACAAGAGCGCGGCGACCTTCGGCGCGCTCGTCGGCAAGTACCACGGCGTCATCGTCTGCGACGCGCTCGCGACCCACGCGGCCGGCGCCCGCGAGGGGCCCGGCATCACGCTGGCCGGCTGCTGGGCTCACGTCTATCGCAAGTTCGATGAGGCGATGCCCGACCATCCCGAGGCCGAGGCGGCGCTCGCGTGGATCGGCGCGCTCTACGAGATCGATCGTCGCGCTGACGGCGATCTCGCTCGCCTCGCGGATCTGCGTCGCGCCGAGGCGCCCGCCGTGCTCGCCGCGTTCAAGGACTGGCTCTGGCACCAGGCCACGCTCAAGACCTTGTCGATCGGCAAGGCCGCCGGCTACGCCATCGCCAACTGGGACCGGCTCACGCGGTTCGTCGACAACGCCCGCGTGCCGCTCGACAACAACGCCACCGAGCGGGCCATCCGCGGCCCGGTCGTCGGGCGCAAGAACCACTACGGCTCGAAGTCGCGCCTCGGCACCCAGGTCGCCGCGACGCTCTACACCGTGCTCGAGACCGCGAAGCTCCACGGCGTCGATCCGGCTGGCTACCTCGCGGCCGCCGTTGTGGCCGCTGACCGCGGCGAGGTGCTGCTGCCGTGGCAGATGGCGACCGCCTCGTGACGCGCGAGCGATCACCACTGGTCGGCCGTTGGCGGATCACTGAATCCGATCTGTGGGGCCGCGACTTCCTCGATCTCGTCGGGCCCGCACATCTCGAGCTCGGCGACCGCGGCCTTGGCAGTTTCTCGTTCGGTGCGGTGAGCGCAAACATCGACTACCGCGTGAGCCTTCGGGACGATCGGCCAGCGGTGGAGTTCTCGTGGGAGGGCTACGACGAGGACATGCAGGTCACGGGGCGCGGTTGGGCCATGCTCGACGAAGCCGGCAATCTACGCGTCCACCTGTTCTTCCACTGCGGCGATGACTCAGCGCTGGTCGCGATCCCGATGCTCCACGTTCCTGGCGGTGAGCCGCAACGACCGATGCGCGCCCGCCCATTGGCCGGCACCAAGAAGCGCCGCCGCCGCTGACGGG
>JAYVRN010000449.1:0-5033 GCA_043776275.1 Myxococcales bacterium | reverse complement strand
TGCGCCAGAAGGCGCGCAAGATCGTCGGCGAGATCGCGGAGGCCGAGAAGGCCAAGGCGAAGTCGCCGGTGCCCGATGACGTCAAGCGTCGTCGCGCCGAGAAGGCGCAGCTCGTCCGCGAGGTCGAGGCCGTGGCCGACACGTTCGATTTCGCGAAGCACGAGGAGATGATCGCCAAGGCCGAGGTCGCGTGGGCGCGCCTTGGAGCCGACGATGGCGATGATCGCTTCACCAAGGCCGTCGAGCGGTTCTGGAAGCGCAAGGAGATCCAGGAGAGCCAGGCGCGCGGCTCCGACGAGCTGCGGGCGACGGCGGCCGAGGCGCAGCGCGAGCGCGAACGTGCCGCCGCGGAGCGCGAGGCTCAGCGGGTCGCGAAGGCCGCCGAGGCCACGCCGTCCGAGCCCGAGACCGAAGAGGCCGCGGCCGCGCGCGAGGCGCGTGATGCCGAAGCCGCGGCGCGTCGCGCCGAGCGCGATGCCAAGAAGGCCGAGGAGGACGCACGTCGTGCCGCCCAGGTCGCAGAGCGCGAGGCGAAGGCCCGCGAGGATGCCGAGCGTGGTGCGCAGATCGCCACCAGCCTCGAGACGATGTGCACCGAGATGGAGACGCTCGCCGCCAGCGAGCTCAAGGATGGACGGCCGGTCGATCGTCTGCTCGCATCCGCGGGCAAGGGCTTCGACAACATCGGCAAGGTGCCCGCGGCGCAGCGCGATGCGCTCGCCGACCGCTATCGGGCCGCTCGCAACAAGCTCGTGATCAAGGTCAGCGAGATGCGCGAGGTCGAGGACTGGCAGCGCTGGGCCAACGTGCCCAAGGCCGAGGCGATGATCGACACGGCCAAGCACATGGCCGAGGCGCCCGCCGATCCGGATCTCGGCAACCGGCTCCGCCAGCTCCAGGCGCTGTGGAAAGAGGTCGGCCCGCTGCCGCAGAAGCGCGGCAAGGACCTGTGGGACACGTTCAAGGCGAACTGCGACCTGATCTACGACAAGGTCAAGGGCGTCCGCGCTGTCGAGGACGTCAAGTTCGCCGAGGTGAGCGCAGCCAAGGAGGCGTTGATCGCCGAGGCCGAGAGCCTCGCCGATTCGACCGACTACGCGAGCACCGCCGAGAAGCTCAAGGCGCTCCAGGCCAAGTGGAAGGAATCGGGGCACCTGCCGCGCAAGCAGGGCGACGATCTGTGGAAGAAGTTCCGCGCCGCCTGCGACAAGTTCTTCGAGCGCCGCAAGCCGATGCTCGAAGCGCGCGCCAACGAGGAGTCCGCCAACCTCGCCAAGAAGCACGCGCTGATCGCGCAGGCCACCAAGGTCGCCAACGCCGCGGGCGAGGGGACCTGGGGCAAGGCGATCGGCGAGATCAAGGATCTCCAGGCCGCGTGGAAGGACATCGGGTACGTCCCGCGCCGCGACGCCGATGCCGTGTGGAAGGCGTTCCGCGCCGCGTGTGACTCGCTGTTCACGAAGCGTGATCAGGCCCGCGACTCCGAAGCCAACGCACACCGCGCCGAGGTCGAGGCGATCAAGGCCGAGATCGACGCGGTGGTCGCCGGTGGCGATGACGTGGTCACCCGAGCGATCGCCGTCCGCGCGAAGGCGCGCGAGGCGGGCGTGCTCGGGGCCGAGTCCGTGGCGATGGTGAAGCACCTGATCGCCACGCAGGCCGATGCGATCAAGGGCACCGAGCTCGACCCCGCGCAGCTGCGTGGCAAGCGCGAGAAGCTGATCGGCAAGGCCGAGGAGCTGTTGCCCAAGCAGGCCTCAGCCCCCGACGCCGCGGGCGACGTGGCCGCGCAGCTCAAGGCCGCGATGCGCAAGAACGCGTTCGGCGACCTGCGATTCTCCGGACGTGACCCGGTCGAGGTCGTGGACGAGCTGCGCGCGAGCTGGACCGAGATCGGGCCGATCCTCGAAGACGAGGATCGCGCACAGGTCGAGCGGTTCGAGCAGACCATCGCGAAGGTCCTCGACGCCGCTGGCGCCAAGGCTCGCGAGCCTCGCGACAGCAAGCCCGAGGGTGGCGAGCGTGAGCGCCGGCGGCGTGGCGAGCGGCACTCCGCCCAGGCTCCGATGTCCACCGAGCCCGCCGCGATCGGCGAGATCGTGGCGACCGCCGCCGCGATCCCGCACCACTCGACGATCACCCACGTGCCGGACGCCGCCGCCACCGCGGTCGCCGCGATCACGCCGGAGGAGAGCACGCAGAACAGCTCGATCCCGGTGTCCGCGCATGATGCGATCACGCAGCCCGCGCGCCTCCCGCCCGAGGTGCCGATCGGCATGCCCGAGGATCTCCAGCCGGTGAGCAGCACTCCGCTGCCGCCGCCGCCGGACCGCACGAAGGCGCTGTCGACCGCGCCTCCGATGGACGCCGTCGATGACGGCTGGGACATGGGCGACGAGGATCCGACCGCGACCAAGGAGACGTCCACGCCCTCGTCCAACGAGATGGCCGGGGACGGTTCGGTCGAGGGTGACGGCCTCGATCAGGTCGACTGAGTCACGTCGGCCGGCGAGGCGACAGCGCCCCGCGCATCGAGACCGCGCCCACGACGACCAACCCACCGACGAGCGCCCACGGTCCGGGCCGCTCGCCGATAGCGATCGCGACCCAGATCGGCGAGAGCACCGGCTCGATCACCGGGATCAGCATCGCCTCGAGAGCGGTGGCGTGGCGGATCGCCGACGCGTAGCACAGGTACGCCACCGCCTGCTGTCCCACCCCGAGCGCGAGCAGCGCCAGCCAATCGCTCGCACCGGGCGGCGCGTGCATCAACATGAACGGCGCACCGATCACCGCGCCGAGCAGGTTCCCGAGGAGCATCGGCCGGAGCGGATCGGTGGGGCCCAGGGCCACCTTCCGCAGCGACATCGCCGAGAACGCGAAGGCGACACCCGCGGCGAGAGCGACGAGGTTGCCCGCCACGTGGTCGAGCGTGAGCTGCTCGAAGAAGAACAGCGTGATCCCGCCGAGCACGAGGACGATGGTCAGCCAATCGAGCCGCGTGGCGCGCTCGCCGAGGAACCAGGTCCCGAGCAGCGCGATCCAGATCGGCGCGGAGTACTGGATCAGGATCGCGTTCGCCGCCGTGGTCAGCTTGTTCGACAGGATGAACAACCCGGTGGTCGCTGCGAGCGCGATCGCGGCGCCCCACTCGGCGCGCGTGATCCCGCGCAGGCCGGGCCGGCGGACCAGCCACAGTGTCGCCCCTGCGATCGCGCTGCGCGCCGACCAGATCGCGAGAGGGTGCCAATCGACGAGCTTGATCAGCACGCCGCCCGTGCTCCAGCACAGGCCGCAGGCGATCAGGAGCACGAACGCCCGCCGGTGCTCCGCGGGTGTCGACACGCTACTCGCTGAGGGTGATCAGGTAGCCCTCGTCTTCGCTCGCGAACGTCGCGCCATCGAACACGCAGGCGTTCGCCGAGTGGTCCGTGAGGTAGTACCCGCCCACCGTCGGCTGCCCCGTCGAGGACACCGCGATGCTCGACGCACGCTCGGGGAGCGTGCTGCCAAAGCTGCGGAGCCAGCGCGCCTGGCCGGTGCTGGTCAGGCGCAGGAAGAACACGTCGATCTCGCCGAGGTTCGTGATCGTATCGTTGCCGAGCGTCATGGTCGGGGTGGTGTAGTGGCCGATCAGGGTGAGATCTCCCGACGGATCGGTGGCGATCGCCACGGGGGACTCCACCCAGACGGGGTTGGTGTCCGCGCTGCCGAACCGGAACGACGAGGCGTGCGCGCCGTTCGCAGCGGCATAGGTCGCCGCGAACATGTCGTTTGCCCCCGAGGTCAACAGCAGCGAGGAACCGGTGCCGCTGACGTCCTCGCCCACGGGATCCCCGAACTGATCGAACCAGCCGGTGACGACGATGTTGCCCGCGGTGGTCAGCGCGGCATCCACCGCGGTCGTGCTGTTGCCGTGGCCGCCCGGAGAGCTGCCGCCGTAGTCCTCGGACCACAGGTGTGCACCGGTGGTGGCCGCGTACCGCGCGAGGAACAAGGTCTCTCGCGCGCCCGTGGACAGGTTGCCGCCGCCGAGATCGATCGCCGCTCCACCGAAGTGGCCGAACACGATCGCGTCGCCGTTGGACGTCATCAAGACCTTCTTCGCCGAAGTGAACGCCGTCGGCGTGGCGAACAGGACCCGCGACCAGCGGTACGCCGATGCGGCATCGAGGTTGACGATGAAGTCCGCGGCGGCGCCGCCGAACATCAACGGACCTGGGGCGCCTGGGAACGTGAAGTTGCCGCCGGTCGTGGAGCCGAGGATGTGGAGCGCGTTGCCCGCCGAGCTCGCGAGCCCGCGCACCTCCTCGTCGCCGGCGCCGCCGAACGTGATCAGCTGGACCGGGGTACCGGTCGCGGCATCGAGCCAGCACAGAAACCCGTCCTGGCCGCCCGCCGAGGTGGCCATCAGGCTACCGGCGGTGAGGGTCGTCGCGAACTGTCCGCCGACGATCACATCGCCGTTGGCCGCGAAGGCGAGCGCCTCGCCGACGTTCGTGCCGGAGGTTCCTCCGAACACCTGCGCCCAGCGCAGCGTGCCATCGGCGAAGTAGCTCGCGACCATCACGTCCCGGACCGAGGCGGGACCCGAGGTCCGGATCGTGCCGTCGAAGTCCATCGTCTCCCCGCCGGAGAGACCGCCCGTCATCACCACGTGGTTCGCCGGGTCGACCGCCACGGCGAGGACGGCCTCGCGGCCGTAGGACGGTGACCCGCCGTACTGCTTCGACCAGATCCGTCCGCCCCCGACGAACGTCGTGGCGACGGTCCGGTTTGCAGCCATCACCGCGCCACATGTCGTCACCGCGCCGCAGGTGTCGAAGCTGACGGAGCGGACGCCAGGGTTCGACGTCGCGGTCAGGGTCACGGTGAGTCCGAGGTCGATCGCCGCGGTGCAGGTCCCCGGGCAGCTGATGCCTCCGATGCTGCTCGTCACGGTGCCGTTGCCGACCACCGAGACGGCGAGCGTGCGGGTCTCGATGAACGTGGCGGTGACGCTGGTCGCGCCATTCATCACGACCGTGCAGGTC
>JAYVRN010000448.1:0-18838 GCA_043776275.1 Myxococcales bacterium | reverse complement strand
GGTGGCCGGCGTGAGCTTGGTGCCCAGCAGATCGCGGACCGTGTTGTTGTACTCGGCGTTGTTCAGCCGATGCAGCGTGACCCGACCGGGATCCCCGCCGTCATCACCGCCGCCACACCCGATGGCGAGCGCTGCCCACAGCCCCGCGATGGCGATCGCTCGCATGCCAGGAACATACCCCGAAGGGGGGAACAGGATCGATGTAGGTGCGGTGGGCCCGCCCTCAGCCGCCGGGGCAGGTCAACGTCAGGCCGCTGCTCCCCGCACCCGAGCAGAACGAGCCACACGGCTCGGCCGCGACGCACGTGCAGTTCCCACCGAAGGCGCCGCAGGTCCCCGGCAGCGGCTTGCAGGTGAACGTATCGGGCTCGCCACCGATATCCGAGACACCTCGCTGGCAGTACTCGCTCAGGGTCTCGCAGGTCCGGAAGCCACACGCGAACGTCCCCGTCGTCACCGGGCACGATCCGCTGGCGTCGACGTCCACACCGACCGCTTGCGCGTCGCACTCGTTGGAGTGCACGAGGTGGTCACAGCCGCAGACCGGATCGAAGTTGTCGGTGCAGCCGGCGGGCCGGCTCCGACAGGTGCCGCTCTCATCGCTCGCTCCGCAGGTGTTGCGCCCGAAATCGCAGAACTCGTTGGCCCCGCAGACGGTGCCGCCGAAGCCTCCGCACAGGCGTCCGCTTCCACCATCGGAGGTCGGCCCGCCGCTGCCGTGCTCCATGCAACCGCCGAACATCAGACCGAGCACGAGCCAGCGGAGTCGAGTCATCGAACGAGGTCTCATCCAACTCTTGTGCCAGAGATCGACGACACGATTCTCGCGGGTTCCGTCGCGCTTCCTCAGAAAACTGAAGGGCGAGCTCAGCGCGTGGCGATCACGATCATCCAGCGGAGATCGATCGCGAGCGAGTTCACGCGAGCATCACCGTGATCGCGACCACGAACGCGTGTCCCCGGGCGAGGAACGTGCACGCCGTCGCAGCCGTGGCGCAACACGCGACGGTCACGTAGCCTCGCGCGGGATCGAGCAGCGCCGCGAGGCCGTTCCGCACGGGTGCCTCGTCGTCCACCACGAACGCACGCCTCATATGGGCGAGCCTACTCGATCGAGCTACTTCGGGGAGCCAGAGCCAGAGCCCGCGGCCGAGCCGGAGTCCCTAGCCGAGCCCGCAGCCGAGCCGGAGCCCGCAGCCGAGCCAGAGCCAGAGCCCGCAGCCGAGCCAGAGCCAACGGCCGAGCCGGAGCCCGCAGCCTCGCGGGCCCGCGTGATCGCCTGCGCCGAGTCGTAGACCATCTGCGAGACGTCCGGGCCCTTGAAGCACTTCTCGTCGGTGAGGAGGTTCTTGATCGCCATGACGCAGGTCTTCTCGTCGGCGGTCCACGGCCGGCTCTTGCAGTCCGCCTCGAACGCTGTGGTCAGCGTCTGGATCTCGGCAGGCGTGGGATTCAGCCCCGAGATCCGATTGCCGCCACCCGTCACGTGACGCCCGACGTACATCGAGGCGGCGTCAGCGCAGGAGGGGCCCCCACTCGCGGCGCTACCGCCGCCCTTGTCACCTTTGCCGCATGCAACCAGACCAGCCACGAGAAGCGGAACGAAGAGCGGAACAAAGAGCGGAACAAAGAGCGTTCTAGACATCATCTGCCCAGCCTAGGGGACCACCCACCGCGTGCGCCAGTTGCGCGGCGAACTACTCCGCTTGACTCCCATGTTCATGGGATCCGAGCTCGGTCGGGACCGCGCTCAGAGCCCGAGGGTGGCGGCCATCGTCGCGTAGAAATACCGCGCCGCGAGCGTGGTGGTCTTGTGCGCGCCGCGCGGGATCTGACGGAGCGGCGGCGCGACCTCCATGATGTCGCCGCCGAGGAGGCCGACCTCCGCGCCGAGGCGGCGGATCAGCTTGAGCACCCACTCGGGCTCGAGCCCCCACGGCTCTGGCGTGCCGGTGGCGTCCGCGTACTCCTCGTCGGTGCCGTCGATGTCGTTCGAGAAGTACACCGAGGTCGCGCCGATGTTCTTGAGGTACGCGATCACCGCATCGAGCGATTCCTCCGGCTTGCGCCGGCACTCGTCCGCCCAGAACTGGCGGACCCCGAGCGTGCCTTCCCAGTGCGCGCGATCCTTCCCCGAGGCGCGCGTGCCCACCTGGACCAGCCGCCCGTCGCGGTTGAACAGCTCGTTCGCGTGGAACGACCAGGTGGCGAAGCAGTACTTCACACCGAGGCGATGCTCGAGCAGATCGGTGTGGGCATCGGGCTGCACGATCGCCCAGCGATCCTTGCGGGCGCGCGAGAGGGCGGACACCACGGGCCACGCCGTGGAGTGATCGCCGCCGATCACGAACGGCGCGATGTTCGGGTTCTGGGCGAACACGAGATCGAGCGCGCGCTCCGCGATCGAGAGCGGTGAGACCGGCAGCGACTCGGTGATCCCCGGGTACAGCGCCGCGCGGGACGCGGCCTTCTGCCCTTCCGAGAGCATGTCGTCGTGCAGGAGCTGAGGGACCACGAACACGTCCCCGAGATCCACGATGCCCGAGGCGGTGAGGTGCGCGGCCCACCCGGGGTGCTGCTTCTGGAGCTCGGCGCGGATCACCTGCGGCCCGAGGTTGGCGCCGCGCACGAACCCGGCGCCGACGTCCGAGGGGATCCCGAGGATCACGCCACGCGCGGTGGGGAGCTGCTCGATCCGCGCGAGGAACTGATCGCGGACGGCCGCATCGTTGTCCACGCCGTAGAGCTGGCGCTGCAGGCGTGCCTGCGCCGCCCGCCCCGTCGAGACGAGGTGTACGCCGCCGGCGGCAGGCCGCAACAGCGTCGCGAGCTCGGTGCGCCAATCCACGTCACGATGGTACAGCACGCCGGCGGCGCCGGAGCACGATCAGGAGCGCCGCGCAGCTGCCGAGGCCCGAGCCGCCGCCGCCGGCAGAGCAGCCGATCGCCGTCCACGGCGGATCCTCCGAGACCATGACGTCGACCTCGCGGACCGTGATGTTCTCGTTGGCATCGCGCGCTTCGAGCATGACCGTGTGCGCGCCGGTGGGGAGGCTCGCATCGGTGGTGAACTCGAACGGGCCGGTGGTGCGGGTCTCGATCAGCGCGCCATCGACATAGAGCACCACGGCGGTGAGACCCCCATCGTCGGACGCGCGCGCGGCCACGGTGAAACCGCGCGAGACCGCCTCGTGGGAGACCGGAGAGGTGATCACGAGGGTCGGCGCCGTGCCATCGCCGCCCGCCGCCCCGAGGCGCGAGCGCAGGACCTGCGCCGAGTTCTGCAGCGTCCGGCACGACACCGCGCTCGGGCCACACGACCGCGCCGTCTTCTCGCCGCACTCGGCGGTGGTGTCCTGGAACGTGCGCTTGCCGATGAACGGGAGATAGCTCATCGGATCGGCGGCCAGCAGCTCGTGATCGAGCCCATACGCGTGGCCGAGCTCCTGGCTCATCACCTCGCACACGAGCTGAGGATCGGCCGGCAGGTTGTCGGTGAACGTGAACACGATCGCGTTCTCGATCACGCCGCAGTCGCTCGCGAACGGCGCGATCCCCGCGACGTTGGCCGGCCGACCGAGGTCCGTGGGCGAGCCGCCGAACAGCGCCTCGATGTGAGGAGCGCTGCCGGGGTCGACGTCGGTCACGGTGACGTCGAACCGCGACCACATGTCGCGCATGCACCCCACGGTCGCGGTCCACTTGGCCTCGGTGACGTCCCACGCACCGATCGAGGCAGGCTTGGTCACGATCGAGGAGGTCTGCTTGAATGCATCGTTGACGCCGGGCCGCACCGTGGCGCCCTTGCGATTGAGGAAGATGGTGCGGCTCTGTGCGCGGGCCACGCCGGTGGGGGGCACCAGCTCGCGCTCCACCGTGGTGCCATCGAGCGGGCCGTCGTCGACGATCGGCGCCGCCGCCGCAGGTGAGGCGAGGACGTACAGCAGCGCAGCGCCCGCAGCGAGACGACCCATGCTCGGTGAACCGGCCGGATCGGGCGCCGATCAAGGTGGGTTCAGCGTCGCCGGTGTGCCCACACCTGTGGCCTCAGATCGCGCCGCGCTCGATCGCGGTGCGCGCCTGCTCCGACAGCAGCCGGACGCCGAAGATCATCTGGGCGAACCGCGCATCCGTGGTCAGTGCCTTCGCGAACCGGTAGTAGATCTGTTGCGCGATCACGGCTGTCTTCAGCAGGCCGAAGGCATAGAAGAACACCAGATCGTCGGTGCGACGCCCGGAGCGGTCGAGGTACCGGCGAGCGACCTCGTCGCGGGTCATCATCCCGGGCCGCGCGGTGGGCCCGAACGGCAGCTGGTGATACGCCGGTGGATCGCTGGCCTGCGCCCAGTACGAGAGCGAGGTGCCGAGATCCATCAGCGGATCGCCGATCGTGGTCATCTCCCAGTCGAGCACGCCGGTGATCCGCTCGAGCTCGGGGTCGAAGATCACGTTGTCGAACTTGAAGTCGTTGTGGATCAACGAGGGCGCGCCCTCCGCCGGCTGATGGGTGGCGAGCCACGCGGCGATCTCGGTGACCGCGGGCAGATCATCGGTCTGCGACTTCGCATAGCGCTCGGTCCATCCGGTGACCTGGCGGGCGATGTACCCCGCCGGCTTGCCGAACTCGCCGAGCCCGGCGGCGGTGAAGTCCACCGCGTGCAGATCGACGAGCGCATCCACCAGGACCTCGCACACGCGCCGCACGCGCGCGTGATCGCTGGCGAGCTCGGCGGGCAGCTCCCTGCGCAGGATCACCCCGCGCCGGCGCTCCATCAGATAGAACGGCGCACCGAGCACCTCACCCGTGGCCTCGAACGCGATCACGCGCGGCGCGCGCGCATAGACCGGTGCCAGCTTCGAGAGCACCGCGACCTCGCGGCCCATGTCGTGCGCGGACTTCACCTTGCTGCCGTGCGGTGGCCGGCGCAACACGTACTCGCGATCGCCGTGGTGCACGAGGTACGTCAGGTTCGAGTGCCCGCCGGGGAACTGTTCGACGGTGACCACACCCAGCGCGCCGAGCTCGCGCTCGAGGTACGCCGTCAGCGCGCCGAGCTCGAGCTCCTCACCGGTCCGCACCGCCCGCGGCGCATCTTCGACCAGCATCATGCCCGCCCGTACCTCGCGAGGATCCGCTTCGCGACGACCATCTTGTGGACCTCGTCCGGGCCGTCATAGATCCGCGCGCCGCGCTCGTGCACGTAATAGAACGCGAGGATCGTGTCGCTCGTGATGCCGAGCGCGCCGTGGAGCTGGATCGCCCGATCCACGAGCTGCAGCATCACGTTGGCGACGTAGAACTTGATCATCGAGACCTCGTCTCGTGCGGCCTCGAAGCCCTTGTTCTCGATCGTCCATGCTGCGTGCAGCACCATCAGGCGCGAGGCATTGATCTCGGCGCGTGCCTCGGCCACCCAGGCCTGCGCGATCTGTCGCGTGGCGAGGGTCTTGTCGTCGTCGATCTTGCGACGGTTGAGGTGCGTGCACATGGTGTCGAACACGCGCTCGCAGATCCCGATCCAGCGCATGCAGTGGTGGATCCGACCCGGGCCGAGGCGCTCCTGCGCGATCAGGAAGCCCGCGCCCTCCGGGCCGAGCCGGTTGGCCTGCGGCACGCGCACGTTGCGGTACCAGATCTCGCCGTGGCTGCCGTAGCCTTCGCCGGCATCGCCCATGATCTTGATGTTGCGCACCAGCTCGAAGCCCGGCGTGCTGGTGGGCACGATGATCATCGAAGCGCGCGCGTGCTTGCTCGCCTCGGGGTTGGTCACCGCCATCACGATCGCGAACGCGGCGCCGTCGGCCGCCGTCGTGAACCACTTGTGGCCATCGATCACGTAGTCGCTGCCATCCTTGCGCGCGGCGCACGACAGCATCGTCGGGTTCGAGCCCGGGTTCTCGGGCTCGGTCATCGAGAAACATGAACGGATCTCGCCGCGCGCGAGCGGTGCGAGCCACTGCGCCTTCTGCTCGGCGGTGCCGTACTTGTGGAGGATCTCCAGATTGCCGGCATCGGGCGCCTGGCAGCCGAACACGTAGTGCCCGAGCGGCGTGCGGCCGAGGCGCTCGGAGACCAGGCCATGCTCGACGAGAGAGAGCCCGAGGCCACCCACATCCTTGGGCAGCGATGGGCCCCACATCCCGGCCGCCTTGACCTGCGCGCGCAGATCATCGAGGCGCACGGCCGAGGCAACAAAGCCGCGCTCCATGACCTCCGCCTCGGCGGGCATGACGACCTCGGCGATGAACTTCTCGATGTTCTCGAGCAGCGGGCGGACAGATGCGGGCGGATCGAAGTCCATGGGCTTGACCTATCGTTCGGAGTGCAGCTCGTCGGGAAGATGTGCGGTGACATTGAACGTGACGAGCGAGACCTGCTCGGGCTTCCACGCCGCGTGGCGCGCGAAATCCTGGGTCCGGAACCGGAGCTCGGTGACCGAGGCATTGCGGATCACGATGCTGGTGCGGACCATGCGCGCATCCGGGATCCCGAACGTCAGCCCTACGGCAACGCCGATCGGCCCGGCCGAGGTCACGCACGCGATCTTCGCGCCCGAGGCTGCGGCGGCGAGCATCCGCGTCAGGCCCTCGCGCACGCGCGCCACGAACTCGCTCACGCGCTCCACGCCCTCCACGCCCCACTCATCGCTCGCCCACCTCGCGAGGATCGTGTGGAACGCCTCGTCGAGCAGGCGCGGCGTGGGCGCGGACTTGAGCGCCTCGAACTTCGGATCCTCGGCGACCAGCCGCGGCACCAGGTGCTGGAGCAGCTCGAACGCCGGATACTCGGCGAGCTCGAGCAGGGAGACCGGCGATGGCAGGGTGGTCCCGGCGGCCGCCGCGGCCTCGCACGCGAACGCACCGGTCTGCACCTGCCGGCGCAGCGGCCCGGTGTACAGCGCGGAGATCTGACGGGTGGCGAGCCAGCGGCCCACGGCGCGCGCCTGATCCTGGCCACGCGCCGAGAGGCGATCGTAGTCGGCCTCGCCGTACGAGGCCTGGCCATGGCGGATCAGAAACAGCGTGCCCACGCGCGCGCATCCTACTCCGAGGACAGGGCGAACCGCGGCTACTTCCGGATCTCGATCTGATACGTGCCGTGCTCGGTGTCGTCGCGGACCTCGACGCGCGGATCGCCCTCGCGGAAGATCAGGACCTTCTTGTCGTCTTCTTCGGTGGGCCGCGGCTGCCCCCACTTGTGCGTGAACATCGCGAGCAGCTCGTCCTTGGCTTCGGGGTGCGCCTTCCATGGGATCGAGAACGTGAGCGCGCGGATCCGGCCGGAGGCGACGTCGAGGTTGATCTTCGTGGAGCCGCGCTCCCACTCGGTGGGGAGCAGTGAGAGCACGAGATCGCGCCCTACGGTGGCGACCTCGGTGGGGAACAGCTTCTTGACCTCGTCGACGGAGGAGCCGAGCACCGGGACGGCATCGAGCACGTCGGGCTGCTCGCCGAACAGATCGGCCGCCGGGAGATAGTTGTCGTACGCGAGGTCGTGGCTGTAGCCGAGCGCATCGCGCAGCGTGGCGCGCCACCGCGTGGTGGGATCGGGCCACACGAGGACGTTCTTGCCCACGGGCTCGATCGCGGCCCAGCCATCGCCCCACGCCTCGGTGATCAAGTTCTCCGCGTGCTGCGGGAGGTTCAGATAGATCGCCTTGACGACGCCGAGCTTGTCATCGACGGCCACGAACTCGCGCACGCCATCGACGCCGGTGGGGATGCCCGCGCGGACATCGATCGGACCCGGCGCGAGCTTGCGTGCTTCCGCGAGCTTCATGCCGATCTTCAGGTTCGCGAGATCACCGGGCGGCACCACGTGCGCGCCGAAGAACTCGCTGGTCAGCACGTGATACGGCACGTACTCGACGAGGCAGTTGCGCTCGAGACAGTCGAGCTTGACCTTCCACCCCGTGGACTCGCTCGCCCACGTGGTCTCCGGCTGGCCGAGCGAATCGCGCGTGATCTGCGGCTGGCCCCACGCCTTGGTCAGGAGGTCCCGCGCGCTCTGGCCCTGGACGATCGCGACCACGGTGGCCACGATGCCGTTGTCCACGCGGACCTCGAGCTTGACGTCCCCCACGCCCGAATCGAGCACGAGGTGCTCGCGCACGCCCTGGTGGTCTTCCTTGAGCGCCGGGACCTGCTTCTTGGCCTCGGCCACGCTCATCCCGGGCTGGATCTTGCCGAGGCCGCGCGGCGGCTCGATCGTGGGGCCAAAGAAATCGGTCGTCGCCGCTGGTGCAGAGCTGCACGCGGCGACCGCCAGCATGGCGACCGAGAAGGACCTCACGACCTACATTTCTGCCCCGGAGCCGCGGGATCCACAAGCTCCATGCACGCTCGACGGCGGTGGGGCGATTTGCCCGAAACGGGTCGGCCCCGGGCCCCTAGCCGGCGAGTGCCCGCAGCGCGTCGGCAACGATCGTCAGCGCCGTGCGCATCTCGAGCTCCGAGAGGTAGGCGTACGCGATCCGGAAGCCGTGCAGGTGCGCCGGCCCGAGGAACGCGGCGGAGGCGTTGCTCACGTGCACGCCACGGCGCGCCAGGAACGCCTCGATCGCAGGCAGCTCGATCGAGCGCGGGAGCTCGAGCCACAGCGTGGGTCCGCCGCCGGGCCGCGTCCATCGCACACTCTCCGGCATCAGCTCGTCGAGCGCGGCCAGGCACGAGGCGTAGCGCGTATCGAGCGCGCGCTGGAGCGCCTGGAGGTGCGTGTCGTAGTAGCCGCGATCGAGGAACTCCGCGACCACCGCCTCGGGCAGCCACGCATTGCCGAGCGTCGACAGCCGCTTCATCGCGACCAGCGTGGGGATCAGCTCCGGCGAGGCGGCCACGAAGCCGACACGCAGCGAGGGCAGGAGCTTCTTCGTGAAGGAGTTCACGTACAGCACGTTCTTGCCGCCGAGCATGCGGAGCATCGGGCGGTACTCGCCGTCGCTCATCATGTCGCTGCCCCAATCATCCTCGAGCACGGCCACCCCGTGGCGCTGACATAGCTCGAGCACGCCGCGCAGCTCCGCGCTCGAGTACGAATAGCCGGTGGGGTTGTGGAAGCTCGGGATCAGGTACGCGAGCGAGGGCCGGGTCGAGAGCGTGCGATCCCAGCGCTCGAGATCGATGCCGCCGAACGGATCGAGGTGCAGCCCCACCAGCTCGTTGCCGAGGCTCTCGAACAACAGCTTCGCGTAGGCGTAGACCGGCGATTCACACGCCACGCGCTTGGAGGCGAGCGAGCGCGCCACGATATCGAGCGATTGCTGCGACCCCGTGGTGATCACCACCTCGTCGGCCTCGACGTCGAGCCCGCGCGCCTGCAGGCGCTTCGCGATCGCCTCGCGCAACGGCCGGTAGCCCTGCGCCTCGTACTGCGCCGGCATCTTCTCGCGGAGCACCGAGCGCGCACAGTCCGCGATCCGCTCCGTCGGTAGGAGCTCGGGATCGATGAACACGGTCGACAGGGCGATCGTGCCGCGCGCTGGCAGATCGGGACGCGACAGCGGTGGAGGGACCAGCCGCGGGAGCGGCACCGAGACGATCGGCACCGGCGTTGAAACCTTGGTAGCGGCGAGTACGAACACGCCCTCGCGCTCCCGGGCCTCCACCAGGCCGCGGGCCACCAGTTCGTCGTACGCGGCCTGAGCCGTGTTCTTGGACAGCCCGAGCTGCTTCTCGAGGGCCCGCACCGGCGGGAGTCGGCTGCCCGCAGGAAGTGCGCCGCCCGAGATCTCGCGCTGGACGCTCGCGACGATGTCGGCGGCGGTCGCCCGTCTCGCACCTGTCGCCACGTGGAGACCTACATAGGGGGCGCGCGTCATCCGAACGTCATAGCCCCGATCCCAGGTGCCCGTTAAGGGACAACGCCGTGGCGGCGATCGGGACAGTCCGGTGCTACCATCGTCAGCGGTGAGATTCCTGGCGATTGTGGTCGCTGGCCTGTGCTCGTTCGCGCCTGCGATCGCGCTCGCCGAATCCGGCGAGGAGATGCGGGCGAGAGGGGAACAGCTGGCGAAAGATGGGCGCTTCACGGAGGCCGTGGATGCCTTCAAGGCGGCCGAGCGGCTGGAACCGCGAGCCCGGCACTCGTGCCTGATCGCGCTCGCGTATACGCGCATCGAGTACTGGCCGCAGGCGGAGATCTACCTGGCGGAGTGCGAGGCGCGCGCGACCGCGGCGGATCCCGTACCCGAGTGGGTGCCGATGGCGAAGCAGCAGCTCGTGGAGCGGCTCGCCTCGGTCAACGTGGCGCCGGTCGAGATCAAGGTCGAGCCCGCGGGCGTCGATGTGAAGCTCGCCGTGTCCTCGTTCGCGCCCGATGAGCTGTTCAGCCCTCGCACGATCCACCTGCGGCCCGGCCGGCAGACCATCATCGCCACCGCGAAGGGCTACAACGACGCACAGAAGACGATCGATGTCCCCGACGATCGCTCGCCGCAGACCGTGACGATCACGCTGCTGCCCGTCGGTGAGAGCAAGCCAGGCGGCGGCAGCATCGGGACGACCCACTCCGCGCCCGCGAGCAAGGTGCCGCTCGTGCTGATGGGCACCGGTGGCGGGCTCGTCGTCGTCGGTGCGGCGCTCCACCTGTTCTACTTCAAGCCGGCGCGCGATGACCTCGCGAACGCGAAGACGCAGATGGCCTACAACACCCTCGACGCGACCAACAAGTTCGAGAAGCGCCGCAACATCACGCTGGCGGTGTATGGCGTGGGCGCGGCGACGCTGGTAACCGGCCTGATCCTGAAGTTCACGGTGTTCAAGCACAAGGAAACGCCGGTCCAGGTCGGCGTCACGCCGCACGACGGCGGAGCCGTGGTCACCGTGGGGTGGAGTCGTTGAGCGCTGCCGCCGATTCGAACCCTCCTGGCGAGCTCTACTGCACGGCTTGCGAGAAGACGTTCCATGTCGGCGAGCGCTGTCCCACGGACGGCACGCGGCTGCTCAAGCTCAAGGCACGCATCGATCCCTTCCTCGGCCGCGACATCGACGGCCGATTCACCATCCTCGAGAAGCTCGGCTCCGGCGGCATGGGCGCGGTGTATCGCGCGGAGCAACACTCGGTGGCTCGCGAGGTGGCGATCAAGGTCGTCAACTCGAGCCTGGTCTCCGAGCCCGAGGTCATCAAGCGCTTCCTCCGCGAGGCCAAGCTCGCCAGCCGGCTCAGCCATCCGAACGCCGTCGCGGTGCTCGATTTCGGACAGACCGAGGACGGCCTGTTCTACCTGGTCATGGAGCTCGTCACGGGCCGCACGCTCGATGACGTGATCAAGGCCGAGCATGTGTTCAAGCCCGAGCGCGTGGTGCGCATCGGCATCCAGATCTGCGATGCGCTCGAGGGTGCGCACGAGCTCTCGATCGTCCACCGCGATCTCAAGCCTTCGAACATCATGCTGATGGCCTCGGGCCGCGATCTCGTGAAGGTCCTCGATTTCGGCCTCGCGAAGTCCACCTCTCCCGATCAGACGTCCACCACGATGACCGGCGCTGGCGCGGTGGTCGGCACGCCTGCGTTCATGCCGCCGGAGCTCGCCACCGGCGAACCATGCGACGCGCGCTCCGATCTCTATTCGCTCGGCGTCATCCTCTATCTTCTCGGGTCGGGTCGGCTCCCGTTCATGTCGGACTCGGTGCACGAGCTGCTCTCGATGCACGCCTGTGACGATCCCGCACCGCCGATGACGGGCGTGCCCGCGAAGCTCGCACGCGTGATCGACAAGCTGCTCGAGAAGAAGCCGGCGAACCGCTACCAGTCTGCCCACGAGGCACGCTCCGCTCTCGAGGATTCGCTGGTGCTCAGCACGCCGTCGCCGTTCGCCGCGCAGGGGTGGCCGAACGACACCAACCCGAGCCTCGGACCGTTCCCGGCGACCACCGGGCAGTTCGCCGGCCTCCAGACCCCGGTCCCGCCTTCGCTGATCGCCGAGCGCAAGAAGCCGAGCAACACCGCCGTGCAGCGGATGATGACGGGCGAGACCATGCTCGCGGCCTCGGGCGCTCCGGTCCCCGCGACCTCGCAACCGGGGGTCTCGGTGTCGACGCTGTCGGCGCCGGGGCTCGCGGCGCCCGCGAACAAGCGCTGGCCGCTCGTCGCCGGCGCCGGTGCGGTGGCGCTGGTCGCCGCGATCGCGATCGGGTTCAGCATGCGCGGTGGCGACGAGGCCCCGCCGGCTCCCAAGCCGAGGCCCGAGATCACCGACCCCGTCACGCAGCCGATCGCCGATCCCGGCACCACGAAGCCCGTGGGCACCGACCCGGGGAGCGCAGTGGGAAGCGCGCAGCCGATCGCCACCGATCTCGGGAGCGACGCCGGCAGTGCGAAGACTCCCGACGTCGGCGGGAAGCCAGTCACCGCCGGTGGCGCCAAGCCACCCAAGGGCGGAACGAAGCCACCCAAGGGCGGGACCAAGCCACCCAAGGGCACCGGCACCGGCGTCGGCAGCGGCCCAGGATCTGACTCGGTCGAGGTCAAGACCGTGCCTCCCACCAACGCTGGCAGCGGCGCCAAGCCGAACACAGCTAGCGGCGCCAAGCCGAGCACCGACTCCGGCGCCAAGCCGAACACCGGCTCCGGCACGATGCCGCCGTTCTGAGCGAAGAGCACGGCTGATCGCGCGGGCGCCGTTGGTGGTACGGTCCTCGGCGATGTCGGATCGCCGCTTCGCGCTGACGCCGGGCAAGCGTGTCCTCTACCTGACGAAGGATCCCGAGAAGATCCGTCAGCAGCTCGCGGGGACCCTCACCTTACGGATGGGCGAGGTCGCCTCCGAGGACCTCCTCGATGACATCAACACCGACGCGATGACGCCGGCGTGGGTGTGCTTCGACTACGACCCGGCCGACATCGCGAAGAACGCGTATGCCGGGCTCGTGATCGGCGGCGCTCGATTGATCCCCGCGAACGCGCTCGTCGAGGCGGGCTTCGAGGTGATCGTCGCCGGTGCGCAGAAGGGCGTGGGCTCGAGCCGCGAGACCGCTGCGCAGTGCGAGGTGTTCTCGGGGAGCAAGCTCGCGATCGCCTCCTCGTTCGCGCCGATCCACGCGCGCAACAACATCAACATCGGCCAGCTCATGGGCGACCACACGATGCTCCGCCGGCTCGAGGCCGGCGAGTCCATCGCGCTCGCCGAGTTCACGCAGGGCCACGATGCGATCACCGCCCTCATCATCGAGAGCGGCGGCCTGCTGCCGTTCTGCGCGCGCCTCGACAAGGGCGAGGTCCGCGTCCCGGCCACCGGCACCGGCCCGCGCCCGATGAACCTGACCGAGAAGATCCTCGCCGCGAAGCTGTTGCCCGGCCAGGGCGAGTTCGTGAAGCCCGGCGATGCGGTGCTGGTCAAGGTCGATGCAGGGTACTCGCACGAGTTCACCACGGCGCAGGTGGACTTCTTCCTCGCGGCCGAATACGGCCCCGGGTACCAGCTGCAGAACCCGACGAAGTTCGCCGTGTTCGAGGACCACCTGATCTACGCGACGGGCGTGGCCTCGATGGCGAAGTTCGCCGACAAGATCGGCAAGCTGCGCGATCTGCAGCGCGCGTTCGCCGGGCGCACGGGCGTCCGCAACTACAGCGCCGTCGATGGCGTCTCGCCCGGGATCTGTCACCAGGTCGCTCGCGAGCAGTTCCTCGATCCCGGGGACTTCGTGCAGGCCACCGATAGCCACACCTGCATGGGCGGCGCGTCCGGCGCGCTGTCGTGGGGCGTGGGCGCCACCGAGTACGCGGCGCTCCTGTACTGGGGCTTCACCCCGATCGCGGTGCCCGAATCGATCCGGTTCGAGCTGACCGGCGTGCTCGCGGACGGCGTGACCGCGAAGGACGTGATGCTCCACATCCTCGCGACCTATGCGAAGCGCGAGGACACGCTGAACCGGGTGATGGAGTTCGGCGGCGAGGGCCTGTTCCGCCTGCCGCCCGACGAGCGCGCGACCCTCGCGAACATGGCGACGGAGTGCTCGGCGCGCGGCGCGGTCGTGGAGGTCGACGACACGATGCTGCAGTGGATCGTGGCGCGGCGACCGGGTGCCTCGATCGAGGCGCTGCGAGCCAAGGTCGTGACGCCGGATCCCGGGGCCCACCACGACGGCGGCGTGCACCAGATCGAGCTCGGGTCGATCCGCCCGATGGTCGCCACGCCGGGCGATCCGGATCACGGGATCGCGAGCGATCCAAAGAACGGTGCGCTGATCCCCGAGATCGGGCACGTCAAGATCGAGATCGCGTATGGCGGCTCGTGCACCGCCGGCAAGCGCGATGACATCGAGATGTATGCGCGCGTGATGGTCGAGGCCGAGAAGTCCGGCCGGCGCGTCGCCGATGGCGTGAAGTTCTACCTGCAGTTCGGCTCGCAGGATGTCGAGGCGTATGCGCGCGCGCAGGGCTACCTGGAGCTGTTCGAGCGCACCGGCGTCGAGGTCATCAAGCCCGGGTGCGGTGCATGCATCGGCTGTGGGCCCGGTGTCTCCGAGAGCGGCGATCAGGTCACGGTCTCGGCGATCAACCGCAATTACAAGGGCCGCTCCGGGCCGGGTCGCCTCTACCTCGCCTCGCCGCTCACCGTCGCAGCCTCCGCGGTCGCCGGCGAGATCGTCGAGTACGCGGACGGCATGTTCGCGGCGAAGAAGTAGTCCTGGTAGCGTCGACGAGGAGCATGGCAAAGGCGAACCACAGGTCGAAGCCCGCCGCGGCGAGGCCCAAGGCCAGACCTGCGCCCAGGACGCCCGCGCCCAAGACCGCGGCGACCAAGAAGCCCGCGCCCAAGACCGCGGCGACCAAGAAGCCCGCGACCAAGAAGCCCGCGACCAAGAAGCCCGCGACCAAGAAGCCCGCGACCAAGAAGCCCGCGACCAAGACCG
Source organism: Myxococcales bacterium (assembly GCA_043776275.1). Lineage (GTDB taxonomy): Bacteria > Myxococcota_A > Polyangia > Haliangiales > Haliangiaceae > JABFXX01. The sequence continues at coordinate 3,985 of JAYVRN010000448.1, read as the reverse complement.
CTGCGCCCAAGCCTTCGCCGAAGACCGCCGCGCCGAGGACCGCCGCGCCGAGGACCGCTGCTCCCAAGGCTGCGCCCAGGACCGCCGCCCCGAGGACGCCGGCGAAGTCCCCGCCGAACAAGCCTGCGGCCTCCGCACCAAAGTCGGTCGCGGCCAAGCGCCGGATGCCGCTCGGCACGCTGCCGCCCGCTCCGATCGAGCCCGTCGTCCGAGCCGCAGGTGGTGCGCGGGTCGTCGAGATCCTCGAGGACGAGCACCCGATCGATGCGCTGCGCCGGTTCCTGTCGACGATCGACGGCGTGGCCAACGTGCAGCAGGGGCAGATCGCCCTCGGCTCCGCGCAGCTGATGTTGCTCCCGATCGCGCACGAGCACCGTGGCGGCGCCGAGGTCAAGGAGCTGCTCGATCTGGTGCTCTCCCGATGGATGGACTTTCCCGATCGCGCCGGCTTTCACGCGCAGGAGTTCCTGCGTAACGCGTTCGCCGCCGTGGGCCCCGATCCCGAGCGGCTCGCGCGCCTGATCCCGCTGGTCCCCAACGATGCGACCGCCGAACTGCGGTTCAACATCGCCTGTGCGTACGCGGTGACCGGGACACGCGCCGCGATGCTGACCTCTCTCGAGGCCGCACTCGAGGCCGGCGCGACGCCCGCGCAGGTCCGCCGCGATGCCGACTTCGCTCCGTATCTTGACGATCCGGAGCTCGACCGGGTCCTCGATGGTGCCTCGGTGCCCGTGATCCCGGTCGACATCCGCCCTCACCTCCAGCCCGTGCGCACCGCCCTCGCCGCGCTGATCGCGACCCTCGAGGGGTTCGGCGAGCACGGCCAGCTCAACCCACCCACCACGCTCGAGAGCGTGCTCGCCGCCGAACACGCGAACAAGCTCCAGCTGCCGAATGACTACCGCGCCCTCCTCACGATCGCGGACGGGATGAAGCTCTGGGACAACGAGTTCTTCGGCACCAAGGACTATCGCGGCGACACCATCCTCGCGACCAACGCACGCGCGTACCTCGCGATGTCGGCGAACTACGGCGCCACCGGGATCGACGAGTGCATCCCCCTCGCGAACTGGGGGCAGCCCAGCGATTGGCTGCTCTATGACCCGCGCGGAACGATCCGCCGCGGGATGCCGGGGTACGTGCTGATGCTCAACGCCGATGAGATCCCGCTCGAAAACCTGGTGGCCGCGCTCGAACGTCTCGAGGAGATCGCCAGCGATGTCCTCGGCACCAACTGATCCGGTGACTCAGTCGGCGCCGGTGTCGGCCCGGCGCTTGCGCTCCTTGGCCGCTTCGCTGTCGCCGATCCAGCCCTTGTAGCGGAAGTACATGAGAATGCCGATGCCGACGGAGGCCATCAGGAGCAACGCGAACGGATAGCCCCAGTACCAGTGGAGCTCGGGCATGTGGTCGAAGTTCATGCCGTAGACGCCCGCGATGAAGGTCAGCGGCAGCATGATCGTGGAGATCAAGGTCAGCGTCTTCATCACCTCGTTCATGCGATTGCTCTGCACGCTGAGGTAGGCGTCGAGCGCCGAGGTCACGAGATCGCGGTAGCCCTCGGTGATGTCGCCGATCCGGAGGAAGTGATCGTAGACGTCCCGGTAGAACGGGATCGCCTCCGCGGGGATCTCGCCGAAATCACCGCGAGAGAGACGCAGCAAGATCTCGCGCTGATGGATCGACATCCGCCGCAGATCCTGCAGCGTGCGCTTGAACGCGAGGATGCGCGCGAGGACCTTCTTGCCCTTCGGCGTCCCGGCCTTCGAGAGCACATCGACCTCGAGTTGCTCGATCTCGCGATCGAGCTGATCGATCACCGGGAGATAGCGATCCACCGCGCGGTCGAGGAGCGCGTGGGCGAGCCACGGGATGCCCTTCTGGATCAGGCGCGGCGAGTGATCGAGCTCCGTGCCCACGTCGTCAGAGATCAGGCCGTCCCGATCGTGGCTGACCAGCCAGTTGTCGCCGATCACGATGTCGATCTCGACGAGCTCGAGCTTGTCTCTCTTGCGCGCACCGATGCCGTGGATGATCACGTACAGGTACTCGTCGAAGTCATCGATCTTCGGCTGCGAGCGCGGCCCCCACACGTCCTCGATCGTCAGCGGGTGGAGCTTCAGCACGTCCTTCAACAGCTCGTCGGCCTCGGGCGACTGGCGCTCGAGATCGATCCAGATCCGCTGCTTGGCCGCGAGCGCCGCTCGGATCTCCGAGAGCCGCGTGGTGGTGACGATCTTCTCGCCGTCGAGGATCCGCGCCTGCATCAGAACTCGATCGGGATCGACCCGCTCCGCACCTGACGCACGATCTCGTGAAGCACGGTGGTCAGGGCGTGCGAGTCCTGGCCCTTCCGCAGCATCGGCCGCCCGGGTGCCACCGCCTGGGCATCATCGCCCTCGCCGCCCGACAGGAACACCACGCGATCACACAGCCACGGCTTGTGGGTCTGGATCCAGCGGTAGACGTCGGCGCCGTTGCCGTCATCCATGTGCCAGTCGAGCACCAGCGCATCGAAGTCCTCGTGCTCGAGGAGGACGATCGCGGCGTGCCCGGTCTCCACCCGCGTCACGGCAAAGGTCTGCGCGAGCAGATCGCCCATCACCATCAGCAGCACGGGTTCGTCGTCGCACAAGAGGAGCCGGTGCTTGGCGCTGTCGTGCTCCGAGAGCGCATCACGCTGTGCCTCGAGCTTGACCCGCCGCTTGACGGTGGCGAGCGCGACGCGCACGACCTCGGCCGGCCGTACGAGCGACACCGAGAGGCAGCGCCCCGCCACGAGCTGGTCGAACTCCGCAGGGACCTCGGAGCCGATGAACACGAACTGATCGCGCAGATCGTAGCGGCGCTGCAGGCACCACCGATAGACCTCCCCGCCGACCGCATGCTGGGTGTCCCACGGGGCGACCACCACGTCGACCCGGCGATCACCCTCCAGCAAGGCCTGGGCGCGGTAGCCGGTCACCGCGGTGACGACGTCAAATCCGCTCGCCTCGAACAGGCGCGTCAGCAAGTCCAACGCGTCGGCATCGTCGTGAATCACGAGGACGGTAGGACGATCCAACGGCAAGGTGGCGCTCATTATAGCCGTGCTAGTGTTTCGGGCATATGCGATGGATCTTTTGTCTCGGCGCTGCCGCCGGGCTCCTGGGCTGCCCCGCCGGCAATGGCGGCAACACGACCGTCAAGCCCGACCCGAAGCCGCAGCCGCTTCCCGAGATCAAGCTCGACCTGCCCGCGATCCCCGCGAAGATCGAGGTCACCAAGAGCCAGCCGACCGACGGCAACGCCCCCGACAAGCGGTCGGCGATCCTGGACATCCTGAAGAGCGAGAACGAGCGGGAGATGGGCGCGCTCCAGAAGCAGAAGGAGCCCGCCCACTACCTCGCGTACCAGCTCGTCGAGCAGCGCATCGTCAGCCTCGAGGCCGAGGGCGGCGCGCTGATCACCGACAGCGATGACACCGCGCGCAACCTCGACGTCGAGGTCCGCGTCGGCGATCCCAACCTCGACAACACCCGCGACCTCGCCAGCGACGATAACGGGCTCAACTCGCCGCTGACCCGCCGCGGCGTGGTCCCGTTCGGCGAGGACAAGCAGGCGATCGCGAACGCGCTGTGGCTCGAGACGGATCGCCGCTACCGCGAGTCGGTCACCGCGCTCGGCTACGTCCGCCAGGACCAGGCGACCCTGTCCAAGCACGCCACGGCACCTGACTTCGCCGGCTCCAAGCCCGAGGTCTACGTCGAGGCCCCGGTCACCGTGACGTTCGACAAGACCACCTGGGTCGAGCGCCTCAAGCGGTGCTCCGCGAAGGCGCTCAAGGGCGCGGCCACGCGCGGCACCTGCGGCGTGGTGTTCCAGCAGAACACGGCGTGGTTCATGAACAGCGAGGGCAGCCAGATCCAGCTGTCGTGGACCAACGCCCAGATGTCGGTCTCCGTCGGCGTCAAGGCGGACGATGGGATGAGCCTGTCCCGCC
>JAYVRN010000447.1:0-5037 GCA_043776275.1 Myxococcales bacterium | reverse complement strand
CGCCCTGATCGCGATCGTGCTGATCGCCTCCACGGCGGCAGCGACGCCCAGCCAGGATCTCGAGCGCGGTCGCAAGACCTTCCGCGCGAAGGACTGGCAGTCGGCGATCGAGGTGATCACGCCGCTGCTCTATCCCGACGTCGTCCTCCGGGAAGAAGACGCGATCGAGGCACACGTCCTGATCGGCGCCGCGAGCTTCGAGCTCGGCAACAGCGACCGCGCGGTCAACGAGTTCACGCGGGCGCTCCAGCTCGATCCGGATCGTTCGATCGGCAACCTGATGTTCTCCGACGGCGCCGTCCGGCTATTCGACCGCACCAAGGACGAGGTCCACGTGCGCCTGGACCACGAGGCCGAGAAGAAGAAGCTCGCCCTCCAGGCCGAGGCGCTCGAGGCGTACCGCAAGAGCCTGCACGTCTACGAGGCGCGGCCGTTCTACTTCAACTTCATCCCGTTCGGCCTCGCGCAGTTCACGCAGGGCCGCACCGGCATGGGCACCGTGATGGCGATCGGCCAGACCAGCACGTTCCTCGCGAGCGCCGGGATCTTCGGGTACCTCGTCGGGACCTACGGCTTCCAGAGCAACGCGGTGCCGCTGACCTCCGGCCCCACGGTGCGCCGCCTCCAGCAGATCGAGATCGGCGCGGGCATCGGGTTCTTCGCGTTCTATGCGTGGGGCGTCTACGACGCGATCCGCCACCACAAGGCGCGGCAACAGGTGGAAGGCGATGACTCGCTGATCCCGGCGGAGCTGCTCGATCCGACGAAGGCCAAGAAGCCTCCGCCGAAGAAGACCTCGTTTCGCGATCGCCTACAGCTCGGACCGATGGTGACGCCGCAAGGCCTCGGCATCGGGATTGGATGGGAGAACTAGCATGCCGTCACTTCGCCTCGCCGCCCCCGGCCATCCGCCGATGGTCTACAGCCTGCACCCGGACAAGAAGCTGACCTCGATCGGGTCCGGCCCCGACAATGACATCGTGCTGCCGGATCCGCTCGTGCAGGACGGCTTCGCGATCCGGTTCGACGGCCAGATCTACACGGTGCTCGCGCTCAAGAAGACGGACTTCGTCGTCAACGGCAAGAAGCGCGGCAAGCACAAGCTGACCCACGACGATCGGATCGTGATCGGCAGCTGCGAGCTACGGTTCGTGATGGTGGACGAGCAGGCGCCGACGGCTGAAGAGGCCGGCGAGACGATCGCGGACATCGACGCGTACACCAAGCTCTACGAGTTCTCCGAGCGGCTGATCCACCAGCGGGACCTCGGCGAGCTGCTCGATGCGCTGATGGACGCCGTCGTGGAGATCACGAACGCGGACAAGGGCTTCCTCGTGCTGCTCGAGGGCGAGACCGTCGACGTGAAAGTTGCCCGCAACGTCAACAAGGAGAACATCGCGGACGCCGTGAGCCAGCTCTCCGATTCGATCATCGCGAAGGTCATCCGCACGCGGAAGCCCGTGATCGTCTCGGACGCCCTGCGCGATGACGAGTTCGCCGCCGCGAAGAGCGTGATGCAGCTCAAGGTCTCGAGCGTGATCTGCGTGCCGCTGCTCGATCGCGGGCGTCTGCTCGGGTTGATCTACGTCGGCAACGATTCGATCCGGGACCTGTTCCAGCACGACACGCTGCGCGTGCTCAGCATCTTCGCCTCGCAGGCGTCCTTGATCGTCGCCAACGCCCTGCTCCTGAACGAGCTCAAGGTCGACAACAAGCGCTTGAACGATCGGCTCGAGCAGTACCGATTCGGAGAGATCGTGGGCACCTCGCCGCCGATGCAGGCGGTGTTCCGCAAGGTCGAGAAGATCAGCGGCACCGACATCTCCGTGATGATCACGGGCGAGACCGGCACCGGCAAGGAGCTGATCGCGCGCGAGATCCACAACCGCTCCCCGCGTGCGCAGAAGCCGTTCGTCACGATCAACTGCGGCGCGATCCCCGAGAACCTGCTCGAGAGCGAGCTGTTCGGTCACGTCAAGGGTGCGTTCACCGGCGCGGTCGCGAACAAGCTCGGCAAGTTCCAGGCGGCCGATGGCGGCACGCTGTTCCTCGACGAGATCGGCGAGATGCCGATCGAGCTGCAGGTCAAGCTGCTGCGCGCGATCCAGGAGAAGGTCGTCTATCGCGTGGGCGACACGCGGCCCGAGACCGTCGACATCCGCATCCTCGCCGCCACCAACCGAGAGCTCGAGAAGGAGATCGCGGCCGGGCGGTTCCGCGAGGATCTGTACTACCGGCTCAACGTGGTCAACGTCGAGCTCCCTCCCCTGCGCGTCCGCGGCGACGACGTGCTCGTGATCGCGCGCTATCTGATCTCGCGGTACTCGCGCGAGTACGACGCCAAGGTGAAGGGGCTGTCGCCGAACGCGGCGGTCGGCATCCGCAAGCACAGCTGGCCCGGCAACATCCGCGAGCTCGAGAACCGGATCAAGAAGGCGATCGTGCTGTGCGAATCGAGCGTGATCGGCCCGGATGATCTCGGCCTCACGGGCGACGTGCTGCCCCAGATCCTGACCCTCGCGGAGGCCAAGGATAAGTTCCAGCGCGACTACATCAACGAGATCCTCTCACTCAACAACGGCAACCGGACCAAGACCGCCCGCGATCTCGGCGTCGATCCGCGCACCGTGTTTCGCCACCTCGAGAAGGAGTCCGATGATCCGAACGCCGATGCGTCGGATCCCGCTGTGACCTAGGCACGTTGGACCGCCATACACCCATGACGCGAATGTCCGAACCCCACGCCGTTGCCAGCGGCGAGATCACGCGTATCTACGCGGGAATACAGGGGCACGTGCCAGTGGCGCACGGGGTGCATGAGGTCTGGTGGCTTGTGGTCCGCATGTTGTTCGCCGGTTCGCTCGTGCTGGGAGGCTGCGTGATCCCGCCGTCCCTCTCGGTCGGAAACGAGGACGCCGGCGTGAACTCGCCTCCGGCGATCCTCGCGGTCCGCACCGATCAGCAGGAGCTCCCCGAGCCCGGTCCAGTGATCTTCGATCGCGGCCCGACCGCGGGCCTGGTCAGCGCCACGCTGCTCGACACCGATCTCGAGGACACGCTGTACGTCCACGTGTTCGTCGACTACACCGTGGCCGATCCGAAGCCACCCCGCGTGACCTGCACCGCGCCACCACCCACGCCGCGCACGGCGCAGCGCTCGGTGAGCTGCAACATGACGCCGCTGTGCCAGGTCGGCGAGGTCGGGCTCGCCGAGGCGCTCGACATGACGATCGTCGTGTTCGATCGCGAGCCCCTCGAATCGGGGACGCCGGCCTATCAGGCGATGCCACCCGGCGGCCTCAAGACCAGCCTGTTCTACTTCCTCAAGTGCCAGGAGCCGACCCAGTGACCCGCGTCGGGTTCAGGCTCGGGCTCGCCAGTGTGCTGACTGGGGTGTTCGGCGGCTGCCTCGACGTCCCGTCGGGACCGCCCGCGGAGTGCACGAGCAACAAGGATTGCGACACCGCGAGCGGCGAGATCTGCGCCGAGGGGACGTGCTACGGCAACCCGCCCGACGGCATGTACGCCGTCGTGATCTCGCCGCCAGCGAGCCGCAAGGATCTCGTGCCGCGCGAGCTGACGATGCCGTCGATCGCGGATGACGGCTGGATCCAGGATCTCGCGCTCGACAAGCCGAGCGTGTTCACGGGGCGCGTCGAGGCGCTGTGCGTGGCGCCGATGACCTGCGATCGCAGCGCGCTCGCCACCACGATCACGATCACCCGGCCGTCCTCGTTCAAGGGCGGCCCCGCATTCAAGGTCGTCGCGGACTCGACTGCGAGCACGGATCCCAGTGGCCCGTCGTTCGAGATCGCACTGCCCAAGACGGGCGCGAGCGATCAGCCCTATGTCGTCACGGTGCTGCCCACCGGGCGCGGCGATGAGCCCCAGGGCGGCGGGATGAGCCCGGCCGAGCTGTTCCCGCCGGCGCGGTTCTCGCTGCTCGCCAAGGACAACTCGGTCACCAAGGCGATCCAGCTCGGCGGCCCGGGCCTGCCCACCATCGACGGCAACGTGCTGTCAGCGGTCGGCGGTGGGCTCTCGCACTATCGCGTGGTCGCGATCGGCCGCTGGGAAGCCGGCGCGCCGGCCATTGAGGTCTCGACCGTCGACTACACCGGCGCCGACGGCAAGTTCCACCTGATCCTGTCGGAGAACCTGGTCGGCCCCGTCGAACTGGTCGCCAAGCCGGCGCCCAATGGTGCGGCGGCGCCCACCCTGCACGCGTTCAGCGTGGCCTCGAACGCCTCGTCGCAGCAGCAGCTCGTGCAGCCCGCGAACCTCGGGCAGGTCAAGACGTACACCTTCCCGATCAAGGGCGTGGATGGCTCGGGCGCGATCGCCGGCGTGCGCGGTGCGCGCGTCAAGGTCACCGCGACGATCGCGGGGCCGGTCACCGGCCAGACCTCGGCCACCTTCGCCGCCGAGGGCACCACCGACGACAGCGGCAACGTCCAGATCCCGCTGCTGGATGGCTACGGGATCACCGAGGTCTACAAGCTCGAGGTCGTGCCGCCCGCGAGCTCGAACATGGGCGTGGTGTTCGATGCGCCGCTCGCCGTGTCGTCGGCCGCCACCCCGCTGCTGCTGCCCACGCGGATCGCGTTGCGGGGACATGTGGTGGACTTCCATGGCCAGCCCCTGAAGGATGTCTCGGTCACGGCGCGGCCGTCGCTGCGGTTCACCTGGACGTTCGACGATGCGCCGCAGGCGTTCGTGTCGGCGATCCCGGCGGCGACCACGCTGACCCCGGAGACCGGCGAGTTCGCCCTGTGGGTGGATCCGACGATCGATGGGCTGTGGGGCCACTACGACCTCGCCTTCGAGCCAGCCAGCAAGGCCCGCGCGCCGAGCTGGATCGAGGGCGACATCGAGATCCCGCGCGATCCGAGCAAGACGACGGTCTCGGTGGACGAGGTCCGGCTCCCGGATTCCGCGGCGGTCCGTGGCACGGTCAAGGACCCGCTGGGCGTCGAGGTCGAGGGCGCCGAGGTGAAGATCTTCCGGCTGGCCGGCAGCCTGGCCCTCTGTACCGAG
>JAYVRN010000446.1:0-18852 GCA_043776275.1 Myxococcales bacterium | reverse complement strand
CACATAGCTACTCTACCCTAACCACGCATCTTGTAGCCGACGTTGCGGACGGTCTCGATCACGGATCCGACATCTCCGAGCTTGGCCCGGACCCGGCGGACGTGGATGTCCACGGTCCGGGTGCCCCCCGCGTAGCGGTAGCCCCAGGCCCGCTCCAGCAGGGCCTCACGGGTGAACACGCGTCCGCGATGCTGGCCCAGGAACCGCAGCAGCTCGAACTCCTGGTGGGTCAGCTCGATCCGGCGCCCGGCGATCCGGACCTCGTAGCCCGCGATATCGATGACCAGATCGTCGATCTTCAGGACCTCGTCGGATCCAAACGTCGCCGTCTTCCAGTCCAGCTGGCGCATCCGGCCATAGAGCTCGGCGGGCACCAGGGGCATCAGCACGAAGTCATCGAAGCCGACCGAAAAGTCGAGCGCGGGCAGCCGCGCCACGGTCACCGCGAGGAGGATCGGGACCTCGACCAGCGGGCCGTCATCCCGCAGCCGCTTGATGGTCTTCTGAGCCCGCCCCAGATCATCGCCGGCCTCGACGACCACCACCGTCGGGGGGCGGGCCGCCAGCGCGTCCAGATCGAGGCCCCCGAGGTCGAACCGGCCGAGCGTCGTGCGACATCCCAGCTCGACCAGGATGGTGGCGACCGATCCCGGCTCCTGAGCCGTGTCTGGTTCCGCACAGATGACGATGGCTCGCACGCCGGCCAGTGATGCCGTTCGGCCCGCTCCCGGGTCAAGTCGTCTCTCCCCCGTAGTTCACAGGCCTCCACAAATGGGCCACCGCAAAGGGTGATCCACGCTATTGCCACCCCCCCGGAACATGTAAAGATTGGGGCTGGATGGAAGAGTTCCACTGCTCCTTCTGCGGAAAGCAGCGGCGCGAGGTGCGAAAGCTCATCAGCGGTCCGCGGGTGTTCATCTGCGATCAATGCGTGACGCTGTGCAACGACATCCTCGCGAAGGAAGAGGCCTCGGAACGCCCGAAGTACCCGCCGCCCCGCGCGATTGTCGATGAGCTGGACCGCTACGTGGTCGGTCAGAAGGACGCCAAGCGGGCGCTCTCGGTCGCGGTCTACAACCACTACAAGCGGATCGGCCTGCGCGGCAAGCAGAGCGATGTCGAGCTCCAGAAGGGCAACATCCTCCTGCTCGGGCCCACCGGCTCGGGCAAGACCCTGCTCGCCCAGACCCTGGCCAAGAAGCTCGACGTACCGTTCGCGATCGCAGACGCCACCACGCTGACCGAGGCCGGCTATGTCGGCGAAGACGTCGAGAGCGTGGTCAAGGCGCTGTTCCGGGCCGCGGGCGGGGACGTCGAGAAGACGGCGCGCGGCATCATCTGCATCGACGAGATCGACAAGATCGCCCGCAAGGGCGGCAGCCCGTCGCCCACCCGCGACGTATCCGGCGAGGGTGTGCAGCAGGCGCTGCTCAAGATCCTCGAAGGCAAGACCGCGACGATCACTCCTGACGGCGCGCGCAACCGCCCGCAGCAGGAGCTGATCCAGATCGACACCACGGACATCCTGTTCATCTGCTGCGGCGCCTTCAACGGCCTCGAGGACATCGTCCGCCGCCGCACCGGCCAGCGTGGCCTGGGCTTCGGCGCCCAGGTCTCCACCGCCGACGACGACAAGGATCACCTGCGGCGTCAGGCGCGGACCGAGGATCTGATCAAGTTCGGCATGATCCCGGAGTTCATGGGCCGGCTGCCCGTGATCGTCTCGTGCGATGCGCTCGATGTCGAAGCGCTGACCGAGGTGCTCTGGAAGCCGAAGAACGCGCTCGCGAAGCAGTACCACCGCCTGTTCGAGCTCGAGGGTGTGAAGCTGAACTTCCGCCCCGATGCCCTCACGGCGATCGCCACCGAGGCCGCCCGGCGCAACTCGGGAGCCCGCGGCCTGCGCGCGATCCTCGAAGAAGTGATGCTGGACGTGATGTACGAGATCCCGTCGCTGACCGGCGTCAAGGAGTGCGTGGTCACGCGCGATGTCGTCGAGAACCGGGCCCGCCCGGAGCTCGTGCTCGAGTCCAAGGCCGCCAGCTAACCACGCGCTGCGGCCGCGGCGTATGCTCGCGGAGGTGCCGGAGCTGCGCAACGTCATCGTGTTCACGATCGGCGCCGTGCGCTACGCGCTCGAGCTGCGCTGGGTCCGTGAGGTGGTCAGCCTCGGGTTCGTGACCGGGGTGCCTACGGCGCCGGCGGCGTTCGGCGGCGTGTGCAACCTCCACGGGACGATCCTCCCCGTGCTCGACATCGCGGTCCTGCTCGATCAACCGCCCGGCCCCGCCGCCCGTCAGGGTGACGGCGCGCTGGTCCTCGAAGCGGAGGGTGTGGTCTGCGCGCTGCGCGTGGATCAGATCGATCACGTGGCCTCGCTGCACGAGACCGATGGCGCGATCGTCGACTCCTCGGGACGCCCGCTGATGCTGCTCGATCCCGCCATCCTGGTGCGCCGCGCGCTCGAGCTGATCACGGCGGCCGGGACCGGGCCGGAGCTCGAGACCGCACCATGAGCGATCAGGAGCTCGATCTCGACTTCGACGCGGACGAGCTGGCGATGCTGCGGCAGCTGTTCCGCTCCGAGGCCCAGGAGGCGCTCGAGACCGTGACCACGCGCGTCCTCGCCGGCGGCTCGGCGAATCCGTCGGCGGAGGCGCTGACCGAGATGATGCGGGTGACGCACACGCTCAAGGGCGCGGCCGGGACGGTCGGGCTCAACACGATGGTCGATCTCTCGCATCGGCTCGAGAGCGCCCTCGCCTCGTTCGGCCGTGAGTCCTCCCCGTGGACCCCCCAGACCGCGGACCAGCTGGTCGAGATCACGGATGCCCTGCGCGCGTACCTCGACCTGGCGGGCGAGCCCGGGAGCGAGGACATCGCCGACGCGATCCGCGACCAGATCGATCAGATCGCGCGCCCCAACCGGCGCCCGCAGTCGCTGCCGCCGCCGTTCGTCGAGCCGCCGCCGGAGCCTGTGCTGGAGGCTGCGATCGATGGGGCCCCCACGCCCGAGCCCAAGGCGTGGCTGCGCGTCGAGCCCGAGCGGATCGATGACCTGATGTCGAGCGCGGGCGAGCTGCTGTTCGATCGAACCCGCATCGAGCGTCGCGTGCAGCTGCTGCGCACGCTCGCCCGCGATCTCGCGCGAACGCGGCAGAGCCTGCGCGACACGCTCGACGAGCCGGGCCCCCCGAATCGCGCCGCCCTCGGGGAGGCCGAGGGCGAGCTCGCGAGCCAGGCGGCGCTGCTGTCACAGACCACGGCCGCGCTGCTCGACGAGATCGAAGCGCTGCGCCGCACGATCGGCGAGCTCCAGCGCGGCCTGACCCGGATCCGCATGGACTCGGCACGCAACCTGTTCCTCCACGCCGCGCGCACGCTCCGTGCCCTGCGCCGCGCGACCGGGGTCCACGTCGAGCTACGCACGCTCGGCGAGGACACCGAGTTCGACAAGGCCGTCGCCGAGCAGCTCGTCGATCCGATCACGCAGCTCCTGCGGAACGCGGTCGCGCACGGGGTCGAGCCTCCGGCCGAGCGCCTCGCACGCGGCAAGCCGACCACGGCCACGATCACGATCCGCGCGCGGCAGGATGGAAACCTCCTCGTGCTCGAGCTCTCCGACGACGGCCGCGGCATCGACACGGCCGCACTCCGCGAGCGCCTGGTCGCCACCGGGCGATGGAGCACGACCCGCGCCGAGCTCGCGAACGACTCCGAGATCCTCGATGCCTTGCTCGGCACCGGCGTCTCGATCCGCGGTGACGCCGACGAGCTCGCCGGCCGCGGGATCGGCATTGGCCTCGTCCGCGAGACCGTGTCCAAGCTCGGCGGTGAGGTCAAGGTCTCCTCCACCGCAGGCCGCGGGACCACGTTCAGCCTGCGCTTACCGCTGTCCACGGCCCTCGCCCAGGCCATGCTGTTCAAGGTCGGCGGGCAGGTCTATGCGATCCCGAACGTCCACGTGGTCGACACCACCACCGTCGAGCCTGGCACGGTGCTCACGACCGTGCGCCACGAGCAGCTCCCGGTGCTGCGGCTCGAGCAGCTGCTCGGGCACGCGAGTGTCCTCGAGCGGCGGCCTGGCGTGGTGGTCTCGTTTGCGGGCAAGAGCCTGGTGTGTACCGTCGACAAGATCGTCGGGCCGCGAGAGATCATCATCAAGCCGCTCGGCCCGTTGCTCGCCCCGCTCACGCTCTATGCCGGCGCGACGATCAGCGGCTCGGGCAAGGTCCAGCTGATCCTCGATCCGGCCCAGCTCGTACGCCGCGCCCACCCCGGTGCCCCGAGCGAGGCGATGGCGGCGCTCGATTCCGCCCCCGTGGTCCTCGCCGGCCGCGCGCTCGTGGTCGATGACTCGCGCGCGATCCGCGAGGCGATGACGAGCATGCTCGGCCGCGAGGGCTGGATCGTCGATGTCGCCGAGGACGGTGCCCGCGCGCTCCAGATGACCCAGCGCCTCCGCTACGATCTGATCATCACGGATCTCGAGATGCCCGAGCTAGGCGGCTTCGATCTGATCGCGCGCCTACGCAAGGACGAGCGGTTCACGTCGACGCCGATCGTGATCATCACCTCGCGGGCGAACCCGGAGCACCGCCGCCGCGCCCGTGACCTCGGCGTCCGTGCGCTGGTCGCGAAGCCGATCACGCGGCGCAAGCTCCTCGAAGCGCTCGCGGCGCGCGGCCCCTAGCAGGTTGCTGAGAACGCGAAGCGCTTCGAGGTCAAGCTGCTAGCGGCGGGGCTTCTTGCCGCCGGGCTTGCCACTCGGCTTGCCCTTGCCGCGCGGCGCATCACCACCGCCCATCCCGCGATGGGAGACCCCGAGCCGGAGCTTGCCGCCCGAGGACGATGCGGGTGCACCTCCACGCGCGGGGCGCTGCTCGCGATCGCCACGGCCGCGCACAGCGCGCTCGACCTCCTGGCCGGCCTTCTTCTTCTGCACGATCCCTGCGCGCGGATTGGCCTCGATGGTCGGGCGGCGCTTGTTGCTCTGCGCCGTGGCGATCAGCGTGAAGTCGATCCGGCGACGGATCACCGACACGTTGTTGATCTGGACCTTCACCTTGTCGCCCAGCTCGATCGATCGCCCGGTCCGGTTCCCCGACAGGCGCATGTGGACCGCGTCGTACGAGAACGGCTCGTTGCCGAGTGACTCGAGCTTGATCAGGCCCTCCACGTACGGCTCCTCGAGCTCGACGAACGCGCCGAAGCTGGTCACCGCAGAGACGGTGCCCTCGAAGTCGCAGCCGACCTGATCGCGCATCATGTACGCGCGATACATCGACACGGCCTCGCGCTCGGCCTCCATCGCGCGCCGCTCGTGGCCGCTCGAGGCGTGGGCCAGCTCGGTGAGGGTCTCCACCGGCGGCGGTGCACTGGTGTAGCCCACGCCCGACGGTTGCCCGTCGCGGTGAAGGTGACTCTTCAGCAAGCGGTGCACGAGCAGATCCGGATAGCGCCGGATCGGCGAGGTGAAGTGCAGGTAGTCCCCCGAGGCGAGCCCGAAGTGGCCGATCGGTACGGTGTCCCAGACCGCCTGGGTCAACGTGCGGAGCACCAGCAGCGACAGCGCCTGTGCGCCGGGCTTCTCCGCGATCTGATCGAGCACGGCCTTCATGCCGAGCGGCGTGACCGCCTCGGCGACCTCGACCTTGATCCCGTACGCGCCGAGCAGCTCGGCGAGCTGGACCACGCGATCCTCCTTCGGGGGAGCGTGCACGCGCCACACGCTCGGCACGTTGCGCGTGCGGAAGAACTTCCCGACCGCCTCGTTGGCGGCGATCATGAACTCCTCGACGAGCTGGTACGCCAGCTTGACCGCGGGGTCGCCCTTGGCCTTGACCACGTCGCGCACGAGGCGCGGATCGTCGGCATCGAGGATGACCTTGGGCTCCGGGAGATCGAGCTCGAGCGCGCCGCGGGCCTGGCGCTTCGCGCGGAGCAGCCGTGCGAGGGCGTTGAGCCGGGTCAGCTCGCCGATCCAGCCGCGGTACTCCTCGCGCCGACCGCGGAAATCTCCGCCGAGCGCGGCGGCGACCCCGGGATAGTCGAGGCGGCCCTTGCTCCGGATCACCGCGGCGGCGTAGCCGATATTCTCGATCTCACCTTCATGGGTGTAGTCGAGGCGCACGACCATCGCGCACCGATCGACCTGCGGATTGAGCGAGCAGATGCCGGCCGAGAGCTGGTGCGGCAGCATCGGGATCACGCGATCGGGCAGGTACACGGACACGCCGCGGATCGCGGCCTCCTTGTCGAGCGCATCGTTCCAGCGGACGTAGTGCGAGACATCGGCGACGGCGACCCACACGCGCGGACCACCATGCGGCCCGTCCTCGATGCACAGCGCATCGTCGAAGTCGCGCGCGGTCTCGGGATCGATCGTGGCGAACCGGCGATCGCGAAGGTCGAGGCGGTTCGCGAGATCGGCCGGGCCGACCTCCTGCGAGGTCTCCTTGGCCTGGAGGAGCGCATCGTCGGGGAACTCGATCGGGATCACCGCGCAGGCGAGGATCTTCTCGATCTCCGTGCGTGGATCCTCGGGATCGCCGAGCACCTTGAGCAGCTTCGCCGCGAGCTCGCGCCGCACGGGATCCGGGTACCGCGTGATCTCGACGACGATCGCATCGCCGTCCTTGCCGTTCGGCGCATCGTCCATGTGGACGCGCCCGTAGTCCGCCGCGATCCGGGGATCGTCGGGCTCGAGGTACACGGCGCGCCCGACCCGGCGCAGGATGCCCGTCAACCGAGCGCGACCACGCGCGAGCACCTCGGTGACCCGACCTTCCGTGCCGCGCACGCCGGGCCAGGTGTCGACGGCGACCTTGTCACCATCGAGCGAGAGGTTCCGGTACTTCGCGGGGACGAACACGGTCTCGCCCGCCTCGGTGGCGACGAAGCCATAGCCTGCGGGGTGCACGGTGATCCGACCGATGATCCGATCGTCCTTCGGTGCCGCGCGGACCTCGCCGGTGTCCGGATCGTAGTCGGGGACCGCCTTCACCACGACGACGGGCTTGGGCGGTGGCGGCACGACATGCTTCGGAGCGGGCTTGCTCCACGGCAGCGCACCCGGGCGCTTGGCCGTCTTGGGTGCCATGGCCTTGGCCTTGGCCTTCGGCGCGGGCTGCGCCTGGTTGGCGAACGGCTCGTCGGGCGGGTCGTACTCCTCGCCGCGAGGATCGGCCTTGTGCTTGGCAGCGCGCCGATCGTTGGCGCGACCAGAAGGTGCGAGGGCGAACGCGCCGCCGGGCAGGACGAGCACGCTGCCCTGCTCGACGAGCTGGACCATGAGGGCCCGGAGGTCGGTGTACTCGTGCTTGCGTGCACCGAGCTCGTCGGCGAGCGCGGTCAGCTTGATGCCCGGGGTGACCAGGCGGGACAGGCACTCGAGAACGGCCTGTCGATCGAACGTAGACATGATGATGAATTTCTTTCGTTAACGAAAAGCGTGAAGTTGTGCGTCGTCGCCGGCGACATAGATCGTCCCGTCGCGCGCGATCGCGGGCGTCGTATCGACGTCCCCTGCGAGTGCGAGCAGCCACAGGAGCGTGCCGTCTGGCGCGATCGCGTAGAGATGTTCGTCCTCGGCGCCGACGAGGATCGTGTTGTTGGTGGCGATGCCGGGCGTCGCGGCGATCTTGTCAGCGGCGGCGACACGCCACCGCACCTTGCCATCGGGCGTGAGCGCGTAGAGGCGGCCATCGTGGCTGCCCACGTAGATCGTCCCATCGGCGCCGAGCGCTGCGCCGCTGCGAAGGTCCCCGCCGGTGAGGGTCTTCCACAGGACCTGCCCGGCGGGGCTGATCGCGTAGAGCGCCTTGTCATCGCTGCCGACGTAGATCGTCCCATCGGCGCCGATCGCAGGTGGCGCATCGACATCGCCGCCGGTGCGGACCTCCCAGCGCTTGGTGCCGTCGGGCGCCACGGCGTACAGCGCATCGTCCTGACATCCGGCGTACACGGTGCCGTCGGCGCCGAGAGCGGGCGTCGAGGCGACATGCTCGGGCGTGGCGAGCTTCCACCGCAACGTCCCATCGGGCCACACCGCGTGGATCCCATCGCCGCCGACATAGATCGTTCCATCGGGACCGATCGTGGGGCCGCCATCGACATCGCAGCGCGACGACTCGGGACCAAAGCCGTTCGGATCGCACGCGCCCAGGTGCAGCTTCCAGCGCAGCTTGCCATCGGCGCCGACCGCATACAGGTGATCGTCATCGGAGCCGACATAGATCGTCCCGTCGACGGCCACCGCGGGTGTACTCCACGAGCGATCGCCCATCGCGAACTTCCACTTCTGGGCGCCCGCGGGCGTGAAGGCGTAGAGCCCGCCATCGTGCGAGGTCACATAGATCGTTCCATCCGGGCCGATCGTCGGCGAACCGGCGGCCACGCCACCGACCGATGCCTTCCATAGCTCCTTGGGAGCCTTTGCTGGTGCCGGGCCGCCGCGCTTGCCGGTGTGGCGTGCGTCGCCGCCGAACATCGCGAACGGAGGCGAGCCGGCGACCGGGTTCGATGCGACCGCCGCATCGCTGGTCGTGGCGGCCACGGACGAGCCCGAGCCCGAGCCCGAACCGATCGGGCGAGGATCGACGCACAGCCCGCGCTCGCAGATCCGCGGATCGCGACAGTCGACGTCCTTGCTGCAGGCCGAGCTGGGTGACTGCTTGCCGCTACACGCGACGACAGCCATCACCAGTACCCCCCCAGGCAACCCGCGCGTCAACCAACCGTATCCAGACAAAACACTCACGAACTCGAACTAGTGTGCCGACCCTACCAGAGAAACCGCGCCTAGGCTTTAGGAAGATCATTCGAGAAGCGTTCCGCGAGCTTCTCGAAGTATCTGCGGGTCTCTTCCAGCACGACGGGGTCCTGATCCGGATACATGCGGATACCGTGGGAACCGAATGGATCGGTGGTCACCGGGCCCACCGGCAAGCCGCCGACGATGCCGGTTTGCTCGTGATAGAGCAGCGCGAGCACTTCCGCGTGGTTCTCCGGAACCAAGAACGTGCGACGGCCGAGGTCCGGCTTGCCGTCTTTGAACCCATCGACCAACTTGGCCATGTCCGACCTCCTGATTCTAGCGTTGAGCGACGCACCGCGAAAGGTCCAAGTCGACCTTGGATCATCTGGCTCCCACACAGCCACACATTGGGTGTAACGCTTGCTTCGTGCTCGAACTGTGGTTCGACTTTTCGTGCCCGTACGCCTACCTCGCCTCGCGCCAGGCGTCACGGTTCGGCGTGCCGATCGACTGGCGCCCGATGCTGCTGGGCGGCGTGTTCCGGGGGATCGGCGCAGGCGACGGTCCGATGGCCACGCTGTCCCCACAGAAGGCGGCGCACAACCTTCGGGACATGCACCGCTGGGCGGCGCATTTCGGGGTGCCGTTCGCCATGCCCGCCGCCCACCCGATGCGGACCGTGCGTGCCCTGCGCACCCTCCTCGGCCTCCCACACGCCCGCTGGCCGGTGGCGATCCACGCGCTGTACGCCGCCTACTGGCAGCGCGGCGAGGATCTCACCCGTGAGGACGTGATCGTGGCCGCGCTCGCCGGCGCGGGGCTGAGCGAGACCGAGATCTCCTCCGCCGCCGCCAGCGCGGATGCTCCTGCGATCAAGGACGAGCTCCGGGCCCGGACCGACGAGGCAATCTCTCTCGGCATCTTCGGCGCCCCCGCGTGGATCGTCCGTCGCTCGGAGGGTCCCGTGCTGTGCTGGGGGCAGGATCGGCTGGCGTGGGTCGAGGCCGTCCTCGCCGGGTGGGATCCCGACACCGCGCCCCCGCCGGGTGGTCCGCGGCCGTTCCGTGACGCGGCGCGAGCAGCACCAGGCGCCACGCTCGACGTCTACTTCGATGTCAGCAGCCCGTTCGCGTACCTCGCGCTGACCCAGCTGCCTGCGCTCGCGCGCGCCACCGGCGTGACGCCCCGTCTGGTTCCGATCTTGCTCGGCGCGCTGTTCAAAGATCTCCACCAGGCCAACGTGCCGTGGTTCGCGATGCCTCTCGCGAAGCAGCGCTATCTCGGCTCCGAGATGGTGCGCTGGGCCAGGTGGTGGGGCGAGCCGTTCGACATGCCCGCGAAGTTCCCGCAGCGGACCGTCGCCGCGCAGCGCCTCTGCCTCCTCGCCACCGAGCGCGGCTTCGACGACGGCGTGAAGCTCGCGACCGCGCTGTCGCGCGCGATGTGGGCCGAGCAGCGTGATCTCGAGGATCCCGCGGTGCTCCGCGGCGTGCTCGAAGCGTGCGGCCTGCCTGGCGACTGGGTCGACCGCACCAGCGAGCCCGCGCTCAAGGCACAGCTCGTCGCCACCACCGCCGAGGCAGGCAAGGTCGGCGCGTTCGGCGTGCCGACCTTCGTGGTCAACGGCACCGAGCTGTTCTGGGGCCAGGATCGGCTCGAGCTGGTCGCGGCGGAGCTCGCACGTTCATGCTGATCGCCCTCACGCTCACCTGCGCCGCCGCGACCATCGCCCTCGTCTACAGCGAGTACGCGAAGGCGATGACCTTGCGGACCGTGTCCAAGTTCGTCGCCTCGTCCTCGTTCGTCGCGATCGGCCTTCAAGCGTTCCAGATCGGCGACGATCCAGCACGCCTGCGGTACGGGCAGATCATCTTCGTCGGGCTGGTGTTCGGCGCGATCGGCGACATCGCGCTCCTCGGCAAGACCTCGCGCGCGTTCCTCGCAGGCCTCGGCGCGTTCCTGGTCGGCCACCTCGGGTACGTGGTCGCGATCGGCTACCTGGTGGCGCCAGGGAGCTGGATCGCCGGCGCCGGCGTCCTCGCCGCGGTGCCCGTGGTCGCGGGCGGGATCGCGCTCGCGCTGTTGTGGCCCAAGCTCGGAGAGATGCGGATCCCGGTGATCGCGTACGTGCTCGCGATCGTCACGATGGTGATCGCGGCGATCGCGGCATGGCGAACGGAGGCGATCCCCGATCCGCAGCGGACGCGGCTCGCCCTTGGCGCCGGGCTGTTCTTCATCTCGGACCTCGCGGTCGCACGAGACAAGTTCATCGCGCCGGGCGTTGGGAATCGGTTGTGGGGGCTGCCCACGTACTTCGGTGGACAGCTCTTGATCGCGTGGTCCCTGGTGGGACTGTGAGCGCTACTTCTTCTTGCCGCGGTTCTGACGGCGCTTCTTGTTGCGACCGAGGCCGCGCTTGTGCGCCGCCTTCTTCTTCGCCTTCATCTTCCGACCCTTCAGGCGGCGGACGACTTTGAACTTGGGGCGATTCTTGACGTTGCTTTTGGTGCGGCGACCGGGGGCCATGGGCGTGTTATCGGGCAAGGACGGGCGTTCGCGCAAGCCCGCGCGATCCCAGAGATCGCGCCGCGGCGACGAACCGTCGCTCCTGGGGCCGTAACCTGGGCGCCTGGCTGGCGTATACCCCTCATCGGCTCCAATGGCCGATCCCAAGGAGCTCATGGCGAGGTACTGCGATGGCGATGCGAGCGCGTTCCGCGAGCTCTACGCCGACGTGTCTCCCAAGCTCTATGGATACCTGGTGAAGATGTCCCGGTCCCGCGCCCTCGCGGACGACCTGCTGCAGCAGACCTTCCTCAAGATCCATCGCGCCCGCGCCGCCTACGTGCGGGGCGCCGATCCGCTGCCGTGGATCTACGCGATCGCCCACCGCACGTTCATCGACGAGATCCGCAAGGGCAAGCGCGCCAAGGTCAACGTCGGCGCGACCGATGATCTGCCAGAGATCGCGGCCGATCTCGGCGGTGAAGCGCTGGCCTCCAAGGACGAGCCGCGCGTGGATCCCGAGCTGCTCGCGGCCACGCTCGACGCGCTCGCAGGCCTGCCCGATCAACAGCGTGAGGCCGTGGTGCTGACCAAGCTCGAGGGCAAGACGGTCGCCGAGGCGGCCGAGATCGCCGGGACGACGGTCGGAGCGATGAAGGTCCGCGCGCACCGCGGCTACGAGGCCCTCCGCAAGTTGCTCGGCGGGACGCGCGCCACCCGGGAGGCGTCGTGAGCGTCGTGACCGAAGACCGCCTGTCCCTCCCCGCGTTCCGGCCGCCCCCGATGGCCGCGGAGCTCGAGGCCGAGCTCGGCTCGCTCGCGCCGATCACCACGCGGCGCCCGCTCCGCCAGCTCGCGATCGTCTGCGTGGGATCGCTGGTCTACGGCGCGATCTTGCTCGCGGTGCTCAGCCTGCGCGTCGACGCAACCGAGCTGCCGATCGGCTGGATGGTCGGCGGTGCGATCGCATGGTTCACCGGCTTCGTCGTCCCCTGCTACCTCGCGCTCGTCCCGGCGCCCGGCTCGATGCTGTCGCGACAGCGCTACGCGATCGCCGCGGCGCTCACCGCGGCCGGGTTCTTCGTCGCGATGGGCTGGATGATCCACCCGAGCGGCCCGTCGAGCGTGCAGTACGGGCTCGAGCGGTTCGTGCAGGGGCACTGGTGCCTGGAGATCGGGCTCGCGACCGCGCTAGTCCCGGTGATCCTCGGCGCGGTGTTTCTCCGTGGTGCGCTGCCCGTGGGCTCGCGGTGGATCGCCGCGTCCCTCGGCGCGGGGGGTGGCAGCCTCGGCGGTCTGGTCCTCCACTTCCACTGCCGGATCACCGATCCGTGGCACACCGGGATCATCCACGCAGGGGTGGTCACCGTCGCCGCGCTGCTCTCGGCAGCGCTGGTTCCACGCGCGACCGACGTGCGCTAAAAGCGCCGGATGCGCCTTCGTCTGAACGTTCCGGTGTTCGGCCTCGTTGTCGGCCTCGTTGTCGTCCTGGCGCTCGGCCTCGTGGTCGTCCCCGCTTGCTCGTCCAAGGCGGGTGCCCCGAGCACCCGGCCGTCGTCGACCGGGCCGCTGACCGAGGAGAAGTTCAAGGCGCTGCACGCGCTGCCGATCGCGGGCCCGCAGGATCTCAAGGGTCAGGCGATCGATCTCAAGGGCACCAAGGCCTACCTGAGCCTCCCGCCCGGGCCCGGACCGTTCCCGGCGATCGTCGTGATCCACGAATGGTGGGGTCTCAACGGCAACATCGAACACTGGGCGGATCGCCTCGCCAGCGCCGGCTGGGCGGCCCTCGCCATCGATCTCTACAGCGGCACCGTCGCCACCACGCGCGACGAAGCGATGACCGCGATGAAGGCCGTCGACGATACCAAGGCCGCCGCGGTGATCCGCGCAGGGCTCGACTTCATCGCCACCGATGTACGGATCAAGGCCACGAAGAAGGCGGTGATCGGGTGGTGCTTCGGTGGTGGGTGGTCGCTGCAGGCCGCGCTGGCCAACCCCGATCTCGACGGCGTGATCATGTACTACGGGCAGCTCGAGCTCGATCCGGCGAAGCTCGGTGCGATCAAGGCGAAGCTCCTCGGCGTGTTCGGCACCCGCGACAAGGGCCTCCCGCCGGAGAAGGTCGCGGAGTTCGAGACGGCGCTCAAGCAGGCCGGCGTTTCGGAGGAGATCCACAGCTATGACGCGGAGCACGCCTTCGCGAACCCGTCGAACCCGGTCTACGACCAGACCTCGGCGGCCGACGCGTGGCGCCATGTGCTGGCGTTCCTCGACAAGCTGCGCGGCTGACGACCTGCCAGCCACCGTCGGAACCATCACACCCCGCCGATCACCCGGGTCGACGACGATGTGCGGGGCTCCGTGGTCGGTGTACGCTCGGCCGTCGTGACCGGTCTCGTCCTGTCCTGTGAGCACGCCTCGTGGCAGCTGCCACCCGATGTCGACCTCGGCGTCCCTACCGACGTGGTGTCGTCGCAGGCGGGCTGGGATCACGGCGCGTTCGAGATCGTGGAGCAGCTCGGCGAGGCGCTCGGGCTCCCCGTGCACGCGGGCGCGTTCACCCGGATGTTCGTCGATCTCAATCGCCCACCCGATCACCCCGACGTCATCCCGCGCAACAGCTATGGCGCGGTGGTGCCTGGAAACGCGCACCTCTCGCCCGGTGATCGTGCGCAGCGGCTCGCCCTGTTCCACCAGCCGTACTGGGACGCGATCCGTCGCGAGGTCGCGGCGCGCCTTCACGATCGCGGCGCGTGCCTGCAGTTCTCGTCCCACAGCTTCGATCCCTCGCTCGATCCGGCGCAGCGGACCTACGAGGTCGGCGTGCTCTATGATCCTGCGCACGCGTTCGAGGCCGAGCTCGCCGAGCGCTTGATGTTCCAGCTCCGCCGCGCGGGTCTCGACGTGCGCGCCAACCAGCCCTACACCGGCGTAGGCCCGGCGATCTGCACGGCGCTGCGCACCGAGCTGGCTGGCAAGCGGTACGCGGGCATCGAGCTCGAGACCTCGCACGCCGTCACCTACCGCCACGGTGGGTGCGCCCGGATCGCGGCGGCCGTCCTGCCGTTCCTCGAACAGCTCTGAGCGCGAGTTCGTGTCACGATGCCGGCGATGGCGTCGGTGCTCGCGCTCGCCGGTCTCGGCAAGGACTACGGAGATCGGCGCGCCGTCGAGGCCGTGGATCTCGAGATCGCCGCGGGCTCGATCGTCGGCCTGCTCGGCCCCAACGGCGCGGGCAAGACCACCACGATCTCGATGGCCTCGGGCGTGGTCACGCCCACGCGCGGCACGGCGCTGGTCGATGGCCACGATGTGTGGCGCGCTCCGCGACTGGCCAAGCGCGCCCTCGGCCTGGTGCCGCAGGAGCTGGCGCTCTACGACGAGCTCTCGGCGCGCCAGAACCTCCGGTACTTCGGCCGGATCTACGGGCTCGCAGGCGCCGAGCTCGGCGCGCGGATCGACTGGGCGCTCGGCGTGGCCGGGCTGGCCGACCGAGCGGATGATCCGGTCTCGCAGTTCTCGGGCGGCATGAAGCGCCGGCTCAACCTCGCGGCCGGGGTCCTCCACAAGCCGAAGCTCCTGATCCTCGACGAGCCCACGGTCGGCGTCGATCCGCAGAGCCGCAACCACATCTTCGAGACCGTGCGTTCGCTCCGGGACGAGGGCATGACCGTGCTCTACACCAGCCACTACATGGAGGAGGTCGAGGCGCTGTGCGACCGCGTCGCGATCATGGACCATGGCAAGCTGGTCGCGGCTGGCACGATCGACGCGCTCGTCAGCTCTCACGGCGGAGACGGGCTCGATGTCGAGATCACGGGTGACGTCGCGGCTGCCCGCGTCGCGGCCGCCGCGCTGGCGTGCCCGATCGGTGGCGAGGGCGCGGTGCTCCGGCTCCCCGAGGTCCACCCCCTCGCGCCCGTGCTCGCCGCGATCGAAGCAACCGGCGCCAAGATCAAGTCGATCTCGAGCCGCCGCGGCAACCTCGAGGGCGTGTTCCTCGCGCTGACCGGCAAGGCCCTCCGCGATGACTAGCGCCAGCACGAGATGCGGCTAGTGCGCATGCCGCTCAGAACGTTGACTTGGACGTCGACGGGAACTTGAACTTGAACCTTGGGCTCAAACGCCATGGACGTTGCACATCGACCCGATCACCTCATCTTGGTGAGCATGGCGACCATGCCTTCGCGCAGATCGATGCCGCGCGCGTAGGTCGCTTCGTCGACTAATTTCTTGACGCGCATCGTGTCCAGTTCGACGACCCGCACCCTCGGCGATATTGCGTGCCTGCAACTGAGCAGCGCGCAACCGTTGGTCGGCAACCCTGCTATCGTCCAGGGCGTTACGCGGGTTGCGTTTCGACGACCACGTCCACGGTGGCGTTCATGTTCAGGTTCAAGTCAACGTCAACGCTAACCGAGCGGCATTGCGCGTGATGCTGGGGGCCGCGATCCAGAAGGATCTGCTGCTGCTCGTCCGCGACCGGCGCGCGCTGGTGATGCTGTTCGTGATGCCGGTGGCATTCATCGTGGTGTTCGGCATGTTCTTCAAGTTCGGCCCCGACAAGGCCGAGCCCCGCCCGATCGCGGTGTGGCACGCGCCCGGCGATGCGCGCGGCGAGCGCGTGGTCGCGAACCTCCAGGCCTCGGAGGCGTTCGTGCCACAGCCGTTACCGAGCGCCGAAGCGGTGCGCTCCGCGGTTGCGCGCGAAGACGTGATCGCCGGCGTGATCATCCCGGCCGACTTCCTCCCGGGCGCACAGCCTGTGGAGCTCTCGATCGACGAGGGCATGTCGTTGCAGGTCCGCGGTCCACTCCAGGGCGCCCTGACCGGCCTCGTCGTCCGCGCCGTCCTCGGCCTACCGCCGCCGAGCGCGAGTGAACCCGCGATCCTCGTGGCGCGGACCCCGCCGGGCATCGATCGCCCGATGACGAGCATCTCGGCGTTCCAGGTCACCGTGCCCGGCAACGCGGTCCTGTTCGGCTTCTTCATCGCCCTGTCAGTGGCCATCGGCTTCACGGAGGAGCGGCGCAGCGGCACCTGGCGGAGGTCCCTCGCCGCACCGGTCTCGCGCGCCACCCTGCTCCTCGCGAAGCTCGTTCCGTACAGCCTCGTCGGGCTCGGGCAGATGGCGTTCCTGTTCACGATCGGCGCCCTCGCCTTCGGGATGCAGATCGCCGGCAGCGTGCTGGGGCTCGTGGTGCTGTCGATCGCGGTGGTCATCTGCGCCACGTCACTCGGCCTGTTGCTCGCATCGCTCGGGCGGACCGAGAAGCAGATCGGGAGCATCGGCCCTCCGGTCCTGCTCGTGATGGGCATGCTCGGGGGCTGCATGTTCCCGCGGGTGGCGATGCCGGCGATCATGCAGAAGATCGGCCTCGCGATGCCGCACGGCTGGGCGCTCGACGGGTACTACGCCCTGCTCGTGCGGCCCGGAACCACCGTGCTCGACATCCTCCCGCAGGTCGGCGCCCTCCTCGGGTTCGCCGTGCTGTTCGCCGCGATCGGTCTGTCCCGGTTCCGCTTCGAGCGCTGAGCCCCACGGGAACGGCTCGCGTCGGTTTCCCCCGGGGCGCGAGTGGGCTAGGTTCCAAGCCATGTTCCGCTCCTGAATCCACCCAAGGCCCGGCGTGTTCGGGTCCTACCAAGACGGGTGAGCCGCCTCCGGGCGCACCCGCGCCTGGAGTCTCATGTCGTTCACCGAGAAGCTCGAGTCCATCGCGACGGTCGCCGCCACCCACGCCGCCGAAGTCGACCGCGGCACGTTCCCCACCAAGTCCCTCGACGCGATGCGCGCCGCAGGCCTCCTCGGCCTGGTCAGCGCCACCGACGTCGGCGGCTCCGGCAAGGGCCTCGCCGAGGCCTCGATCGTCGTCGAGCGCCTCGCGCGCGAGTGTGGCTCGACCGCGATGGTGGTCTGCATGCACTACTGCGCCGTCGCCGTGCTCGAGAAGCTAGGCGCGCTCGACGTCCGCAAGGCCGTCGGCGCCGGCAAGCACCTCTCGACGCTGGCGTTCTCCGAGGCCGGATCGCGCAGCCACTTCTGGGCGCCGGTCGGCGTCGCGAAGGCCGCGGGCACCGACGTCCTGCTCACGGCGCGCAAGAGCTGGATCACCTCGGCGCACCACGCCGACAGCTACGTGTGGTCGAGCAAGCCGCTCGCCGGCAGCGAGGCCAGCACGCTGTGGCTCGTCCCGCGCACCACGGCGGGCGTCCGGCTCGCCGAGGCGCAGTTCGATGGCCTCGGCCTGCGTGGCAATGACTCCGTCCCGGCCACGGCCGAGGACGCGAAGATTCCGGCGTCGAACATCCTCGGCGAGGATGGCGGCGGCTTCGGGATCATGATGGGCACCGTGCTGCCGTGGTTCAACGTCCTGATCGCCTCGGTGTCGGCCGGCCTCATGGAGGCCGCCACCACGCGCACCGCCGCGCACGCGGGCGGCACCACGTTCCAGCACGCGGGCTCGACGATCGCCGATCTGCCCACCGTGCGCGCGTTCATCGCCCGGATGCGGATCTCGACCGATCAGACCAAGGCGCTGATCACCGACACGCTCGCCGCGATGGGGGCGAACCGCGCCGATACGATGGTGCGCGTCCTCGAGAGCAAGGCCGGCGCGGGTGAGGCGGCGATCCAGGTCACCGACCTCGCGATGCGCGTGTGCGGCGGCGCCGCGTTCCGCAAGGAGGTCGGTGTCGAGAGGATCTTCCGCGATGCGCGTGCCGCCATGGTCATGGGGCCGACCACCGACGTGCTCTACGACTTCATCGGGAAGGCCGTCTGCGGCCTGCCGCTGTTCTGATCATGAGCGCCAAGCAACTCATCCTCGGTGCGGTGGCGTACGACGCCAAGGTCGTCCCGATCTGGGAGGGCTTCAAGCTCTACTTCGAGGCCGCCGGGCTGCCGTTCGACTTCGTCCTGTACTCGAACTACGAGCGGCAGGTCGAGGCGCACCTGCGCGGCGAGATCGACGTCGCGTGGAACTCACCGCTCGCCTGGCTCGAGGCCGAGCGCGCCGCGAAGGCCCGCGGCCGGACCGCCCAGGCGATCGCGATGCGCGATACGGACTGCGATCTGACCAGCGTGGTGCTCGTGCGCGGCGATGGTCCGATCCAGACCGTGGCGGATCTTCGCGGCAAGCGGATCGCGGTGGGCGCGGCGGACTCACCGCAGGCGACCCTGATCCCGCTGGTCGCACTCGCGGAGGCCGGCGTCGAGGGCACCGTGGTGCGCCATGACGTCCTGGTCGGCAAGCACGGCGATCACGTCGGTGGCGAGCGCGATGCCGTGAAGGCCTTGCTCGCCGGCACGGCCGATGCGGCGTGTGTGATCGATGGCAACCGCCTCGCGTTCACGCGCGAGGGGATGTTCGCGTCGAACGCGCTGCGCGTGGTGCTCCAGACCGCGCCGTACGATCACTGCAACTTCACGACCCTCGATGGCGGACCGCCCTCGATCGCGAAGTTCCGCGAGCTGCTGCTCTCGATGTCGTACGAGGATGCGCAGGTGCGTCCCCTGCTCGACATGGAGGGGCTGAAGGTCTGGAAGGTTGGCCGCACCTCCGGGTACGCCCTGCTCGAGCGCG
>JAYVRN010000445.1:0-18859 GCA_043776275.1 Myxococcales bacterium | reverse complement strand
CCTACTGGCAGACCGACTACCCGTCGGTCACGACCTCGAAGCGCTATGTCGGCACCGACGAGAGCGGTCGGCCGATCGACATGATGAGCTGGCCGGCGAGCGGCGATGCGGCGCGCGTGTGGGCCGTCAATCCGAGCGCGTGGGGCTTCGACACGAACCCGGTCGGCCCGACGGTCTATCAGCCAGTGCTGTTCGCAGGGCAGTACCAGGATGCCGAGACCACGGCGTATCTCGACGATGGCGTGACTGTGCATCGACCCGCGCTGGCGCTGAACGGCTTCAGGACCTACGATCCGTTCGTGGGCGGATACCTGCAACTCGACCCCCGCGTGCCAGGAACTTGGAGTGGCTATGGCTACTCCAAGGGCGACCCAGCAGAAACAGGTGATCCAAATGTTATCGCTGCTGAGCCAGCATACCTTGTGGATGCGTCTCCGCATGCGCCGGCTCTCGGGCAGACACGGGAGATCTATGCCGTCAATTTCTTCGTCGAGGTTGGCACCGGCTGCATTCCCGAGAGTTCAGGGATTCGGCGCATGGACAGCCAACTATCTGTACTGGATGGTGACACCCCGGCGGGCGCTCCGAGGTTTTCTCGCGCGAGTATCAGTGTAAATGATTGGCTTCCAGGCTGCTTCTCCGTGGTTGGCTACGAACCACTACAGGTTATTTGTGACTATGCCTGCGGTCAGCTTGAGCCGACTTGCACAGTAAATACGACCGCCGAGTCTCGCTGGTATCGCTACGAATTCGTCCGCGGTGAACTTGGAACAATCGTCCCGGGGGTTCACGGTGCTGAAACTTGGCGCGTGAGTGAGTGCTCTTGTCCTTGTGGCCAGACCCTGGGAACGCAGTGTTGTGCGCAGGGATCAGGTGGAAGTGGAGGAGGGACCGGGGGAGGTGGAGGAGGTGGTGGTGGCCCGGTGTAGAAACGTGTTCACGCCCGGAACCTCATTGGGATGGACTATCGTGTTGAGTCGGGTTGGAATCGCACTCGGACTTGCTTCGTGTTCATCGCCCGCGCCGTCGTGCCCGACGACGGGCAAGGACCCGATCTTCATCGACCTCGCTGGCCAACCGAGCCTCATCGCCGTGCGCGATGGAGACGCGGGGGAGTGGACTGAACCGGTTCCGCGTGCACAAGGGGGATACGACGCATGCGTGACAGACGACTTCGTCGTGGTGGTGGTCTGCAGGTTCGACGACGGCACGGTTGCCTCGGAACAACGGGCGGCCGTCTATGCAGACGGTGATCAACTCGGGATGTCCCCATGTCGCCTCCCGTCAACGGTGCCAACTGTAGCGATCACCGGCGAGATGGATCAGCCTGGGATCGTGTTCGTCGGCGGATTTGGGGTGACCGGGTACACGCCGCAGTGGCCATTCTCGTTCGCACAGGTCGCTGGAACGTATGACCTGGTCGCGAGCAATGCGTACGACGACTTCATGCCGACGTCCCGGCGCGTTCTTCTACGGCGAGGACAGCGGTTTCGCGAGTCGGTCTCCGTCGGCACCCTCAACCTTGCCATCGATGGCGTTGACACCCTGGCCGTGCCGCTCGTTGTCGATGGCGTGCTCGGAGATGACCGGGTCACCACGTCGACCAAGTTGAAAACGGTGACGTCCCAAGTGGAAGTCAAGATCGCGGAGCGCAAGGGGCCCGTCGCAGACGTTCTCCCGGCGTCCAGCCTGTTGCCGACCGACCGGCAGCGCCTCGATGTGGTCGCCGACGCAGCTGGTGGATTCTATCGCGTCAGCTCGACCGAGTTCTCGGGCGGATCTTCCGTTCAACTCCTGCCGAGGCTCACCAACTTCGAGCTGTTGAATGATGGTGCGAGGTGGACCGCGCTACCGGTCGCGAAGTTCACACGGATCGCCGTGAGTGTTCACGGAGGCGACGTACGGCAGGTTGCCGGCGCAACTCGATCGTGGCTCGAGCTTCACGGTGCCTCGTCGATCCGATTTGACACCACACCACCTGGATACGAGGCAGGCTGGGCGGTGTCGCAACCAAGCTCCTGGGCTGCCCAGGTGGTCGTGATCGAGGGCGAGACCCTGCTCGGCAGTTCATTCAGCAAGGTGATGAACTGACATTGGTGGAAGGGTGATGGCCATTCGCAAATGAGTGTCGTGTGCGCTTCTCGCTCGTTCGTCGTTCCGGGGACCAACATCCTCCTGACGTTTCGGTTCTATGCTCCTCGGGTCACCCCAGATGAGTCGTATCGCTGCGACTACGAGATCCTCGCCGGGGATCAGATTGTCCGCACGTTCGAAGCCGGTGGGGCTGACAGCCTCCAGGCGCTCTTGTTGGCGGTGTCGTCAGCGATGATGGATCTCGAGTATCGATTCCCGCAGTTCTACGAAAAGATTCCTTCGGACTACCTCGCAGACATGCACAGGCTCACGCGGCGTCCGTGATCCGGAACCGCTGACCCACCGCGTCGAGCGCGAAGCCTCCTGGGATCTCCGCGATCCGCTCCGCGATGGCGTGATACGCGGGGCCGGCGATCCGCCCGCGCAGCACGCCGCGCACCTTGGCGTACAGCGCGTGATCCGCGGCCTGGCGCAGCGTCGGGTAAGCGAGCTCGGCCTCCTGGTCGTCGTCCCACAAGACGAGGCAGCGATCGCCCTCCCAGCGCGCGGACAGGGCACGGAGGTGGGCGTCCTCGACGTCGACGTACGCGTAGCGCTGGTCGTCGAGCTTGATGACGTCGCGGCCATCGGGGCGGACATCGAGCCAGCGGAGCAGCGCCTGGCGCAGCCGCGCGTGAGTGACCGGGGCGCCTTCCTGCCAGAACGTCCCCGCTCGATCGAGGCGCAGGCCGATCGCCCGCAGCTTGTCGATCTGTTCGGGGGTGAGCTGCACTACGCCAGCCTGGCGATCCGATCCTTGGTCAGCAGCTTCTGCTTCTTCAGGCGGCTGACCTCGGCCTGCTCGGCGGGGGTCAACGAGCGGCGGCGCTCGAGGCTCTGCACTTGTTCGTCGAGCCGGCGATGCTCCGCGGTCAGCTCTGCGAGGAGAGATTCCTTCGAGACCTCGGTCGGTGTGCTCACGCAGCCTCCGCCTGCGATCCTGCAGGCCTCCCGACGATAGCACCGTTCAAGCGCGGGTCACTTCTCGGGTCGCCGCATCGCGCCGGGTACGCCATCCGGGTACATGACCTCGGCCTCGGCCTTGCGGATGTACGTCGGCGCGCCGCCCGTGACCACATCGACGCGCAGCCCCGCGAGGGCGAGGCGCGCGACCGCGACGCCCGACGGCGTGGTGATCTCGGGAGCGAGCAGATCGCCGACGTACGTGATCGTCTCCGCGCGCGCGAGGTCGGTGACCCAGGGCGCGACCGCAGTGGGGGCGAGCACGCGCTCGACGTCGACGAGCACGCCGTCGCGATAGCAGCCGGCATAGACCTCGCCCTTGCGTGCATCGAGGACCGCCACGACGAACCCCGGGAGGTTCCACGCCAGCGCGGCGAGCGACGACACGGCCCACAGCGGCTTGCCCGCGGCGAACGCGATGCCCTTCGCGGTGGCCATCCCGATCCGCAGGCCGGTGAACGAGCCCGGACCTGCGCCCACGGCCACCGCATCGAGCTCGCTCGGCAGGACGCCGGCGCGCTTGCAGGTGGCATCGATCGCGACGAGCAGATCCGCGGTGCGGCCGCTCGCATCGTGGCGGCTCTCGGCGAGCACGCGCTCTCCATCGAGCACGGCGATGCCCGAGGTCAGCGTTGCGGTATCGAGACCGAGGACCTTCACTGGAAGAAGAACCGCATCACGTCATTGCGGATCGCGAGGATGGTGATCAGGCCGATCAGGATCAGGCCGGCGAGCTGGATGCGCTCGCGCTGCTTCTCGGTGAGGGGCTTGCGCCTCGCGCCTTCGAGCACGAACACGAGCAGGTGGCCGCCATCGAGCATCGGGATCGGGAGCAGGTTGATGAGGCCGAGGTTCACGCTGATCAGCGCGAGCATGAGGAGGAAGCTGTCCCAGCCCTGGTTGCCGGAGACCGAGGCCACCCGGTACATCATGATCGGTCCGCCGAGCGCCTCGCCGGGCGTGTCGCCGCCGACGATCTGGAAGAACCCGCGGGTCATCGTGGAGATCGTCTCGCCGGTGCGCTGGAACGCCTTGCTCATCGCGTAGCCCACGCGCCCATCGATCGCGACCATCGCGCCGTTGCCGCGGTCCACGTCGTTGCGCGCGCCGAACACGAGGCGGGAGATCGTGTGGTCGTACTCGTCGAGCTGCTTGCGCCAGACCTGGGTGACCTCGGCGGTCAGGGTCACGGCGGGCGCGTTGCCCGCGGCCGAGCGGCGCCAGGTCAGCTTGAACGTCTTGTTGGGCTCGGCCTGGAGGCGTTGATCGAGATCCATCCAGTGCGCGACGGGCTTGTCGTCGAGAGAGACCACGAGATCGCCGGGGCGCAGGTCCGCGCCATCGGCGGGCGAGCCGGCATCCACGTGGGCGACGAACATCTCCGCGTGCTCGAGGCCGGTATAGGTCTGCCGATTGAGCGTGGCGTCCACCTGGGTCTCGGGGACGAGATCCGCGAAGCCGGCGCCGAGCAGCTCGATCTGCGGGACGCCCGGGATCTCGGTGCCGCGGAAGTACACGATGCTGGTGCGGCGCGCGAACCGACCGAGCTGGCGCTGCACATCGCGCCAGTTGCGGACCGCCTGGCCATCGACGCTGATGATCAGATCACCGGTGCGCAGACCCGCGCGGGCGGCAGGCGAGGCGCCATCGATCACGCCGACCAGCGGGACGAACGGCGCGTGCGTGATGCCGACCCGGCCCTGGCTCGCCACCTGGCCATCGCGCTTGCGCACGGTGTCCTCGATCGGCGTGAGGTACCGCTCGAACACCTTGCCGTTGCGCGAGATCCGGAGGTGGAGCTCCTTGCCCGGCGAGGACCGCACCGTGTTCTCGATCTCCTCCCAGTAGCGGACGGCGCGGCCATCGATCTCGAGGACGCGGTCGCCGGGCTCGAGGCCGGCCCGGGCGGCGGCGCCACCGTCGAGCACGTCGCCGATCACGGCGGCGGGGAGGGTGGTGTGCCCGGCGAACAGGACGAAGTAGATGATGACCGGGAGCAGGAGGTTGGCCGCCGGGCCGGCGAGCACGATCACGAGCCGCTGCCATAGCGGACGGCTCGCGAAGCTGCGGCCCACGTCCGCGCGGTTGCCGCCGTCCTCCGCGTTCTCGATCCCCTGGATCCGCACGTAGCCACCGAGGGGAAACGCGCCGATCTGGTACTCGGTCTCCCCGAGCTTGACCCGGACCAGCGGGCGCCCGTAGCCCACCGAGAACCGCAGGACCCGCACGTCGAGCAGCTTGGCCGCCACGAAGTGGCCGAGCTCGTGGATCAGCACGAGCACCCCGACGAGCAGGAGGAAGTAAAGGACCGACACGAACCGCCGCCGACGCTATAGCAGAAACTGCTATCCTCGGCGCTCGTGGCTTCGAAGTCCGGTCAGCCTGATGCGGTTGATGTCGAGGAGCTCCTCGATTACATCGACAAGACGATGGAGCGTCTGAAGACGCTCTACGAGCAGTACTTCCTCGGCATGCAGAAGCAGCCGCCGGCCCACCAGCACAACGATATCGAGCGCCGGATCCGCGACATCATGCAGATCCAGATCCGCAACACCGGCCTGCGCTACCGGTTCGCGACGATCCAGCAGAAGTTCGGCTCGTACAACTCGTACTGGCGCCGCACCCTCCGCCAGATCGAGCAGGGCACGTACATCCGTCAGCTCCAGCGGATCAGCCGCAAGGCCGCGCAGAGCGGCGAGGAGATCCCCGACGAGATCCTCGCGTCGATGCCGAAGCGGATGCAGGAGCAGGTCAAGCGCGACCGTGATCAAGCGCGCGCGATCGCCAAGCGTCGCGGCGGCACGAGCGGCGAGACGGGTGCCGAGGCCGAGGACGCGCCGGCCCAGATCGGCGAATCCCAGGTCGTGCGCAACGCGGTCCGCAAGAACGAGCACGTGCTCGGCGCGGACGATGGCGAGCTCGATATCGATGCGTTCTTCGCCTCGGTCTCGGACGACACGAACCCCGACGCGATGGCGCTGCCCGACGACGACGACGACCAGGAGGACACCGGGTTCACCGCGCCGCCCAAGCCGCCGCCGATCGCAGCACGCCCCGTCGCGCCCGCCCGCGCGAGCATCCCCGGGATGCCACAGCAGCGTCCAGGTGCGCCGCCGATGCCGCAGCAGCGTGCCTCGCAACCGCTGGCGTCGCAGAGCCAGCCGATGCCGCAGCAGCGGCCGTCGCAGCAGCTACCGTCGCAGAGCCAGCCGATGCCGGCGCAGCGCCCGTCGCAGCCGCTACCGTCGCAGAGTCAGCCGATGCCGGCGCAACGGCCGTCGCAGCCGCCGCCCCCACCGACGCAGAGCCAGAAGTTCGTGCCGCCGCAGCGCGCAGGCACCGTCCCGGGCGTCGCGCCCAGTCGCGCGAGTGGCCCGATCCCCACGGTTCCGGCACCCGGCCGCGCGCCCACCGCACCATCACAGGTCACGCGCCCCAATCCGATCGCGCCGGGCTCCTCGCAACAGCGGCCCGCGGTGCCGGTCGAGTCGATGCAGGGCCCGTTTCCTCGGCAGCCGCCGCCCACCGCGCCAGCGCGCCCGACCCCGATGCCGCGCCCCGAGCAGCCTCCCGCGATGCGCCCGCCGCCGGGGATGAACGATGCGGACGTCAACGCGCTGTACGCGAAGTACGTCAAGGCGAAGCAGGCCGTCGGCGAGGACGCGGGTCCGGGCGCCTACGGCAAGCTGCTGAAGACGATCAACTCGCAGGCTCCGAAGATCATGGAGCAGTACAAGGCGACGGGCGTGGAGTTCTCGGTCGTCGTCAAGGACAACCAGGTCATCATCAAGGCCAAGCCGAAACCGTAGCGCGACGCGCACTGGCGTGTGGTCGACCGCGAACTACTCGGGCACGTTCCGGCCGACCTCGACCGGGACGTTTCCCCGACCGGAAGTTTCCCGGAGCCCCGATGGGCTCTCGGGGCTCTCGCTAGTCGCAGTCGGAGATATCGGACGCGTAACGCTGGCCGTCGACCCACTCACAGCCGGCGTACCCGGAGCCATCCGGCGCCAGTCCGCACCGGCAGATCGACGGATCGTCGATGTTGAGCTCCCAGTCGATCGCCGGACTCGCGCCCAGATCGTTCGTGTGGCCGTGCGCCACCCAGGTGCCAGCCGCATTGTAGAGGCTCACGAAGTATTGCTGGTCGAAGGCCATCATTACCGCGTAGCCGGTCGCCGTTCCCACCTTGAACCGCCACGCGGTCACGGTGGTGCCGCTGGGCGACGCCCCGACGAAGTCGCCGAACCCGCTGCGCGCGACCGTGGGCAGCGAAGTCTCGGCGACGACGTGGCTGTCAGTCGCGTAGGTCGCACCACCGGCATGGTACAGCGGCAGGAACGCCTGCACGAGCGGGCTCGTCGCCGAGCTCGGCGGAGACGCCGCGGTGGTGACGTCGTAGCTCACGGTGAACGCGTGCTTCTTGACGTAGTAGTCGCGGAGGACCACCTTGTAGGTGCCGGTCGGCGAGGCTGGCAGCACGGCGTGGAGGTGGCTGTCGGCGGTCGTGTCGTCGGCGTCGTCGTTCTTCGCGATCACCTTGTAGTGGTCATCGAGGAGCCAGGCGACGGCGTCCCCGCCATCGGTCGCGCGGACCCAGATGTCCACCATATCGCCCGCCGTGCCGCCCACGGTGACGCCGCGAAACCTCGGGGTCCGCGTGTACGGCACCGACATCGAGGCACCGTCGGTCACCGTGCCGAGCATCTTCAGCCGGTAGGAGAAGTAGTCCGACTTGGCATCGACGGTCGCGAGATCGTCGAACGTGTCGTCCGCGGGCGGCTTGCTCGCACAGCCCGCGAGCTCGAGGGCCAACCACACTCCTGGACACCATACGCGCATCGAGGCCATGGCGCGCTGGGTACGACACCTGTGGGCCGCCGGTCAAGTCCTGACTTTCAGGTCGATCCCAGCTAGCCACCCAGCCGGTGCGTGCCCACGCCCCCGGACTTACGTCCGCCGTTCGGACGGAGGTCGGACGCGTCAGTTGATCCAGAGCAGGTAGTGCAGCTTGCGCTCGAGCGTGTCGTTGCCGGTCTCGAGGTCTGCCTTCATGCGCGCCAGGCGATCGACGAGCGGCGATCTCTTCATACTGGTCTGGTAGCCGCGGCCGAAGATGCCCTTGAGCACGTGCTCGATGTTCGCGATGCTGTCTGACTCGTTCGAGAAGTCGACGACGATGTCCTGCGGCTCGCGCAGCATCGCGCCGAAATCGAGATACGCATCCGGCATCTTCGCCGCCTCCTTTGGGCTGTCGAGCGCGGACATCAGCTGCCGGATCGAGAGCCCCTCCTCGCTGGTCAGCATGTGGCGGACGTCGGTTGTGACGGCCTCCCACGTCGCATAGATCGCGGCGTCCATCGGCAGCGGCATCGCGTGGTCCTTCTGCTTCGGGTTCGGCAACCACTCGCGATCGTCGTCGGTCTCCGCGAGGTAGGCCGCGCGGCTCTTGTCCGAGTACTGGAGGCCAGCGAGGATCAGCTCGCGTGCGTGCTTCACACGGCCCGGATCGACGAGCTTGATCGTCACGGCGCCGATGTTCTCGTTGCTGCCGAAGATGCGGAACTGGAGCACCTTGTCGAGATCGGACCACTTGTAGGCGAGGATCAACTCCACGGTCGCGCGCTGGAACGAGATCATCGCGCGCGCCCAGTCGACGTCGCCAGCATCGAACCGGAACGTCGGGCGCCGGCGCGTATCCGCCTGATCGATGACGCCGCCCTTGCCGTCGTACTCGAGCTCGAACAGCGCGCGGTCGCGATCGTCGATCTGACCGTTGCGGTTCCAATCGTAGCTCCAGCACGCGAGGCAGAGCTCGAGAGAGAAGCTCGGATCGGCACCCGCGATCGCGAGGTCGTGATCGATCGCCTCGAGCTCCCCGAGAAAGGCGGTCCACGTCTGCCGGCCGCTCTCGTGGTCGAGGAACTTCAGCTCCTCACCCCGGTCGACGATCGCCGTCAGCTTCGTGATCAGATCGTGCGCCGTGTGCTGGTAGGTCGCGACCGCCCTGACCGCCGCGGCGTGAGAGTTCGCGCCATCCTTTGCGAGCACCGAGGTCGCGAGCGAACGGGCTTCGTCGAACCTCGAGGCTTGCAGCGCCTGCAGCGCCGGGGCCGAGTCCTCGACTGCGGTCGGCGACTGAGAGATCGGGCGCGCCGGCGTGGGTGTGTTGCAGGCTGCCAGGATCACGAGCAAGGGGCAGAGGAGGCGTCTCATGGTGCCGATGCTGACGCACGACGTCGGCCGTCTGTTCAGCACTTCACGCGATCCTCACGCAGCCTCGCCGAGCGGACGTGGAGGCCCGGACCGGGAGGCCCGGACCGGGGTTGAGAGGCCCGGACCGGGGTTGAGTAGCTAGACGTTTCTGCTGCGCGGCTGACCCTGCGTCGGACAAATCTCGGACAAAGGTCCGATCGCTCCGGTGCCTCGGACAAATCTCGGACAGGCTGCTGCGCCCCGCCAAGGCGCGAGAAACGGCGCAAGAATCAACCCCGGTCGGGGTTCACAGGTTCACAGCACCGGAGAAGCAACCCGGGTCGGGGCTCGTGGCCGGCTTCTGGCGAGCGGCCGACCGCGAACTACTCGGGCGCGTTCCGGCCGATCTCGACGAGCTCGAGACACACGCCGGACATCTCGCAGGCCTCGCGCAGCCTGTGGGTGACGGCTGTCGCCGACATGTCGACGCCCTCGGGCACCGTGTTCAGGTCGAGGGTCAGCGCCGCGCGCAGTCGCGCTTCGAGATCAGCCTCTGTCACGGCTCCCGTCCGCAGCCAATAGGCTCTGGATGTCGACGAGGTCTTGAGCCCGCCCTGCCGTCAGCTTGAGCGTGATGAGACCGTCGCGCGACACGACCGACAGCGTGCCGGCTTGCCAGGGAAGGCGAATGCGGTCCGACCAGATCGCCTGCAGCTTCGGGATCAACCAGAGCACGTCGAGCATCAACGGCCGGCCTTCGATCAACTTCGTGAACCGGAGCACCTCGATCCCGGAGTTCGAGAATGCCATCGGGAGAGCTTCGAACACGAAGCCGTTGTCCTTCGCCACACTTCGGATTCGATCGAGATCCTGTTTTTGCGCGATCAGGTCGATGTCCTTCGTCGCGCGCGGCGCCCCATGGACCGCCAGTGCGAGCGCGCCGCATAGCGCGTACTCGATGTTCGCGTCCTCGAGCGCGCGAAGGATCGAGACGAGCTCCGCGTAGACGTCGATCATCGGACCGATCATAGCGCACCCTTGCGCGCGCGGTGACCGTCAGAGCGCGGCAGCCATCACAGCTGCCGGCCGTTCGCGACGATGCTCTCCGGCATCGCCCACTGCGAGTCTGGCCACACAGGTGCACGAACCAGTAGATCGGCATCGCGATCAGGCCGCCGCAGAACAACGAGATCCCCCACAACGCCTTCTTGCCGGCTTCGACGTGCCGTGTCTTGAACAGGTGCACCACGTAGAACACGAGGAGCGCCATCTCGACGAACATCGTGAAGGCGTGGATCGCGAACAGCGTGTCGAACGCGATCGCGGTCGGTGCCGTCATCAGGGCAACGAAGCCGATCATGTAGAGCGGGACCCACAGCGTGAGGACCAGGACCACCAGCTTGACGGACTTGGGGATGTTCACCGCCTCCTCGTTGGACTGCGGATCAACGTAACCACCGCGGACCGCGACGGAAGCTGCAACCGAACATGACGCGGTGCGCACCTCGCTAACGTGCCGTCGCCGTTCGAGGCGCTGCCGATGGCGTCGGTGGCACGCTCCTTGGGGGCTGCCATTCTTGGGCGCAAGCATCAACCCCGGTCGGGGTTCACCGGGTTCACCAAGAATCAACCCCGGTCGGGATCCGCGATCGCGCTAACGCGGCATGCCGACGGCGTACGTGTCTTCGGAGCTGAAGGCACTCTGCGAGACGATGAACAGCTTGTCTGCGGCCCACGCGATCGTCGGCGCCTCGTCGGCTCCCGAGTGACCCCACTCGTCGGTCAGGTAGAAAGCCGGAAGTTACGGATCCAGGCCGCGATCCTTATCGGGACGCTCTGTATCTATAAAGCTAGCTCTGGGCTTGGGGACGTTGGGCGCGGAACTACATCGGCGCTGTAGAACCATCAAGGCCAAGCCGAAGCCGTAGCGGCCAGGCCGAGGCGGTCTCGCAGCTCTGCCGGGAGGTCCGCCGCGCTGACGATCGTCTTGTTCGTGCGCAGCGCGAGCGCGTACCAGGCGAGCTCGTGATTCCGGGTCTTCGCGTAGATCATCACCACACCATCCGAGCTGATCAGGTGGAACGCCCGCGCTTCGTCGGCGTGGAACACCACCTCCAGACGCTTCCGCGCGGCCTCGCGTGCGGCATCGAAGTCTCCCCGGTGCTCCACCTCCGACGCGAGCCCAGCATCGAGGGCCGCCACCATCGCCGCGCGCGTCTCCTCGGGCTGCCACTTGATCCGCGCGCGCACGCGGGCCTGCACCGCGAACGAGACCTGGTCCACTTTCCGCATCGTCACGAACATCGCTGCACCGAGCACGAGGCCCAGCACGAGCAGGGTGGCGATGCTCTTCCGGTGCGCCTTGCGCTGATAGACGATCAATGTCGTGACGATCGGCATCACGAACATGAACGTGATCAGGAGCTGCAGGACGAACGTCCCGAACAGCGCGCCGAAGAAGTAGTGCCGGGGCAGCGGCACCCAGTTGTGGAAGTAGTCGTAGAACGTGCCGCCGATGGTCACGATCAGCGCGATGGCGCCGATCCGCTTGTACGCGAGGAACTCCTGCCGCGCGGTGCGCTTGAACATCCAGTACGGGAACAGCACCGGGAACAGCACGTAGTAGAGGAGGGGGCGCGGCGCGTGGACCCGGTAGTACTCACCGAGCTTCGCGAACTTCGCGAGTGGCTTGCCGATCCAGGGCAGCGTGCTGACGCGGAGGATCCACTGCGTGGAGCCGGAGAGAGCGATCGCGGTCGCGAGCCCGGCGGAGATCATGATGCCTCCGATCGGCACCAGCATCCCGATCGCGACGATCATCGCCGGCGATAGCAGGACGTAGATGAACCGCAGGACATCATCGACGCGACGCCACACGCGTAGAGCATCGCACGCCGCGCCCGCGAGCTGCAGGCGAGCCCGTGCCCTTGGGGTAGAGTCTGTCCATGCCGTTCTCGGCGGAGTTCCGTTGTATCGCTGGGTGTCCCGGCGCGTTCCCGCTCGATCAGGTGATCTATCGCTGCCCGCGCTGCGGCGATCTGCTCGAGGTCGTCCACGATCTCGCGGCGCTGCGCGAGCGCTCCGCCGCCGAGTGGAAGGGCCTGTTCGCGGAGCGGTGGGGTACGGCGAACGCCGATCTGCCGTGGGGTAGTGGCGTTTGGGGCAAGCACGAGTGGGTGGCCCCGCAGCTCGCGCAGGCCAACATCGTCTCGATGCGCGAGGGCGCCACACACCTCACGCCGATCCCGCGGTTCGCCGCGGATCTCGGGCTCGGCGACGTGCGGGTCAAGCAGTGCGGTACCTCGCACTCGGGCTCGTTCAAGGATCTCGGGATGACCGTGCTGGTCTCGATGGTCAAGCAGATGGTCTCGAACGGGCAGCAGATCCGGGCGGTGGCCTGCGCGTCGACGGGGGACACCTCGGCAGCGCTCGCCGCCTATGCCGCCGCCGCGCAGCTGCGTTCCGTGGTGATCCTCCCGCGCGGCAAGATCTCCACGGCGCAGCTCGTCCAGCCGCTGGCCGCGGGCGCGCTCGTGCTCGCGATCGACTCCGACTTCGATGGCTGCATGCGCCTCGTGCAGGAGCTCGCCGACAAGGAAGGCGTGTACCTCGCGAACTCGATGAACTCGCTCCGGCTCGAGGGTCAGAAGACGGTGGCGATCGAGCTCGCACAGCAGCTCGGCTGGACCGTCCCGGACTGGGTCGTGATCCCCGGCGGCAACCTCGGCAACGTCAGCGCGCTCGGCGCCGGGTTCGAGCTGCTGCTCGCGCTCGGCCTCGTCACCAAGCGTCCGCGGATCTGCGTGGCGCAGGCCGCGCACGCGAGCCCGCTCTACACGAGCTACCAGGCCGGCTTCGCGGAGCTCGTGCCCGTGAAGGCGAAGACCACGCTCGCCTCGGCGATCCAGATCGGGAGCCCGGTCAGCTTCAAGAAGGCGGTCCGCGCGCTGCGCGCGTTCGAGGGCGTGGTCGAGATCGCCAGTGAGGCCGAGCTCGCGGATGCGTCCGCACACGCTGACCGGGACGGGCTGTTCACATGCCCCCACACCGGCGTCGCCCTGGCGGCCCTGACCAAGCTCGCGGCGCGGGGCGAGGTCACCCGG
The DNA here is from genome assembly GCA_043776275.1 of Myxococcales bacterium. Classification (GTDB taxonomy): domain Bacteria; phylum Myxococcota_A; class Polyangia; order Haliangiales; family Haliangiaceae; genus JABFXX01. The sequence continues at coordinate 5,465 of JAYVRN010000445.1, read as the reverse complement.
GATCATCAGGTCGTCGTGATCTCCACCGCCAGCGGCCTCAAGTTCGCGGACTTCAAGGTCGGCTACCACGAGGCCCGGCTCGCCGACGTGCCATCCCCACGGTATCGCAACGTTCCCGTCGAGCTCCCGGAGCGCTACGACGCCATCCGGGACGCCCTGAATCGCGGCCTCGACGCCCCTGCCACCTCCGTGCGAGACTGAACGTCATGAGGTTTGCGGAGTCGGTCCGGACACGCTGCGCACTGATCCTCTCAACCCTCGCCACCGCAGGTGTGCTGGTCTACGCGTGGCCCACGGGCAGCGCGAAGGCCGTCGGTCCGCGGCCGGCCGTGCAGAAGATGCGAGGCTGCGGCGCGGGGCATCGGATCGCGCAGGTCGATCCGCCCCGTGAGGATCCGTACGTGGTGACCCTGCGCTCGGCGCGGCCCGCGCTCGAGCACTGCATGGCGAAGCACCCCAACGTGCAGGTCCGCCTCTCGATCGAGATCGCGCCCTCGGGCCGGGTCGAGAACGTCGAGGTCAAGACCATCGCCAACAATCTGGCGAACGTCGATCTCAAGATCGTGAAGTGCGTGGAGACCGCGGTGAGCTCCCTCGAGTTCCCGGCGGCCGTAGATCCCAAGCGAATCTCGACGTTTCTGCAGCCCTGACACGTCGGCCTCCCACCTGACCGTCGGGACGCGCCACAAATCGTCGCGGCGGCTGGAACCTTTCGCGGCCTCGCGGGTGATACCCCATACCGATGCCCGCGGCCGCCCGAGCTCGCCCGACCGAGCCGCTCGACGAGCTCACGCTCCGCCGTGCGCAGCGCGGTGAGGAGCGCGCGTGGCGCGAGCTGATCGATCGTTATCAGCGGCCGATCCACGCGCTGATCTGGCGGCTGCTCGCGGGGCGCGCGCGCCACCGCGTGGAGGACCTGACGCAGGAGACGTTCGTGCGCGTGCTGCGGGCGCTGCCGGGCTTCGATCCGGGCGGGTCGGCCTCGTTGTCGACCTGGATGCTGACGATCGCGACGCGGCTGACGTTGAACGAGCTGCGCCGCCCGGAGCACGCCGAGCTGTCGGCCTCGCTGCTCGCCGAGGATCGGACCGATGCGGCCTCCGAGCGCCAGCGGCTCGGCGCGGCGATCGCCCTTGGCGTGGCCGCACTCCCCGACGCGCAGCGCGCGGTGTTCGTGCTGCGCGAGTATCACGACCTCGACTATCAGGACATCGCGAGCGTGCTCGAGCTCGATCTCGGCACGGTGAAGTCGCGCCTCGCACGCGCTCGGACGGCGCTGCGTGCGCACCTGGGAGACCCTCATGCGTGATCGCGACGACGAGATCTCGAGCGACTACGACCTCTCGGCCTGGGAGGTGCCGCCACCGAGCGCGGGCCTCGCCGAGGCCGTGATCGCGCGCGTCCGCGAGCCCGCCTCGGCGGCCGCCGCCGTCGACGCCAGCGAGAAAACCACGCGTCGCTGGTGGATCGCGGGTGGGATCGCGGCGGTGGTCGCCGCCGCGGTCGCGTTCGCGCTGTGGGGGATCCAGCGCGCGCCGAAGAACGGCGAGGGCGACGTGGTGGCGGCGGTGGCGCAGCCGCTCGCGCTCGGTGCCTCGAGCGCGCAGCTCGATCCCGGCGCGCAGATCCACTGGCGGCGCGACCAGCACACGGTGGCGGTGACGCAAGCGCGCGGTGCGGCGAGCTGGAGCGTCTCCGACGACGACACGTTCGTGATCGATGCCGGCGCCATGGTGGCGTCGGTCGAGGCGACAGGCGCGAGCCTGCGCGTGGAGGTCAAGATGAACCTTTCGGATGCACGTGTGATCGGTGCGAGTGCAGTCACGGCCGCGATCGTCGCGATGGTCACGGTGATCGTCTACGAGGGCCGCGTGAAGGTCACCCAGGGAGGGCAGACGGTCACCGTCGCGCCGGGGGCCACCCTCGAGCTCCACGGTCCGGTTCCGCCCACGCCGGATCGGATCACGGTGGGCGCCGGCCCCGACTATGCGGCGCAGCTCGCCGACAAGGATCGTCAGATCAAAGACCTGCAGCGCAAGCTGACCATGCCGCCCCAGGACGTCGCCGATGACACCGCGATCGACAAGACCGTCACGACCGGCACCTGCGACGAGGTGTCGTGCGTCCTCGAGAACTACGCGGGTGCGTGCTGCACGAAGTTCAAGCAGGCGGGCAAGGCTGCCCCGCCCGCACCTCCGCCCGCACCTCCGGCCGCACCGCCCTGTGACTTCGACGCCGCGATGACCAAGGGCCAGGATCATCTCCAGACCGGCATGGATGCGGCGGCGCTCGCGGCCTTCGAGCGGGCGATCCAGTGCAAGGCGGATCCCAAGGCGACCCGCCTCGCGGCGATGTCGGCGTGCCGCTCGAAGAACGTCCCGAAGGCGCGACAGTGGCTGGCCAAGGTCCCGGCGGCCGAGGCCACGCTCATCACGCAGATCTGCTTGCGCAACGGCATCGTGATCGATCTGCAGGCGGTTGCCTGCGACGCTGATGCTCTTCGCCAGAAGGGTGAGGATGCGCTGCAGACCGGCGCCGACGCGCTCGCGCTCCGCTCGTTCGAGGCCTCGATCGCCTGCAAGCCCGATGGTGCGCTCGAGCGGTTCGCCTTCATGGCGGCGTGTCGCTCGAAGAACGCCGCGAGTGCGCGACGTCACTACGCGCGACTGCCGGCCGCGACCACCACCGGGATCGTCCAGATCTGTGAGCGCAACGGCATCCTGGACCTCGGCGGGCCGCAGTCCGGCACCCTGAAGCTCCAGACCCAGCCCCCGGCGCGGATCTTCATCGACGGGGTCGACAGCGGGAAGACCACGCCGGCCTCCATGATGCTCCCCGCTGGCACGCACAAGGTGACGTTCCTCCTCGGGACCGACAAGTTCACCTTCGGGGTCGCGATCGAGCGCGACAAGACCGTGAGCCTCACCAAGGACCTCCGGTAGGTTCGTTCTCCGTCGGTGCCGGCCCCGTGTTATGCACGCGGCCATGCGCTCGGGACTCGCACGGATCACGCTCTCCACCATCTCCACCATCTCCACCTTCTCCACCATCTCCACGTTCACCACGCTCGCTCTCGCGGCCCTGCAGGTCGGCTGCGGCGATGACGCACCGGCGCCCGCCGATGCCGGCGTGACCACCGAGAACTGCTCCTACCTGCCGATGCCCGCCACCGCGCGGGCGGGTGGCATGGTCACCGCCGGGCCGCTCACGGCCGGTGCGGCGGAGCGCGTGCTGGACATCCCGGTGGGCACCGCGCTCGGCGGCTACACGGGGCGCGCGGGCTTCCTCAGCTCAGCGGGCTCGGTGGACACGCGCAAGGTCACGACGTCAGGCACGTTCAATCCCTCGATCGGCGTCGAGTCCGCGCCGCGCGTCAAGGCGCTCGCGCTGACCGCTGGCGGTGAGACGGTGGTGATCATCAAGCTCGATGCGATCTTCGCGTACGAGGGCATGCTGTTCGATCTCGAGCAGCGCCTCGGCCCGGACTATGCCGGCAAGGTCATCATCGCCACCTCGCACTCGCACTCGGCATGGGCGCAGTTCACCGGGCACGGCCCGCTCAAGCTCGGCTCGGGCGAGCTCCGTGATGTGGTCTACAAGCGCTTCCTCGATGCGTGCGAGGGCACGGCGCGCGATGCGCTCGGCTCCCGCGTGCCCGCGAAGCTTGGCGTGTTCTCCACCACGAACTTCGATCCCACCGATCAGATCAACCACGATCGCCGCGGCGAGAACGACATGCTGCCGGGCGGGAACAAGAAGGACGACCACATGTTCCTGTTCCGCGTGGACACGACGTCGGGCGCGCCGATCGCGATCGTCCCGATCTTCGGCCAGCACCCCACGCTCAACGGCGAGGACAACCCGTTCGCGTCGAGCGATGCCGTGGGCGCGCTCGAGCGTCAGCTCGCCGAGCAGTTCGATTCGCAGGTCGTGGTCATGCACCTCCAGAGCGCGGGCGCCGATGTCTCGGCCTCGGGCCACGGCGGTGTGGATTGCAACGCGCACCCCGGCAAGCCCTCGGATCCGTGCTTCAGCTGGACCGGCGAGGAAGGTCATGGGCGCGCCGCAGTCACGGAGCTGATGGCCGCGTGGACCTCTGCGGGCACGGCGATGCGCGATTCGCTCGAGCTCGAGATGCTCACGCGCTCCGTCGAGACCGGCCCGTTCCCCGAGACCTACAAGATCCGCGACGGCGCGCTGACCTATGCGTCGTTCGATCTGAACCGCGTGCCCGATGGCGTGGTGATGGAGGGCGGCAAGCTGGCCTCGCCGATCGACGAGTACAACGCGCCCGTCGGCGCCGCGCTGTGCGAGACCGGCGAGCCGATGTTCCCGGCCGCCCAGATCCCGGGCACTGAGGGCATCCTGCCGTACGGCTCGTGCCTCCGCCTCGATGTGGCCGGCCGGATCCTCGGCGGCATCTTCAAGATCGATTTCGGCGTCGACGAGACCCACCCGGTCTGCGAGACCACGCGCACCACGGTGTCCGCGCTGCGGATCGGCGAGTACCTCCTCGGCACGATGCCGGGCGAGCTCAGCGTGTTGCTCGCGGGCCGCGTCCGCGAGCTGTCACCGCTGCCCGACAAGACGATCGTCGTCGGCTACAGCCAGGGCCACATCGGCTACATGCTCCGTCCCGAGGACTGGGTCCTCGGCGGCTACGAGCCCAGCGTCACGTTCGGTGGACCCCTCGAGGCCGAGCTGGTCGCGGAGCGCCTCGCCGCACTCCTCCCGCTCGCGTTGACGCCGATGCGCGAGGACGGCACCACCGATGGCGCCACGCGCGTCGCCACCGCCACGATGACCGACAACCTCCCGAAGGACGAGCCCGCACAGCTGCGCGGCACGGTGCCGGCCACCGTCCCCGATCTCGTCTACGCGCGTACCGGCAAGCCAGCGCAGGCCCAGCCGCAGGCGACGATCTCGCGGGTCTCCGGCATCGCGACCTTCACCTGGATCGGCGATGACCCGCTGACCCGCACGCCACACGTCACGTTGCAGCGCGAGACCGGCACCCCGGGCGCGTTCGCGAATGTCACGCGGCGCAGCGGTCGCCCCGTCGAGGACATGGAGGTCACGCTCGCGTACACGCCATCGCCGCTGCAGCGCTCGGGCCCGCAGACGCACTTCTGGGTCGCCGAGTGGCAGGCGGTTCCGTGGGTCGGCGCGCCGGGCCTCGACAACCTCACCGATCGCGGCGGCCTCCCACTTGGCAACTACCGGTTCCACGTCGAGGGCGCGGGCTGGTCGCTGGACTCCGATCCGTTCGGGGTGATCGCCGGCGGCGTCGTGCTCGGTGCGCCGGCACGGACCGCTGGCAACGTGAAGGTCGGTGTGTCGTGGCACGCACCCAAGGGATGGCGCCTGATGGACATGTCGCTCAGCTCGAACCAGCCCATACCGGTGAGGAGCCAGCAGGTGACCGTCGAGCTCCTGACGGCGGCGGATGCGGTGCTGTCGAGCGC
>JAYVRN010000444.1:0-18883 GCA_043776275.1 Myxococcales bacterium | reverse complement strand
CGGCGCCCGCCCCCAACGAGGAGCTCCTGAACCAGACGTTCAAGGATGCCAAGGAGCGGTGGGTCGCGTCGTTCGAGCGCGACTACATCGCCGAGCTGCTCCGCCGCAACAGCGGCAACATCTCGCACGCGGCCCGCGAGTCCGACATCGATCGCAAGTACTTCCGCAAGCTGATGAAGAAGTACGACATCGAGGCCGCGGGTGCCGATGACGACGCCGAGCTCGAGTGATCCGGATCCGGACGCCGAGATCTCTGGTGGTTCGCCCGATTCGCCCGACGACGCCGACCCCGACGAGCTGGGCGAGCCTGCCGTCGACGCGTTCAGCCTGCCGCCCGGCGCCGATCCCACGCTCGACTGGGGCCTGACCTCGCACCTCAACGCCGATGGCACGCCGCGGATCATCGAGCGTGCCCTGGTGGTGCCGCCCGAGCTCGCCGGGCTGCGGCTCGATCACTTCCTGAAGACGCAGATCGTTCGGCTCTCGCGCACCAAGCTCCAGCAGGTGATCGCCACGCAGCTGACGCGCGGTGATGGCCACGCACTCAAGCCCGCCACCACGGTCGCCGCCGGCGAGCGATATCTGATCAAGCGGCCCGCGCGCGCCGAGCCGCCGTGCCCGCGCACGTTCGGTGTGCTGTACGAAGATCGCCGCCTGCTCGTGATCGACAAGCCCGCGTTCCTCCCCGTCCACGCGAGCGCGAAGTTCTACTTCAACACGCTCACCCGGGTGCTCGGCGAGCGCTACCCCGGCGAGCCCGAGCTGCAGATCTGCCATCGGCTCGATCGCGAGACCTCTGGCTGCCTTGTCGTCGCGCGCGATCGCTCGGCGGCGGTGACGCTCAAGCAAGCGTTCGCGAACAAGACCGCTGTCACCAAGCAGTACGTCGCGCTCGTCCACGGGCAGCCACCGTGGGACACCGAGGCCGTGATCGATCTGCCGCTGCGCGTGGCTGGGCCGGCCGATGCCACCAAGCTCCCTCACATCCGCATGCTGACGGGGCACGGTGGCCAGCAGGCGATCACGCGGGTGCGCGTGGAGCAGCGCGGCCCGACGACGGCGCTCGTGCGCTGCACGCTGGTCACCGGGCGCCAGCACCAGATCCGCGCGCACCTCGCCGCGCTCGGGTTCCCGATCGTGGGCGACAAGCTGTACGCGCACGGCGACGATGCCTTCATGCGCTACTGCGATGAGGGTCTGGTCCCCGAGCTCGCGGCGCTGTTCGTGTTGCCTCGTCACGCGTTGCACGCGGCACGGATCGCCTTCCCACACCCCGAGGGCGGCATGCGCACGGTAGAGGCACCGCTGCCGAACGACATCGCGGCGCTCCTCGGGTGAGTGCGGGTGACCGCTACTTGCGGCTCGCGACCAACCACGGCGTGCCGTCGATGATCGCCACCACGTAGAGCGGGCTGCCCGATAGCTCGGGGAGATCGAACCGATCCTCCGTGCGCGTGGCCTCGATCGCGATCGGATGGGGCTCGTCGTTGCGGTAGTAGACGAGGCGAACCTGGCGCGTGTCCACGCCACGCGGCCGCAGCTCGAGCGTGGTGCCGCGGAGCGTGCCGAGCACGGTGCGGAACTGGCCCTCGGGCGTGAGCTCGCCGGTGATCGCGATCGGATGCGGCTCGAGGTGCGCGGGTGCGGGATAGGCGGGCGCCACGAACAAGGTCAGGTACGCGCGCACGCCGCGGATCGTCGCGTCCGGATAGCGCGCCGGAGCCTGCGCCACGATCTGCGCGAGCTTCTGCTGCAGCCGGTCCGGATCGCGCTCGGTGTACAAGCCGCGGAACGCGTGATCGAGCCAGCGCTGCGCGAACACGTGGACCGTGCTCCCGATCGGCTCGACGTGGTCGCCCGGCATCACGTAGTCGTGGTGCTCGCCGTAGGGCGCCTCGGCGCGGATCGTCGCGAACATCGGGAAGCTGGAGAACGGGAACGTGTTGAGCCGCTGATCCACGGTCGGGATGAACGAAGTGATCACCTCGTAGCTCACGAACGCGGCGATGAAGATCCGCGGCGCGCGAGGGGGCGTCCCCCCGGAGGGCAGGTCGGCTCGTGCGCTGGGCGTGCGGCGCAGCAGCGCATCCCAGTCCACGAACACCGCCACGAGCGGCAGCCAGTGCAGGTTCCACAGGCTGATCACCAGCCCGAGGGCGAGCGTCTCGGTCACGAACGCCGCGCCGGCGGCTGCGCGCGCCCATGGCCTGCGTACGAACACGCACGCGAGGATCGGGACGAACTGCGTCAGGAGGTTGAGCAACGCCGCGATCCGGTACTTCCACACGTCGTCGATGATCCAGTTGACCAACGCTGGGCGATCGAGCCCGGCGAGGTCGTAGCGCACGAGCAGGTGATGCCGCAGGTTGTCCGAGAGCGCCCAGCGCAGCGTGCCGTGGCCGTGAAGGATCTTGTGAAACACGGCGCCCGCGAACATCAGCGCCACGGCGAGCTGCACGAGGCGCAACGACCACTGATAGGCGCGCGGCAGATCGATCGCGGGCAGGCCGCGCCGGGTCCGGATCCACGCGTCGAGGGAGAGTGCGTCACCGCCGCGCGCCCCGAGGAACGCGCACTGCGCGAGGAACACCACGTTGTACTGATGCGACCAGGTCACGCTGCCCGAGAACGAGATCGCGGCGAGCGCGACCGAGGCCCCGAAGCTGACGCCCGTGGCCGCGCGGGTGCCGAGCCCGAGGAGCATGCACACGGTGCCTCCCCACGCGAGCACCCACAACGCGCTGAGCAGCGCGTCGGGTGGCACCGTCGAGCCAAGGACCATCCAGATCCCGACGGGCCGGTACAGCCCGGCCGGCGCGACCAGCGGATCCTGCGACGAGATCCGTAGCAGCGTGAGCAGCACCGCGCTCGCGATCGCGATCCGCACGATCGCGGCCGCCCACCGACCGCCGTCGGCGAACCAGTAGCGCTGCCAGCGGCTCACGCACGAGACGGTACGCCCCGAGCCGTCGCCCGCGGAAGGGCCCCGCGCTATCGGTGCGGTGGATTGCCTCACGAATCACGCCCGGGGTGCGCCGGGTCTGCGGGTGCCCGCGGGTGTGCTAGATGGTAGCCGTGTCGAAGGATCGCGCGCGTCCGTTCTCGCGCAAGCACCGGAAGTACTGGATCACGGTGACCGGCGGCATGCTGCTGATCGGCCTGTTCAACGTGGCGATCGGCATGTGCGGATACGAGCCGCCCCGCACCCCGGAGCGGATCATCCCCGTGCTGCCTCCCCCCGGCACGCCCGCGCCGTCGACCGACGGCACGATCGGCCTCGGCGCGATCCCCGCGCCCGTGATGCGCGCATTCGCCGTGGCGTACCCGCGACACGTGCCCTCAGCCAAGCGCCTCCTCGCTGGGACCGAGACCATCTACGAGCTGACGTACACCGATGCGGGCAAGACCACGCACGTGATCTACAAGCCCGACGGCGGCTTCATCGGCGTTCGCTGACGGCGCCGGGACGTCCAGACCGTCAGTTCCAGACGAAGTCGTTCGGGAGCCGCGCCTGCGCCGCCTCCGGCTCGACGAGGATCGAGGCCGGGATTCCCTGCAGGAACGACTTCACCATCGGCAGATCGCCGATCGAGAGCGACTGCTCTGCCCGGGCGCCGATCAACGAGCCCAGCGTGCCGAGCAGGCTCGATGGCAGGTTCGGGAGCTCGACCAGCTGCACGCGCGCGCCGGGGGAGACCTTCATCCGGCGCTTCGCCTCGTCGAGCACATCGCCGAAACCGCCGAACCGGTCGACCAGCTTGATCGGCTGCGCCTGCGTGCCCGACCACACGTGACCGCGCCCCACTGCATCGACCTCGTCCTTCTTCATCGAGCGGCCCTCGGCGACCGCGCCGACGAACCGGCCGTACATGTAGCGGAGCTTGTCGAGCAGCACCGTGCGCTCCTCGTCAGTGTACGGGCGGAACATGCTCTCGACATCGGCGCGCTTGCCGCGCTTGAACGTGTCGGTGGTGATGCCCAGCTTCTGCGCGAGCCCGCCGAGATCGAACTTGCCGTAGAAGATGCCGATCGAGCCGGTGATCGTCATCGGCTCGGCGAAGATCAGATCGCAGCCGGCGGCGACGAAGTAACCACCCGAGGCGGCGAGGTCCGACATCGAGCACAGGATCGGCTTCACGCCGCGCGTGGCGAACACTTCGCGCGAGATCAACTCGGATGCGAGCGCGCTGCCACCGGGGGAATCGATGCGCAGGATGATCGCCCCGATCCGCGGATCCGCACGCGCCGCCGCGATCGCGGCGACCAGGGTCTCGCTCCCCGCCAGGGACTGGCCGAGGAACGGCACGGACTTCGAGGCACCGTCGGTGATGTCGCCATCGACGTAGATCACGGCGATCGCGGGGTGCTTCCACTGATCCGGACGCTCGGCGGGCGGGACGTCCACGGGGAGGATCTGCCCCATCTCGGCGGCGACCAGCTGCGCGACCTTGTCGGGTGCGGCGACCTCGTCGACGAGCTTCTTGTCCTTGGCGAGATCGCCCGAGGTGTACGGACCGGCATCGACGAGCGCCTGGATCTCGGCCTTCGTCAGCTTGCGCCCCTCCGCGACCTGGGTCAGCCAGCTGTCCCACAGGCTATCGAACAGCTCGGTGCGCATCTTCGCGGCCACCGGCGTGGGGCCGGTGTTCGTGAACTGCTCCGGCGCGCTCTTGTACTCGGCGATCTTCTCGAACTGCGGCACCACGCCGAGCTGGTCGAACGTGCCCTTGAAGTACATCGTGGTCCCCGCGATCCCGACGAGCCGGACCCCGCCCGCCGGATCGACATAGATCTTGTCGGCGGCGGTCGCAACGAAATAGTCGCGCCCGGTGCCGGAGACCATGTACGCGAACACCTTGCGGCCCGATTTCTTCACCGCGAGGAGCTCGTTGCGCAGCTCCTCGAGCGTGGCCCAGCCGCCGTCCACTCCATCGAACGTGACGACGACGGCCTTGGCCGTGGGATCGCGGACGATCGCCCGGAGCCGCGTCACGATCGACGTGACCTCGCGGAGGCCGATCGATCCCGAGAGCTCGACGCGCTCGATGTGATCGGGGTGCGAGAGGATCGAGGCCGGCCCGACCAGCGACGAGCGCACCACGAGCTGGCCACCGAGCGGGTGCTTGCTGCCCGTATCGTTCCGCAGGCCCGAGCCAAGCGCGGTGATCCCGAGCGCGCCGAACGACAGCTCGAGCCCCGCCGTCACGCGGAGCTCGCGGCCGTCGTCCTCGATCTGCCCGGCGGCGGTGTTGATCAGAGCGTGGACCTCGCGCGATTCGGCGCCGAGGTGGACGTACAGCCCGCGCGTGATCCGTGCGGAGATCCGCGCCCAGCCGTCGAGATCAGCACGGGTCTCGCCGACGCGGCCGCCGAGCGCGACCTCGAGCGCTGCGGTCCCGAGCGGCCGCAGCACCGCCTCGGCCTCGTAGCGGCGCTGCACCGGAGCGCCGCCGATCGGGCTGGTCGCGAGGTCGCGCAGCGTCGCCCCGAACGCGAGGTGGTTGCCCCACCGCGTCGACAGGCCGAGATCGAACGTGTCGATGCCGTCGAGCACGCCCTGGTCATGGAAGTGGTGCCATGCGAGCCCGAAGCCGGCGTTCTTGCCGAGCGCGGTCGCGAACGAGAACGTGAACCGAAACGGAGCGCCCGGATCGGGCGCGAGCTGCGAGCGCGCGGGCCGCAGCCACTCGAGGCCGAGCCCGACCCCGAACTTGGGCACCAGGCCCCCGCCGAGGACGCTGGCCAGAAACGCGCCGAACCCGGGACCGGCGCTGGTCGCGACATCGCCGTCCTCGAGCCCGAGCGCCAGGGCGAGCTCGGCGCCCCGGAGCAGCGCGAGGCCACCCGGGTTCGCGACGACGGCGCGCGCGTCATGCTCGCCGGCCAGCGGTGTGAGAGGAAGCGCCATGCCGTCGGTCGGCTCCTCGGCGTAGCGCCGGTCGACGCCCTGGGCGGCGGCGGTCCCGGCGGTGATCAGGAGCCCCGCGAGCAGGATCGTTCTCATCGCCGCGCGACGGTACCAGGGTTTCGCCGGGCCAGGGCCTGGGGCCGTTCCCCGAGGCAGGGTGCACCCGGCGAGCCAGAATCGTGGATACTGGGCACGTGCCGACCCCGACCCTGCTGGAGAAACACCCGCTGTTGGTCCACCTGGCGCCCGAGCAACTGACCCGGATGGCGCGCGCGGGCGAGATCGAGAGCTACAACCCCGGCGAGGCGATCGTCGCGGAGGGCAGCCTCGGCGATGCGCTGTTCCTGATCCTTTCGGGTCAGGTCGCGGTCCACAAAGGTCCCCAGACCTTCGCGACGCTCGCGGGCGGCGAGTTCTTCGGCGAGATGTCGCTGGTCGAGCCCGCACCGCGCTCGGCGAGCGTCACCGCGATGTCGGCGACGTTCCTGTTCCGCCTGCCGCACGATCAGCTGCGCGATCTGATCTCCGACGATCCGAACGCCGCTTCGGTGCTGCTCGTGCAGGTGGTGAAGACGCTCTCGGAGCGGCTGCGCCGCGCCAACCAGATGCTGTCTTCGGTGGATCTGCTCGCGGACTGGCTCGCCGGCTCGATGGTCTGAGCGCCGGGCTCAGTTCGCGAGGCCGTCGGACTCGGGCTTCTTCAGCATCCGGTTGCAGGCCGCGACCTTCTTCTGCGCGGTCGCCTTCTCGTCACCGATCGACTGCTTGTAGAGGCCGACGTAGATGTCCTTCGCGCGGTCGTAGGCGCCCTGACGATACAGCGCGTCGCCGTAGAGGAACTTCGCCTTGGTCTTCTGTGCACCTGGCATCGAGGCCGCGCGCGCTGCGAGGCGGACGGCATCGTCGGTGTCCTGCCCGGAGAACGCCGCCCACGCCTGCTTGTAGACGGCCTGCTGGCCGTAGCCTTTGATCTTCTCGAGCTTCATGTAGACGCCGCGGGCCTGCTGCCATTCGCCTGCCTGCTCGAGGGCCTCACCTTGCTTGAGCAGCGCCTTCGGATCCTTGTCGTCGGCCGCGGCGACGACCGGCAGCTTCTTCACGGGGGTCTTGGGCGGCAGCTTCTTGGTCGGGGGATTCGGGTTGCCCTGGTTCGGGTTCTTGGGGTTGCCCTTGTCGGGCGGCGTGTTCGAGCCGGTCTCGGAGGTATCGCTCCCCGGCGAGGTCCCGGGGTGCTCCGGCGACTTGACGTCGCCGCTGCCCGAGCCGGTGTCGTGGTCGGGTGGCGCGACGGCGTTCGAGCCACTTCCATCGTCGGGCTGTTGATCGTTCGCACTGCCGGGATCGCCGGTGTTCGCCTTGGGCTGCCGCTGGCCGCGCTCTCCAAGCGCGACATACACCAGAGCGCCGACGCCGCCGAACAGGATCGCGCCGAGCAGCAGCCACCCGAACATGCCCAGCGCGCTGCGCTTGGGCGCGAGCGACATCGAGCCGCTGGGCTGCTGCGGTGCCGACGCGTCGTGCATCGAGGCCGCGCGCACCGGCACCGGCGTCAACGCACGCTGCTGTCCGCTGCCATTGGTCACCGGCTCGTTGAAGCTGGTGGGCTCACTTGCGGCGCGCGCGATCCGCTGCCCCGCGCCGGTCGCCATCGCCGGCCCCGACCACATGCCCCCAAGCTCCGACATCCCACTGTGCGTGCCGAGCCGCGGCAGGGACACGCCCGGCGAGCTCGTGACCGACCGCGGCGAGACGATGCCCTCGTCGGTGTTTCGCATCGAGAGGCCCGGATTGAGCGTGGCGACCACGTTCGGATCCGTGGTCATGCCGAGGATCTGGGCGACCGCGACACCGCGGCCTGCGAGGCACTTGTTGAGCTCGTACTCGAGCGTCTCCATCGTCTGCGGGCGCGCGTCCGGGTTGCGCGCCATCGCGGCCATGATCAGATCGGAGACCTGCGGCGCGAGCTCCTCGCGGACCTCGATCGGCGGCGGCGGATCCTGCGTCGCCTTCTTGGTCAGGATCTCCATGAAGTTGTCGCCGGAGTACGGCGGCGTCCCCGTGGTCATCTCGTACATGATCGCGCCGAGCGCGTAGACATCGCAGCGCGCATCGGCCGGGCGACCCGCCGCCTGCTCGGGCGCCATGTACTCGGGCGTGCCCATCGCCATGCCGGGGCTGGTCAGGCGGCGCTCGCGAGCGGCCTCGGCCTCGGTGGTCTTCGCGATGCCGAAATCGAGCACCTTGACCACGTCGGCAGTGCCGTCGCGGGTGATCAGGAACACGTTCTCGGGCTTGAGGTCGCGGTGGACGATGCCTTGGGTGTGCGCGGCGGCGAGCGCGCGACAGATCTGCGTGGAGATCCGCAGCGCGCGAGCGACGTCGATCGCGCCCTCGCGCTCGATGATGCTGCCGAGCTCCACGCCCTCGAGGTACTCCATGACGAAGTACACGCTGCCGTCGGGGGTGGTGCCGGAGTCGGTGACGTCGACGATGTTCGGGTGACCGATCTTCGACGCCGCGCGCGCCTCGCGGCGGAACCGCTCCACGAGGTCCGGCATGCGCGAGTAGCTCGGGTGCAGGACCTTGAGCGCCACGCGCTTGCCGATGTCGACGTGCTCGGCGAGATAGACCTTGCCCATCCCGCCCTCGCCGATCAGCTCCATCACGTGATAGCGGCCGTCGACGGTCTTGCCGAGCAGATCCTGCTCGGACTCGTCTTCGTCCGGCGCGCGGGCCAGCGCCGCCGCCGCGCCGCTGCCGTCATCCGACGAGGTGGGGAGGTTGCGGCGATCGTTGGCCTTGCGGCGATCGTCGCGCTCGTCGCCGCGATCGCTCGAACGGCGGCCGATCGAGCCGGGCTTTCTGACCGGCGGCTCCCCATCGCCGCCGCCGATCGAGACCTTGCTCGACTGCTCGATCATCTGGCGCAGCTCGTCGGTCGGCGGCAACGTCAGGGCGCGCGTGCGGACGCGGGACAGCAGCTCCGTGCGCTCCACCCGCTCGCGCTGGATGTCATCGGCGAACAGCTCGAGCAGGAACGTCGACATCCGCGTCCCATCGGTGGTCGGCGCGTTCTGCGCGAGCCACGACTGGAGCGCCATGCGCATCTCGTCGCAGTTCGTGTACCGATCTTCCTTCTTGCTCGCGAGCGCCTTCACGCAGATCTCGTCGAGCTCCACCGGCACGCGCGGCGCGCGCTTGCTCGGCCGCATGACCTCGGGGTTCTTCGCGCGGGTCAGGAGGTCCTGCGGCTGATCCTTGCCCGGCGGGAACAGCTGGCGGCCGGTGAGCAGCTCCCACAGGACGATCGCCGCGGCGTACATATCCGAGCGCCCATCGAGCTTCTCGCCGCGCGCCTGCTCGGGCGACATGTACGCGACCTTGCCGTAGATGATGCCCGGCGCGGTCTTCTCGAGCTTGAGCGTCGAGCTGGCGAGACCAAAGTCGGTCAGCTTGACCTCGCCCGTGTACGAGACCAGGACGTTCGGCGGGGAGACATCGCGGTGGACGAGGTTGAGATCCGGGAACGAGTGCGCGTACCCGAGGCCGCGGCACAGCTCCTTGGCGATGTAGACGGCGACGTCGATCGGGAACGCGATCTGCTTCTTCGCGCAACGGTTCCACACCGCCCGCAGGTCGCGACCCTCCACGAAGTCCATCGCCAGGAACAGCTCACCGCCGACCAGGCCGGCGTCGAACACCGGGATCAGGTTGCCGTGGGACAGCTTGACGACAACTTTCGCCTCATCGCGGAATCGGGCGATGTACTCCGCATCGGCGAGGTGCGGGAGGACGGTCTTGATGACCATCAGGCGTTCGAGGCCACGATCGCCGGCGACCGCGAGGTACAACGCACCCATCCCCCCCTGAGCCAGGGGCCCCAGCAAGTGATACTTGCCGAATTTCCTGGGGTAATGCTCCAGGTCTCCCTCGTGGAGCGCCACGCCCATCGAAGCTACCACGGTGGCGAAACCGCCACCAATTCGGGAAGCACCCCGATTGAGTCTGTAAATCGAAGCACATAAGATGTCGATCCCCGCACGTTGTGTTGCGGGGTGAGGGGCAGACACACACATGGCCGGCGAGCTCGTCCTCGTGATCGATGACAGTCCGACCATCACCAAGGTCGTACAGCTGGTCCTTACCAAGGCCGGCTATCAGGTAGCCACGGCACCTGATGGAGAGGCGGGTCTGGTCGCCGTCCGTGCTCAGCGTCCAGAGCTGATCCTCCTCGACTTCGTGATGCCACGGATGAACGGCTACCAGTTCTGTCGAGAGCTGGTCGCCGATCCCAAGCTGCGCGATATCCCCGTGGTCCTGATGTCCGCGAAGGGCGATCAGGTCGGTGAGCGGTTCGTGAAGGTGATGGGGATCGTCGACTACATCACCAAGCCGTTCTCGCCCGAGGCGATCACCGCGGTGGTCCAGCACACGATCGGCAAGTACGGTCCTGCTGCTGGGCCCGATGACGACAACCCATCGCTGGTCACCGGCGAGGATCTAGCCGCCACCGATGACGCCGATCGCACCCACGCTCGCGGCGCCGCCCTCTCGCAGCTGCGCGCCGAGATCTCCGATGTCGTGTCGGCCCGGGTCGCCGCCTTGTTCGCGCTCGCGGAGACCTCCCACGATCCCGATGCGAAGATCGCCACCGATGCGGCCGCGATCCGCGAGGCCGCGCGCACGGCGCTCGATGACGGCGCCCTCGCCAAGATGATGGCGGCGCTCGACCTCGGCCTGTTCGGCGAAGGTACGCCGGGCCTGCGCGGTGATCTGCGCGTGGTCCCGCTCGCCGAGGTGCTCCAGCTGCTCGACGTCCAGGAGCAGTCAGGCATCCTGACGGTCGAGCGCTCGGGCGCTCGCGTCGACATCTACTTCCGCCGTGGTCGCGTCGATCAAGCGGTCGCCGATGGCGTGCCCGAGGAGTTCCTGCTCGGCCGGTTTGTCCTTGATGCCGAGCTGATGCAGCGCACCGACTTCGAGTCGTTCCTCGAGTCACGCTCGAACAAGTCTGGACCCTCGCAGCGGCTGATCGGCCAGCAGCTGGTGAAGCTCGGCCTGCTCGCCGACCTCGATCTCAAGTCCTGCCTGACCCGCCAGTCGAGCGAGCTGATCTACGAGATCCTGCGCTGGCGTCATGGCCGGTTCCGGTTCGCCGCAGGCCTCGAGCTGCCGCCGAGCGTGATCGACGCCGCCCTCGGGCTCGACGTCGAGGCCGTCCTCATGGAGGGCTACCGCCGCGTCGACGAGTGGCACCTCATCGAGCGCGCGATCGACAACTTCGACGTGGTGTTCCTGCGCAACGAGGACTCCGTCGCCCAGATGGGGCGCGGGCGCCTGACGCGCGAAGAGCTCGCGGTGCTCGAGCTGGTCAACGGCAAGAACACCGTGAAGGACATCATCCGCAAGTCGCGGATGGGCAGCTTCGAGGTCAGCAAGATGCTGTACCGGCTGCTGAGCATCAAGCTCGTGCGGCGGCGCGTGTTACCCGTCGCGGTGTGAGGGCTACAGCGTGCAGCCGTTGCTGGTCACGCAGGCGTCGGCGCACTTCTGGTTGGTCGCCTCGATGCCCTTGAGGCACTGATCGATGGTGTCCATGCACGCCTGCTTGCACGCGGCGTCATCGCCACAGGCCTTGCGGCAGGACATCCCAGTGGCCCGGCACTCCTTGCCGATGGTCTCGCGCTGTCTGTCGCGCTCCTCCGCACACCCTCGTCGGCAGTCGTTGACCTTCTTGTAGACCCCGATGTCCTGCGTGTTGCAGGTCCACATCGGCTCGGCCGTCGGCGGCTCGGCCGTCGGCGTCGCCTGTGCGCCGAGGCCGTTGACCGCGATCATCGCCAGCGTCGCCACCACGAGTCCCAGTGCCTTCATCGGCCAAGTCTCTCACGATCTCCGCACACGAAAACGCCCTCCAAAGAGGGCGCGTCCGTGTCGCAGGCGGTGATGATGAGGAGGACGCCCGCGACGAGGGGCGTGTGCGCTACGCGCGCTTGCGGCGGCGGATCAGCATGCCGAACGTGAACAGCGACAGCACGGCCGCGCCACCCGGCGTGGCGCCGACGGAGCAGCAGCCGGTGTCATCGCTGCCGGTCGCCGGCAGGCCGCAGGTCGCGGAGCAGCCGTCGTTGTCATCGATGTTGCCGTCGTCGCACTGCTCGCCGTCATCGAGCGTGCCGTTGCCGCAGGTCGGCGCCGCGGCTGCCGCCACGATGCAGACGTCGTCGAGGTTCCAGCCGGCCATGTTGAAGCCCGGGTCAGACTCGAGCTCGAAGCGGACCTTGACCTTGCCGGTCGCGGACTGCGCGGCGAGATCGAGGTCGGCGAACCGCCACTCCTTGTCGAGGTGGTTCTTGCCGTTCATGGTCTCGGTCGGGCTCGCGAAGTTGCTCCACAGCTTGGTGCCGTTGACGAGCACGCGGGCGTTGTCGAAGAAGCCGTCCTCGACGCCGAGCCAGCGGTAGTACTGCAGGCGAACGTTGGTGTTGCCCTGGAGGTCGATCTCCGGCGACTCCGCCCACAGCATCGCGCTGCGGCGGTACTGGCCATCGGTCGACAGATCGATACCGAACACATTGTTGCCGCCGTGCGCGTTGTGCGGATCGCCGCCGAGGCCTTGCGGCTGGCCGACCTCCCACTCATCGCGGTTGGCCGGGTTCGCGCCGTGCGTCCAGCCATCGGCGCCCGCTTCGAAGTCCGCGCACCACAGCTTGGTGACCTCGCCGACGTAGAACTCGTAGAGCGGGTCGGCGGCGTTGTTCGGGTACGAGATCGAGCTGCCGTCGCTGAGCGTGACGGTCACCTTGTACTGGACGACCGTGCCCTCGGGCTGCGTCGGGATGGCGGCCGAGTAGTCATTGCCGGCGGCCACGAGATCGAGCGTGTTGGCCTGGCCGTCGCGCTTCTTCCACTCGACGGTGGCCTTCGTGATCGTCGCGCCGGCGCACTCGGTGGCGCCGACCGGCGGGCTCGCCGACATCGAGATCGTGAAGTGGTCGCGCGCGGGAGGCGTGAGGCCCAGGGCCACGGCGGGATCCGCCAGGCCGTGGGTGCCGAACGCGGTGTTGACGAGGCACAGGTTCGGCGTGCCGTTGGTCAGGTCGCCGTCGTTGTCGTCGGAGACCAGCGCCTCGGCGTAGCTCGACGGGATGTCCGACGCGCGCTGCATGATGCCGTAGTAGATCTTGCGAGCCTGAGCGTTGCCGGCCTCGGCGCCGAGCTTCGCGACCAGCGCGGTCTTCAGATCCCACAGCGTCTCGCCGATGATCTCGCCCTCGTTGTGGACCTCGCCGTCCGCGTCCTCGGGCCAGTGCTTCTCGGTGCCGACCGGATCGAGGTCGCGGAGCGCGACATCGGTGAAGAAGAAGCCGCGGCCCATGCCGTGGTCATCCGTGATGAACGCCGCGAGCATGTCGGCGAGGCCCTCGCTCAGCGAGCCATCGAACTGCCCGACGCCATCGATGATCGAGTTGGCGTGCACCGAGTGTCCGAACTCGTGATAGACGACGTCCGCGATCCGGCCGGTGTTCTGGCACTGGCTGGTGGCCGCGCCCGTGTTGCTCGGCTGCGTGGCCTTGTAGAAGTGGATGTCGTCGCCGGTCGAGAACGCGTTGCAGGTGTTGTTCTCGTTGACGTTGACCGAGATCGCCTCGTCGAGCCACGCCAGGTTGGCGTTCAGGTTGGCGCGGACGTAGGCCTTGGCCGTGCTCGTGAACACGAACGACGACAGCTGAGCGTCGTTGAACTCCTCGGTCGCCTTGCTCCACGTGACGGTCCCGCCATCGGCGAGCGACAGCGTATCCGTCGTCAGCGAGCCGGCCTTGTTGGTGACGGCGACCAGCGGACCGACGAGGCCCGGCGAGACGCTGGCAGCGGCGGTGCCGGCCCAAGTCACGGCGCCCTCGAGATCGGCGACCGTCGCGACGGTGTCGACGGTGTGGCGTGCCTGCGGCGCGATCTTGGCGCTGCGGGTGCTGTTCGGGTGGCGATCAGGCACGTCGAACAGGACCTTGCCCGACGCGTACATGATCGTGCTCTTGCGCAGCAGCGGGCTGCCCGTCGCGGCGTCGAGCCAGACGTCCCAGCGACCGGCGTCCTGCGTGGTCGATTCGACGGAGACCTGCTCGGCGAGGTGATACGCGATCTCCGGGCCCGCGGCGCCGCGGGTGTGGACGATCGGCACGATCACGCGATCTCCCGTGGCCGCGCGGAGCTTCACCGCGAAGCCCTCCTGCGCGAGCCAGCTGGTCGCACTGGCGGCGAGGCGCGCGCCCTCGATGCGCGTCGGCGGCTGCGCGGCGATGTGCACGCCGGGGAGCGCGGTGGAGCCCACCATCACGAGGCGATCGTTCTTGAACGAGAAGCCGATGGTGCCGCCGAGCACGCGCAGCCCGTTCGACGTCTGCTGGAAGCCCACGCTCCGGACGTCGGCTGCGCCGCCGAGCTGGTTCGCGACCACGACGAAGTCGGTGATCTGAGAGCCGGGCGCGAGGAGGTCGAGGTGCGCGCCGAGGAACTGGCGCGCCGCGGCCTCCGCGATCGCCGGGGTGGTCATCGCGCCGGCGGTGAACGTCCCGGGCCCCCACATCCGCAGCGGGATGTTGGTGTCGCGATCCCACAGCGCGGTCCAGCCCGGCAGGCCGACCGCAGTCAGCTGCGAGGCGCGCGACCACTGCGTGGTGCGATGCGCGCGAGGCGCCTTGCCTGCGGCGACGACCGGACCCTCCGCGCCTTTCGGCTGGACGACCGCAGAGCTGGTCTGGATGAGAGCCGCCGACAGCGCAGCAGCGAGACCGATGGTTCGCAAACGCATGAGACCTCCCTTAAGGCGGGGCCATCACACACGCAGCGCCTGGATTCACCAATGCCCGCTCCATGACATGTGTGAACCGTTCGCGAGACGGACAGGCGTCACGCCGCGAGACGCCCGCGCCTCACTCGGGCAGATCGCTGGCCGATTGCTGGCCGACCGCCGGGCCCTCGGGCGGGCCGGTCAGCGCAGGAGAGGGCGCGCATCGGCGATGTCGCGCTGGATCTGGGCGATCAGCGCCTCGATCGAGGTGAACTTCTGCTCGGGGCGCAGCCAGGCCACGAACGTGGTTCGGACCTGCCGATCGTAGAGATCTCCCTCCCAATCGAGGACATGGACCTCGAGCACGAGGCGCCCGCCGTCGACGAACGTCGGGTTGGTGCCCAGGCTCGCGACGGCCGGGAGCGGAGGACCGCCCTCGACGCTGAGCGTCACGGCGTAGATGCCAGGCGCGACGGGGAGATCGCTGGTCGGGCTGATGTTCGCGGTCGGCACCCCGATGGCGCGGCCCCGCTTCGCGCCGTGGACCACCACGCCATCGACATCCCAGCGGCGCCCCAGCAGGCGCTCGGCGCCCGCGAGATCACCCGTCCGCAGATACCCGCGGACCTTCGTCGAGGAGGCCACCTCGGCGCCGACCTCGACGGGATCGACGATCGCGACCTCGACGCCGAGCCGACCGCCGTGAGCGCGCAGCGCCTCCGGGGTGCCCGCGCGTCCCGCCCCGTAGCAGAAGTCATAGCCCACCACGATCGCGCGCGCCCCGAGCGCATCGATCACGACGCGATCGATGAACGCATCCGGCGGCAGCGCCGCGAGCTCGCGCGTGAACGGCTCGACGAGCACGGCATCGAGCCCGGCCGCGGCCATCAGCTCGAGCCGGCGCTCCAGCGACGTCAGCTTCGGCGGTGCGGTGTGAGGTGAGAGCAGCTCCGACGGATGTGGATCGAAGGTCAGCGCGAGCGCCTTGACCCCGTGCGCCGCCGCGAGCGTGCAGGCCCTCGCGATCAGCGCGCGATGGCCGGCATGGACACCGTCGAAGTTGCCGATCGCGACCGCGGCGCCGGGCCACGCGCGCCGCGCGAGCTCGTGGTGGCCGCGGAGGACGTCCATGCCCAGACCCTAGCGCGAAGCGTGCTCGACGGAAACGCGCGAGCCGAGCTCGATCACGGTCCACGCCGGAGGCACCAGCACGAGCGCACCGATCGTCGCTCCGGCGAGGGCCTGGCCCGACGCGAGCCGGATCATCCCCGCGAGACGGCCGACCGCGAGCCCGGTGAGCAACGCCGCGATCCCGATCAGCGACGGATCGAGGGCGCCGGTGCGAACGCTGACCAGGAGCGCGCCGAGCGCGATCGTCCCGACGGCGACCTCGGCGTGCCGGAGGCGCAACAGGAACGGCAGGCCGGCGAGCGCCGCGACCGCGGTGACCGGTCCGAGCGTCCCCGCGGTGAGCTCGAGCAGGCCTGGGAGGCCGCGCGGCGATCGAGCGGCACCACACCACGCCTCCCCCAGCGCCGCGAGCGAGCCATGGGCTGCGACCCCGGAGATCACCGCGAGCACGAGCGCGAGCGCACCGACGATCGGGACGGCGATCGCCCAGCGCGGCCGCTGCCACGGGGCCGTGACGAGGCGCGTCCCCGCGATCACCACGAGCGCCACGTACGCGGGCGACAGGATCGCGGCGATCGTCGCGGGCAGGAGCCCGACCAGCGGCGACGTGGTCGGCCGCGCGAGCTCGACGATCGTCCAGCCGGCGGCGCCGATCGCGACGCACGCGCGGAGCAGCGGGACGCCATGTGCGAGCGCGGGATCGAACAGGCTCGCGATCAGGAGCAGTGGCGCGAGGATGGCGCCGGTCAACGAGGCCGGCGAGTCCCCGGCGAGCGCGCGGATCGCGGCGGTGATCGCGGCACCCGCGAGGCCGACCGCGAGCATCGGGGCTGGATGGTGCGCGCCGAGGCCCGCGGCCGCGGCCATTGAGGCCACGCCCATCGCGGGGATCACCAGCCAGGACCGCACCTGTCGAGGCTACGAACACCGCCACCCGGGGGCAAATTCCGGACCGTCCCGGTCAGGCGATCGTCTCCGCGAGGGTATCCTAGGTTGCACCGATGGCAATCCAGGGGGCCAACCAGGCCGCCGTCGACTTCGCCCGCGCGGTCCTGGCGCGGTTCGTCGCGCTCGGCGCGCAGCGCGGGAGGATGGGCGGCAAGACCGCGTTCGGGGTGTCGAGCGCCGAGATGGTCGCCGTGCTGTCCACGGACCGATCGACGGATCAGGTCGAACCCTTGCCCGAGGAGGACGCGCGGGTGCTCGCCAGCGCTGCGGCCCTGGCCCGGGCCCTGGTCGCCGTGCCGGAGCCGCTGCTCGGGCGGCTCGCGCGGGTGTTCTCGCTCAGCACCCTCGATGTCTGGATCGTCGCGCTGCTCCTCGCCCCCGAGCTCGAGCACGATCTCGAGCGCGCGTACTCGTTCGCGCTCGATGACTTCACGCGGAAGCGCGCCGACGTGGGCTTCGTGGCACGCGTCCTCGGCGGCAGCGATCTCGCGAAGCTCGATGACACGCTGCGGAGGTTCGATGACAGTGCCCCGCTGCGCCGCCATGGCATCGTGACCGTCGGCACACCGGTCGCGGAGACCTCGGCGACGATGCGCCCGGTCCGGCTCACGGATCGGATCGTCGCGTTCCTCCGCGGTCACGACAGCGTCGACGAGCTGGTCCACGGGCTCGCCCGGATCGGCAGCCGCCGCGTGCCGCTCGCCGACGTGGTGATGAACCCGGAGCTCGTCACGCGGATCCGCCGTGCGCTCGATGACGCCGCCGGCCCGCCGCGGGTGCTGCTCGCGGGGCCCGAAGGCGTGGGGCGTGGCCTCGTGGTCGAGGCGCTGTTCGATGAAGCGGGGCGCAACACCGTGCACCTCGATCTCGCGGGCATCGTCGCCGAGGGCCGGATCGAGGAGCGGCTCGCGGCGGGCCTCCGCGAGGCCGCGCTGCGCGACTGCGCCGTGATCCTCGACGGTGGCACCGCGATCGACAAGGACGTGCCCCGCGCGCTCATCAACGCGATCGCCGATCGGGTCGCGGACCTTCGCGTCCCGATCGTGTTCACCCTCGCCAACCACCCGACCTGGCTCGTCCAGGCCGTGGCCTCGCTCGTCGAGCTCGATGTCCCCTCCCCTTCGCTCCGCGAGCGGCTCGAGCTGTGGGGCAAGGCGCTGCCCCCTCCCCTCGCGAGCACCGACGACGTGGAGACCGTCGCGAGCCGGTACGCATTCAGCGGCGGCACGATCGCGCGCGCGGCCAGCCGCGCAGCCTCCGCCGCACGCCTCCGCGATCCCGCCGCGCCCAAGGTCACGCTCGACGATCTCGGCGATGCCGCGCGGCTGATGTTCTCCCATCGGCTCGGCGCACTGGCGCAGCGGATCCCCACCGGGTTCTCGTGGGATGACCTCGTGCTCCCGAAGGACACGTACGATGCGCTCAAGGAGGTGGTGCGGTTCGGCCGCTACCGCGCGTTCCTGCTCGAGGAGTGGGGGTTCGCCGCCAAGCTGCCCTACGGCCGCGGCGTCAGCGCGATCCTCGCGGGCCCACCAGGCACCGGCAAGACGATGGTCGCGCAGCTCCTGGCGAAGGACCTCGGCTACGACCTCTACCGGATCGATCTCTCGCAGGTGGTCAACAAGTACATCGGCGAGACCGAGAAGAACCTCGCGAGGATCTTCGACGAGGCCGAGAGCTCGCACGCGGTGCTGTTCTTCGACGAGGCCGACTCGCTGTTCGCCAAGCGCACCGAGGTCAAATCGAGCAACGATCGCTACGCGAACCTCGAGGTCAACTACCTCCTGCAGCGGATGGAGACCTACGACGGGGTCACGCTGCTCGCCACCAACCTCGAGCAAGGCCTCGACGAGGCGTTCAAGCGCCGCGTCCGGTTCAGCGTGCAGTTCGAGCTCCCAGAAGAGGCCGAGCGCCGGATGTTGTGGCGGAGCATGTTCCCGCCCAAGGTCCCGCTCGCGCCCGACATCGACTGGGACACGATCGCGAAGCAGTTCGAGATGGCCGGCGGCTACATCAAGAAGGCCGCGCTCCGCGCCGCGCTGATCGCGGTGGAGGCACGGCGCGCGATCACCACGGCGGACCTGCTCGAGGCCGCGCGTCAGGAG
>JAYVRN010000443.1:0-5048 GCA_043776275.1 Myxococcales bacterium | reverse complement strand
TGGTCGGGGAGCCCGTCCCCGTTGAGGTCCAGCGTGCCCATCCTCTGGCCGAACATCGTGCCATCGGAGGCGGAGATCCGATTGTTGTCCGGGCTGTGCGCTCGGGTCGGGAAGTAGTAGCGCTTCGGTCCGATCTGCCCGCTCCCGTCGCCAAGCCAGACGTACCAGGCGTCTGGGTTTTCACTGGTGGAGGTCTCGCCGTGGACGACACCGTCGAGCCAGCCGTCGCCGTCGAAGTCCGTGACCGCGTGGTTCTCGGCGAACACGTTGGGGCCCGTGAGCGACGAGTCTCCCTGATCCGATTCGAGCGGAACCGGCTGGTACTTCACCGTCGGCGTCGCCGGGAACACGCCATTTCCCTGGTTGCGAAACACGAACCAGGGGAACAACCCCTCACAACGCTCGTAGGGCGCTCGCTTCACGGGGCCGCCGATGCCCAGCCCCGGGAGCCGCGCGGTGATCCGGAAGCACGACTGGGTCTGGTTCGAGGTCAGGCACGTGTTCACCGCGGTCCAGTAGTCAGGTCCACACACCCCGGTCGTGCAGGGCGTGATTCCGGCCATGCAGCGGCCGAGGTCCTTGCATCCATCGATCGGGCCCGCCGGGCACGCTGGCCACGACGACAGCCCGAGCGGGGCAGGCTCGACGGCCGCATCGCGGCCGCGCCCGATGTCATAGGTGTCGATGTCACCGTGCACCGCCGCGATCAGATCCGTGAGGCCGTCGCCGTCAGCATCCATCCACCGGTAGGCAACATAGGTGCGGTACTCGCCGGGGACACCTCCGCCACCCGCGTCGATCGGGCACGTGGTGCCGCCCGGGTAGCAGAACGTCGTTGGTGCCTTGCTCGCGTCCCCGCTCAGCTGGCACGGCAGCCCGTCCTGGCAGGCGTTCGTGAGCGGGTGCGAATTGAAGTAGGTCGTCGCCTGGCCGTTGAGCGAGCAGCCCTCGTACCAGGGTGCCGCCCGGCGGGCGGTGGGCTGAGAGCCACCCGCCGTGCCGCTGCCCCACTTGAGGCGCGGCAAGCTGATCGGCAGCGTGGCGCCGAACAAGATTCGAGCCGGATTCGCTGGATCTGGTCCCAGGTTCCGCTGCCAGTTCGCGGAGCAGTTCGTGATCGACGAGCCGATCGAGTTGTTGGTCAACCGATCGAGGAGACCGTCCCCATCGAGATCCACCATCGTGGCCTCGACCGTGGCCCAGCGATCGTCGTTCGGATGTCGGTAGCCCCAGCCGAGGTTGTTCCGGTGGAACGCATCGGTCCACGGCGCTGCCGCACTCGAGGCGCCTTGCGCGGCGATCAACCCGACGCGCGCGGGCCCGTAGTCGAACTCGATCGGCGGAAGGTCTACCTGCACCAGGTTCTTGCCCCAGGCGCTCTCCTGGATCGAGGCGAGCTGCCGCAGCGGCGCGTGATCGATCACGCCGGTGTTGGCCTCGGTGGCCTCGTACCCGAGCGAGATCCGTCGCGTGTGATCGGGGAGCCCGGTGGCGCCCGGCTCGAACGCCGTGACCGTGATCGTGCTGAGCCGCCCGCCGCCCGTGATCATCAACTTCCCGGTGCGGTAGTCCCGCTGCGCGCCGGCCGCGTAGGCCCCGCTCATCGTGGAGAACGTCCAGCCGAACACCACCTTCGCGAACGCGGTGGTGATGCCTGCGTTGGCGTTCATGCCCCAGCTGATCTGCTTGATCCGGCACTCGCCCGGGTCCACCCACTCGTACTCATAGATAACTTCGTTTCCGAAGCCGTCGATCTCCCCGGTGAGCGGCGCATAGCCAGGACCGATCACGCTCGCGCACGCGTTCGCGCGGGCGAGCCCACTCGCGTCGATCTTCTCCCCAAAGGTCATCACCACACCCGCCGTGGTGTATGCTCTCCACTGGAACGTCGATGACGACATCCGTTCATACCGGGTGTACGAGCTGTCATTCTGGGCGCGGTACGTTTGACCCACACCGCCCGACGTCGGCTCCGTGACCTGCACGAGTGGGCGATTGCCCGCCATCGTGCTGATGAAGCGATCGTCGGCGACCGCGACCACCGTTCCCTGAGGCGTCTCCACCTCGGGCGCGCGGGTGCGTAGGCGGCCCTGTGAGGTGTCCTCGACGATCGCCGGGATCGACAGGCTCCAGCCCGCGGCGATCGTCCCGTAGATCGGCGCCTGGGACGAGTAGTTGAGCGACAGATGCGGGGCCATGTCCCCACGGCCGGCTGGGGTAAGTATTGGATATCCGTATTGTAGCGCGCCGGTCTGCGTCGATACGGACGCATCGCCCGATCGCAACTCGGCGGCGTGCGGCGGGTCGGCACCCAGCAGTGGAGCCGGGCTCGAGAACACCGCCGCCGGGGCTCCCGTCGCCGGTGCCGTGCTCAGCACGGTGAGCACGGCCATCAGCACCGCAGTGCCCTGCGTCGTGGCAGTTCGCGAGATCGAGGTCGAACGACGCTTCCCCATACCAGTACCTCCTACACAGGATCCAAGAGACTACGGATGCGACGGATGTGCTGGGTTGCATGCGGAGGCGGCCGCGAGATCTCCAGCTGCCGTGGTGCACGCGATCACGGTTGCGCTCAGCTTCTGCTCGCAGCTCGCGACAAAGTCATCCCCGAGCGCTCGCACCATCGCTGCGCGGTGCATCGCGACATCCTTGGGATCTCCTCGCGGCCCCGCGAGCCTCAGGTCGACGAGGTGATCTCGGAGGGCTTCGCACGGCCGCGCCGCATGCTCGACCACGCCGTCGTCATCCCCGCTGCAACCGCCCACCAGCGCCAACACCAACAACATGCGCATCTGATTCTTGTACGTCGGATGCATCGAAAAAAAACTTCGAGTCGACACATTCGTCGAAGACCTCAGACTTTCTCGACGGGAGTGTCCGGCTTCCGGACGCTCCCGTCCGGAGCGGAGCATTTTGCTGCAGGGCGAGTCCCCCCACATCCACATGCACACGATCTCCGTCGGGTGACGGGCGTGATGTACACAGCGACCTCAGTCGGCACCGCTGCACGGGCGAGCAGGCTTCGCCCGCGACCATCATTCAGCCGAGAACGGGAGATCGTGTCAGCGGACTTGCTCAGGTCTCATCTTCGGCCAGCAGACAACGATGCCCTTGCCGTCTCGGGTTCGGCATCCGCCCGCGCGGTCAACCATGTCGAGCGCCACTTCGAGGGCCTCGGCCGATGCGGTGAGACCTAGCACGCCGTCGGTGGATCATCGGCGCAGCAAGGGCAATCCGGACGTCACGTCTCCTGCGGCGGCGCGCCGGGCCACGCAGCGGTCGATCCCCGCGAGCAGCCGGTCCACCGTGACACGACCATCGAGGATCTCGGTCACGTGGGGTGCGAGCTCCATGGCGAGCGCATCCCGGATCGCCGGATCGCACACGCCCTCCAGGCCCTGGAGCAGGGTCAGCAGCTCCGGCGGACCGAGGCGCTTGAACAGCGCCCCGAGCTGGGGGTGCACCGCTCGCCACGCCGCGTTTTGGGTACCCGCGCGAGAGAGCATCGTCGCCAGCGCAGCCAGGGCTGCCGCCGGTTCGACGCTGCGATCGAGCACCAGCGCGACCACGCGATCAGCGAGCGCGGGGCCGAAGCCGCCGAGCCCCTCGACCAGCGTCGCCGCGAGCGCCGGATCGGTGGCCTTGATCGCGCGCGCGAGCACGCGCGTGAACAGCGCGGGGCCACCGCTCGGGGCGGCGAGCGCGAGCGTGAGGGACAGCGCGCCCAGATCCGGCGCCCGCCTCGCGAGCGCACGTTCGGGCGCCCGGCTCGCGAGGGCACGCTCGAGCGCGGCGCGCGCGCGCCGGATCGTCGCGGGGGCGAGCTGCTCCGCGGGGACGAGCGCGAGCAGCGCATCGCGCAGCACGTGCTCCACGGGGGTGGCCGGCGCCAGCACGGCGGCCGCCGTGAGCCGCGGAGCGAACCGCGCCGCGAGCCACGTCGTCCACCGCGGGCGCGCCGCGTCGGCGACCAGCCGATCGAGCGCACTCGCCACCCGGGTCGCCGCGAGCTGGACGTACGGATCCGCGGTGGAGGCCAGGGCGGTCAGCGCGGCCAGCGCCGCCGGGATCGCGAGCTCGCCACGCTCGATCGCGCCGGCGAGATCGTCGCCGTACGCGAGGCGCTCCGCCGGCGTGGTGATCGCGAGGGGAGCTGCCGGGACCGTGGCGGCGCCCGGCGCGCTGCCGATCTGATAGTAACCGCGCCCATCGTCGTTCCCGACGATCCACGCGGGGCACCCGGTCGCGCCGGGGAGTGAGATCTCGGTGCGATCGGCGGCGAGCCCGCACGCTCGCCCGCCCCCGCTCGGCCCGGGATAGCGCACGCAGATCGGGATCCTCACGCCAGCGCGCGCGTGGGCCCAGAGCTTCGCCGCAGGCCCGGTGCAATCGAGGGCGAGCTCCACGATCGGCGTCCCCGTGTGCGCGACGTACGACGCGAGCGCCTGACCGATCGCCGGCGACGAGACCCCGGTGATCGCCGCGACGAGATCCGTCGTCGTCACCGAGCCGCGGGCGTGCGCCGTCACGTAGGCGCGTAGCGCGGAGCGCAGCGTGGCCGCGCCGAGGTGGCGCTCGAACATCGCGAGCACGGCCGCGCCCTTCTCGTACGCGATCGCATCGAACGTCTCGTCGATGTCGTCGCCCTCGGCGATCGCGCGGCGCAATGCGCGCGGGCTGGCCTCCGCATCGGCGGCCAGCGCATCCTCGCGATCGAGCTGGGTGCGGAGCGGCGCGTCGTCGAAGCCGCCGAGCTCCGCGGCGACCTTGTCACCGAGGAACGTGGCGAACGACTCCGAGAGCCACAGCTCGTCCCACCACGCCGGGGTCACGAGGTTGCCGGTCCACTGATGCGCCAGCTCGTGCGCGGCGACCCGGAGATAGCGGCGACGATACTCCGCATCATCGCGATCATCGCCGCCCTCGGCGAGGAGGATCGTGGACTCGAAGGTCACGAGGCCCGGGTGTTCCATCGCACCGAACAGCTCGGGCACGGCGACGAAGTCGAGCTTCGCGAGCGGGATCGGCTGTTCGAAGTAGTCCTCGAG
>JAYVRN010000442.1:0-5057 GCA_043776275.1 Myxococcales bacterium | reverse complement strand
CACAAGCGCCTCGTGCGGTTCACCTGGCCGATCTGGATGTACGTCTCGGTGACCGGCGTGCTGGTCTACCTGATGCTGTATCACCTCGCGCCCGCCCTGCACTCCTAAGGAGTCAGCACGAGCGGCCCGTCGAAGGGTGGCGGGTGAAGTAGTCCGCCGTCGACGTCGGCACCCGCTCGGGGCGGCAGATCCACGCTTCGCCTTGAGGATCGGTGATCACCGCAGCGGTGCGGTACTCGTTCTGGCTCGGCACCATGCTCGGCGCGTGCATGGAGACGCGCTGGCGCAGCGTGACCTCCGCACCGGGGACCGACGCGTGCGTCGCATCCACCACGTGGACCCGCAGCGTCGCCGGGCACGTGCCCTCGGCGATCGGCGGAGCGGCCTCGCGTGCGAGGTCGGTGCGCAGGACCTCGAGCCGTGCAGGCGTCGACACGCAACCGACCAGCGATACCAGCAGCAGCGATCTCATTCTCGTTGGGACTGGTAGCGCACACAGCGGGTTGCCTGCGACGCGGTCAGCGTGTGGCGTTGCGCTCGTACACGAGGCCCCACCGGATCCCGCGATCGCAGGTGATCAGCAGGGGTGCATCGATCTCGTGCAAGACACGCGCGTAGATCGCGACCCCGCCGGCGATCACATCGGCGCGCTGCGGCTCGATCCCTCGCGTGGCCCGCCGCTGCGCCACCGTCTGCGTCAGCATCCGCGCCAGCTGTGCATCGACCGCCATCGGAGACAGCCGCACGCCGGTCACGCGCTCGGGATCGTGACGCGACAGGCCCTTCGAGATCGCGGCGATCGTCGTCGCCGTACCCGCGGTCCCGACCACCGGAACGTTGGTGGGGAGATCGAGCGTGGCGAGGTGCGCATCGATGTCGGCGATCAGGGCCCGCACCTCGTCAGGCCGCGCGGGATCATGGTGCAGATGCCGCTCGGTCAGCCGCACCGCGCCGATCGGCAGGCTGACCGCGGAGAGCACACGCACGCCATCGGTGGTGACGAGCTCCGTGGAGCCGCCACCGACATCGACGACGACGTACGGCGTGCCCGCGAGCTCGGGAAACGTCCGCGCCACCGCGATGAACGCGAGCTCGGCCTCCCGCTGGCCGGCGATGATCTCGATCGGTGCGCCGAGGATGGCCTCGGCCGGCTGCGTGAACGCGGCGCTGTTCCGCGCCTCGCGCAGCGCCTGCGTCGCCACGACGATCGGTGGACCCGCGTGGTGCTCATCGATCAGCCGGCGATAGTCCTGACAGATCTCGAGGCTCCGCGCGATCGCCTCGTCCGCGAGCTGCCCGCTCGCATCGAGCCCTTGCCCGAGCCTGCCAAACCGGCACACATCGGCGAGCGGGCGCAGCTGCTCGTCCACGACCAGAAGCAGGACCGTGTTGGTGCCGATGTCGATGACCGCCGTCGCCACGCGCGCATCGTATCGGCACCACGTTCAAGTAGCGAGCGAGAGCGTCATCGCCACTGCCGTCGAACACGCGGGCAGCGCGAGCTGCGTGGACGCCGAGAGCGCGGGCGGCAGCGAGGTCCGATCGACCACGGTGAAGCCGAACCTCTCGAAGTACCGCTGCGCGTCCGTGGTGAGCAGCGACACCGCGCGTAGCCCTGCGAGCCGCGCAGCACACAGGCGATCGATCACGAGGGCCGTCGCGAGGCCAGTGCCGCGATGGCCCTCGGCGACCGCGACCGAGCGCAGGAGCCCGTCGCCTCCCCACTCCTCGAGCCCCGCAGCGGCGACCACCACGCCATCGATCCGCGCGATCACCGCGGCTGCCTGCGCGAGCCCTTCGACCGGGAGCCCACAGCCCGCGAGCAACGCCTCGAGCGCGGCTCGATCGCCCTCGGTCGCCGGTGCGACCACGGTCCGCGGCGGGAGCGCGAGCGCGGGCTCGATGATGTCGAGCTTCGATGCGATCGATCGCCGGGCCACCTCAAAGCGGTGCAGGCGCACGGCCGCGGGTTCCTCGGCCGCATCGGTCGCGGGATCCGTGATCGGCCAGTGCAGCCGGCGCACCGGCGCGTAGAACGCCGGGCACACCTCCTCCGCGCACAGGGTGATCACGAGCTCGATCCCCGCGGGATCGAGATCCTCGACGAGCTTCGAGTGATGCGTGGTAAGGTCCACGCCGACCGCCTTCATCGCCTCGATCGCGAGCGGGTTGACCCGGGTGGGGCGCGAGCCCGCGCTCAGCACCCGCAGCCGATCGCCGAACCGCTGTCGCGCGAGGCCCTCGGCGATCTGACTGCGCGCCGAGTTCGCCACGCACAGGAACAGCACCCCAGGACCTAGCACGTGACGCACGGCCTCCCGCGGGGCGTGACCTCGACGACATGGCCGCGTGCATCGAGCCCGATCGAGCAACACGTCTCCACCAGCTCGCGAAGCCGCGCTCGTCCACGCTGGACGCGTGCCTTCATCGTGGAGACCGGCACCTTGAGCCGTGCGGCGGCAGCGACCTGCGAGAGGCCTTCGAGCTCCACCAGCGTGATCGCCTGGCGATACACGGCCGGCAGCAGCGCCACGAATGGCGTCAAGCACCGCGCCAGGTTCACGAACGAGTGATCGCCCTCGACCGGTGCTTCCGCCACGATCTCCTCGGACGCCTCCACCACCGGCCGCGCGCGGCGGTGATGATCGACGATCGCGTTCCGCGCGATCTGATAGATCCACGCGCCGAGTCGCTCCTGATCCCGTACGCCGTGGACGCCGTGGTGGACGCGGACCAAGGTCTCCTGCACGACGTCATCGACGTCACTTGCAGCGACCCGCGCACCGACGAATCGGTGCAGCTCCCCGCGCAGCTCCTCCCACGGCAGCGTCATCACGGGCAGCACCCCGGCGGGCAGCAGGCGGCACTCGGCCGGGTCGCGGAGATCCGGGCCGACGCGACGAAGTTCTCGAAGCCGCGCCCCGGGGCCCAGCTCGCGATCACCTCGCGGCTGCCGGCGAGTACCTCGACGCGGACGTCGGTGAAGCCGATCTCGCGGAGGAGGGTTTGCACCTGCTCGAGTCCGGCCGCCCCGGAGACGCAGCCGCACAGGGCCGCGACATCGGTGGCAAGATCGGACGGCATCGGTGCGATCGCGACGACGTCCGTGATCGCGAGCCGCCCGCCAGGACGCAACACGCGGAATGCCTCGCGGAACACGGCAGGCTTGTCGGGCGAGAGATTGATCACGCAGTTCGAGATCACCACGTCGGCCGTGGCATCAGAGATCGGCAGGCGCTCGATCTCGCCGAGACGGAACTCGACGTTGCCGGTGCGCTGCTTGGTGGCGTTGGTTCGTGCGAGGTGGACCATATCCGCGCTCATGTCGACGCCGATCACGCGGCCGGTCTCGCCCACTCCGCGCGATGCCAGGAATGCATCGAATCCGCCGCCCGAGCCGAGGTCCACGACGGTCTCGCCCACGCGCAGCTCGGCGATCGCCTGTGGATTGCCGCACCCGAGGCCGAGATCGGCGCCCGCAGGGACCGCCGACAGCTCGTCCTTGCTGTAGCCGAGCTGTTCGCTCCCACACGGTCCCCCGCCGCAGCAGCTCGCGGCCGCGCCACGCGCGATCGCGCTGTAGTGAGTGCGCACCTCGGTCCGGATCTCATCACTGGTCTTCATGGTCATGGCTCCTTTGACGAGGAAGACGCGGTGGGGGCTGGATGGACGCCGGAAATCGTCAGCCACCAGGTCAGTGCCGCCGCACCACCACCGCCGACGACCTGCATCGCCACGAACATCGGGGCATCCGCGAGCCGGATCCCGCTGAAGGTGTCAGTGAACGCCCGCGCCAACGTCACGGCGGGGTTCGCGAACGAGGTCGAGGACGTGAACCAGTACGCGGCACCGATGTAGAGCGCCACGGCACCGGGCACTGCCGCCGGACGCGCCTGGCTCGCGGTGGCGATCACGAGCCACAGCCCGAAGGTGGCGACCGCCTCCCCGATCAGCTCCCCGGAGCTGCTGCGAACGTGGGTGGCGTGCTGGAGCACCTCGAGCCCGAACATCGCGTGCGCCAGCATCACCCCGGCGAGCGCGCCCGCGACCTGCGCCGCGAGATACCCGGGGACGCGCGCCCGCGGCAGCCGGCCGAACCCCGCCTCGATCAACGTCACCACGGGATTGAGGTGCGCACCGGAGACCGGCCGGAGCCCGAGGATCAACACGTAGAGCATGCCCGCCGTTGCGGCGGCATTCGCGAGGAGCGCCACGCCCGGGTTCTGCGGACTGAGGCGCTGCGCCATGATCCCCGAGCCCACCACGGTGGCCACGAGGAGCGCGGTGCCGAGCAGCTCGGCGGTATAAGCCCGGCGGGCATTCATCGTAAGATGACGATGAGTCTACAGCCCCGAGACCAGTACCCGCAAGCGGCGCAAACCCTCGGGATCGATGCAGTAGCAGACCCTGGGGCCATCGATCGTCCCCTGGATCAGCCCCGCGTCCTTGAGGACCTTCAGGTGCTGGGAGACCGTGGACTGGGCCACGGGCAACTGTTCGACGAGATCGCCGCACACGCAGCCCTCGGTCCGCGCCAGGATCCGCACGATCTGGACCCGGATCGGGTGCGCGAGCGCTTTCGCGAGGGTGGCGAGCGCCTCGTCGGCGACCTCGTCACCAACGGTTCGCAGATCCGGAGCCGGGCAGCACGCCGACGCTTTCATCGTCCAATGACGATATCAGAGCCCGAGCTGCTTGGCGACGATGACCTTCATGATCTCGTTGGTGCCGGCATAGATCCGCTGGACGCGGGCATCCATGAACGCACGGGTCACCGCGTACTCCGTCATGTACCCGTAGCCGCCGAAGAACTGGAGACAGGTGTCGATCACCTCCTGGGCCATGTCCGTGGTCCAGAACTTCGCGATCGAGCACTCCTTCACGAGGTACTTGCCGGCGACATGCTCCGCAACGACCTTGTCCACGTACGCACGACCGACCTCGCACTTCGCCAGGCTCTCGACCAGCTTGAACTGGGTGTTCTGGAACTTGCTGATCGGCTTGCCGAACGCCTTGCGCTCCTTGGTGTACGCGATCGTATCGGTGAGCACCTGCTC
>JAYVRN010000441.1:0-5065 GCA_043776275.1 Myxococcales bacterium | reverse complement strand
GCGAACCGCCGCGACCAGGTGCTCTCCCGTGGCGACCTGCACCACCCGATAGCCGACGGTCTCCAGCGCCGTGGCGAGGAGCGCTCGCAGCTGAGGGTTGTCCTCGGCGAGAGCGATGAGGGGGCGTTGATCCATGGGGATACGTCCTGCAACCACTGCGCCGCGGATCTCTGCATGGAACCTCACCGGATCTGGTTCGAACGCGTGTCGTTCCCGGCCATCGAGTCGAAACGACACGGCTGGGAGCGCGGGTTGCGGGCCTTGGGGCTGGCGCGCCCCGTGCAAAATCCCGTCGCGAGGTACCTGCCATGATGTGGAATCCCGACGACACCGAGGACGATCAATTCGAGCACGAGGAGCCGACGAACCCCGACCACCGCGGCCTCCGTGCACGTGTGCTGGTCGTGGAGGACGACGAGGATCTGCGCGAGCTGATCGTCGCGCGCATGCGCCGCGAAGGCTTCGATGTCGTCGAGGCCGGCTCGGGCTTCGAGGCGCTCGATGTGCTGACCACGGCAGCCCGGAGCCCACGCCCACTCGAGCAGCTCGATCTCCTGGTGATGGACGTCCGCATGCCGGGCACCTCGGGCCTGGAGATCGCTCGCATGCTGCGCGCCGCGGAGTGGCCGCTGCCGGTCGTGTTGATCACGGCGTTCCCGGATCGGGAGCTATCAGTCGAGGCCGCGCGGCTGCAGCTCTCGCTCCTCGCCAAGCCGTTCGCGCTCGACCGGCTGAGCGATGCCGCGATCGCCGCGCTGCTCGCACCGCCGCGACGCGCTCACGCCTGACGGCCGACGGGCGGACAGCTGGCCGAGATCCGGCCGGACACCGGACGCTGATCGCCGGGATTCCGAGACGTTATCGCTGGCATGGTCGGTGCTCCGCGGATCGGGCACACTCAACTGACGAGGCGGCCCATGGATCCGAACAACAACGAGCAGACCGAGCTGCTCCGAAACATCTGGCAGCAGCTCGTGACCACGCACAAGAGCCTGTCGACGCGGATCGATACGACGAACGAGCGCCTCGAGTCGCTGGATAGGCGCGTCGAGTCGCTAGACCGGCGCGTCGAGTCGCTGGACTCTCGCATCGAGACGACGAACCAGCGGCTCGAGTCGTTCGCGGCGCAGACGCACGAGAACTTCGCGCGCGTTCATCGCAACTTCGAGAATATCCAGGTGCGCCTGGACCACCTGGATGCGCGCGTAGATCCGATGTCGGAGCTCGATGCCCGGCTCACGCGCGTCGAGACCCACGTCGGGCTGCGCGAAGGCTAGCGGATCACGGCGCAGGCGCGGGATCGAGCTTGCGCTGGCGGAGGAGCCACACCACGAGCAGCAGCACCACCGCGCCGCCGATGCCGGCGAGGCCATCGACCCACAGCATGGTCGTGCGGTTGTGCTTGGTGGCGACGTAGCCATCGATCAGCGCCATCGCATAGATCGGCATGTTCGCGAGCGAGGCGAACAGGTTGTACTTCGTCGCGCCGCCCGTGTGCCCGATGATGTCGAGCACGAACGCGGTGAAGGTCGAGTAGCACATGCCGAGCGCGAAGCTGTACGCGAGCACGCCGCCGACATAGAAGTACGGGTTGCGGGGCCCGAGGGCCATGCCGAACGTGAACAGCGCGAGGATCACGCCCGACAGGGCATACGCGCGGCGCTTGTCCATCCGATCCGCGAGCAGGCCGCCGGCGAGCGATCCGACGATCGCTGCACCTCCGGAGATCAGGCCGTTGGAGAACGAGACCAGCTCGTCCGAGGCGCCCCAGTCGATGCCCATCACCGCGAACAGGTTCTGCGCGCCGCCCGAGCCGATCGGCATCAGGCACAGCGCGATCGAGAGGATGCCGGCGCCCGACAGCGTGTAGAACAACACCGGCGGGAACCCGAGCAGCCACTTCGGTTGGACCTTTCCCGTGCGCTTCGCATCGGTGAGCAGGCTCATCAGATCCCCGCCAAGGGCGCGCAAGCTGTCGACGAAGCGCGGGCGCGGATCCGGGGGCGGCGGCTCCTTGACGAACGACAGCACCAGCGAGCACGAGAGCAGGAGACCGCCGACGATCACGAACGGCATCCAGTGGTACGAGCTCGCGTTCGAGATGATCAGGCCGAGGCCGCCGATCGTGGCGCCACCGAGGTTCCCTGCCTGTGACCAGCCGCCCGCGGCGCCGCGCTGCTCCGGCGGGGTCAGTTTGGCCATCAGGGCCTCGGTGCACATCCCGATGAACGTGGTCGACACCCCGTTGATGAAGATGATCACGGTCATCAGGCCGATCGTGCCATCGGTGATCGGAATGAAGCCGAGGGTGATGATC
The DNA here is from genome assembly GCA_043776275.1 of Myxococcales bacterium. Taxonomy (GTDB): domain Bacteria; phylum Myxococcota_A; class Polyangia; order Haliangiales; family Haliangiaceae; genus JABFXX01. Next base: position 2,748 of record JAYVRN010000441.1, on the reverse strand, counting down.
GCCGCGGAGGAGATCAGGTTGGTCGAGATGTACCAGCCGCGCCCGGTCCAGATCGTGTCGACCAGCGGCGCCCACAGGAACTTCCAGGTATGCGGCAGCGTGTTGGTGGCCGTCATCCCGGCGATCACCGCATCGGACATTCCCGCCTTGCCGGCCAGCGAGCCGATCGTGACCATGATGAAGCCGCTGGTCGCGCCGAACGGCAGGAACAGCAAGAAGTAGAGGAACGGATGGGGTGGGCGAGCGCGGGGTTTGGTCTCGCCTGACTCCGACATCGCGCCACTCTACTGCGTACGAGGCCTGCACACGCGCACGCCGGCCGCGAACCGCACATCTCACGGGGGCAACCCGCGGTCTGGACGGGCTGCCACGCGCCGCGACATCAACGTCGCGGATTGGCGTGAACTGCACAACGCGAGGCGCGCAACGCGCATGGATCGCATGTCGGACTCGCGGCACAGCCGTTGCTGATTCCCAGGCACCGGAGGTTCCGAATGCGGATGCGCTTGTTGCTAGGGATGTCAGCGGTGATCGCCGGTGCGTGCGGTGGGGGCGACCTGTCGGGAGACTCTCCGTACCCGGATGCCGGCGGGCACAGCTCCGATGCGGGCACTGTCGGGTGTCTGTCGTCGAACGAGTGCCCCACGGGCTACGTGTGCAGCGAGTTCGGACGCTGCGAGCGGCCTCCGCCAGCGCCCACCGACGGCGGGACGCCGCCCCCCCCACCGGAGATCGAGTACGAGTTCAGCGCGCCGATCAGCTCCGATCGCTACGTCTACGTGGCGATGACCGCGCAGGACGAGCTGGCGCGGATCGATGGCGAGACCCTCGCGGTCACCGCCACGCCGGTAGGCAAGTCCCCCCGCCTGGTCTCGGCGATCCCGGGCAGCGACGGCGCGGTGGTGCTCGATTCGATCAACGGCACCGCCTCGGTGGTGCGCCCGAACGGCGCCCACGATCTGGTCAAGGTCGTGCCCACGCTGAAGAACCTCAACCGGCTCGATGTCGATCCGTCAGGGCGCTACGCGGTGGTCTGGTTCGATCTGACCAAGCAGCTGCAGTCCGGTGGGATCGGGGGCGTCGGCAGCTTCCAGGATGTGACGGTGATCGCACTCGCCCCTGGGCTCGAGCGCGCCGTCGACCTCACCGTGGGGTTCCGGCCGCGCGAGGTTCAGTTCGACGCGGCAGGTGCCCGCGCCTACGTGATCACGCAGGACGGCGTCAGCGTGATCGATCTCGGGTACTCGGTGACCCACGGTCCCTCGATCGTGCCGCCGATCCCGGTCAGTGATCCGGCGTTCCCGCCGGAGTCCGTCGAGGTCCACGTGGTCTCCACCGGCACCTACGCGGCGGTCCGGCAGCTCGGCGAGAGCGCGCTGCACATCGTGGATGTCGGCGGGTTCGAGCTCGGACGGCAGTGGACCATCCCGCTCGCCTCGCCGGCGACGGATCTCGATCTCGCACCGAACGGCACGCGGGTCTACGCGGTCGAGCGCGCGGCCAAGCAACTGGCGATCATCGACGTCCCCGGGGACGCGATCAATCCGAACGGCGTCGAGACCGTCGACCTCACTGGGGCAACGATCGGCTCGCTCGTGCTCTCCCGCAACGGCAATCGCGGGCTGCTGTTCACCAACGCGACCACCGACGAGCGCATCACGATGGTCAAGCTCGACCAAGCGGGCTACCCGTTCGTGACCTGGCCGCTCAAGAAGTCGGTGCGCGCGGTTGGGATCTCGCCGACGGGCACGACGGCGATTGTCCTCAATGCGAAGGCCTTTGGAGACCCCACCACGGCGGCGAACGTGGACGAGTACATCGATCGCAGCTACGGCTATTCGCTGATCGATCTCGCGACCGGGTTCGCCAAGCTCCAGATCACCCCGGTGGACCCAGGGACGTTCACGTACGCCCCCGATGGCAGCAAGGCGTACATCTCGCTCGACGGCGGCGATGTACCCACCGCCGTGCGCGCGCTGCAGGTGGTGACCACGCAGAACGGCGTGGTGATCACGAAGCAGCTCGGCTCGCCACCCTCCGCCGTCGGCATCCTGCCGGGCGTCAACATGGCGTTCAGCTCGCAGCGCCATCCCCTCGGCCGCGTGTCGTTCGTGCACCTCGTCACCGACGCGGTCCGCACGGTCACCGGCTTCGATCTCAACAGCAACATCGTGAACTGAGGATCCCATGCGCACGCACCACGTCATCCAGGTCCTCGGGCTCGCAGCGCTCCTCTCCACCGCCTCGTGCGCGTGGGAGGACGAGCGCTCGATCCGCTGGGATCGCGATCGAGCGATCCTCGGTCCGATCCCGCTCAAGACCAACATCGCCTACGTCGACTCCGGGCTTGATCGGGTGACCTTGCTCGACCTCTCCGAGGCGACCACCAAGATCACCACCAAGAACATCGGCCGCAACGCGATCCACGCCGTGCCGAGCCCCGATCGTCACCGGCTGTTCGTGATCACGCGCGGCGAAGAGGCCATCCACCACGGCGAGATCGATCAAGCCCCGCAGTTCTGGGCGCTCGATACCGAGCATCCGGATACCGTCCCGGTGTCGTACGCGATCGGCTCGCCGTTCGATCGTGTCGCCGTGTCCCCCGACAACACGATCGCGATCGCGTACTTCTCGGCGGCGGGCCCCGACGCCGCGGGCTTCTTCCGCAACCCGAACGAGATGGCGGTGATCGATCTGACGCAGCCGCCGAGCGACACCAACCCCACGCTCAAGACCATCCGCTCGTTC
>JAYVRN010000440.1:0-18978 GCA_043776275.1 Myxococcales bacterium | reverse complement strand
TGAACGATTCGTGGAGTGCTTCGGGTCGACTTCTTCACCGTGGACGACCGGGAGCACGACGTCGGCGGTGTTAGCGCACCGTCGACGTCACCTGATTTTCGGCGAGCACCGCGCTCAGATCCGGATGGTCGGAGGACGCTTCTACATCAAGCTTCCGGACCGGGGCCAGTCACCGTCAACGATGGCGAACACCGGGCCGACCATCATCCAGCTGGATCCGAAACCCGGTCTCACGCCCCAGAGGACGCGCTCCCTAACACTCTGGATCGAATTCTCCAAGACCGCCAAACGGAACACCCCAGAAGTAGTCTCCGTAGGGCCCATCGCAGCTTGGGCCATAGCAGCCGCCTGGCTAACCACCGCCCGGTCGTCCCCCGCCGCCTCCGTTTCCCCCAGCTCCGCCACCACCGGAGTCCTGGAAACAGTCTGCAACCTGTTGCATGGTCATGGTTTTCAGCTCGATCCATTCGCCGTTGCAAAACATTCGGGTGCGGCTCTTTCGCGACGCGCTCGACGGGAGGAGTTTCGATCACTTGACCAGTCGAAGCTGCGGCGGCTTGCGTGGCAGCGGGTCAGGGACCTCACCGTTTGCGTAGCGTGAGGCGTGGGTCCGCTCGTGCTCCTTCGCGAGGTGAAACAACCAGCAGTCTTCGAAGTCGCCGACAGGTTGCGCAAACAAGCCGCAACCTCCGCAGGCCGAGAGCACCTCCGCGAACGCGTCCCAGTCGAGCATCGCCAGGCGCACACCTGTCGTCGCCAAGGCAGGACCGCGCGCTACGTCGGCAGCCGCAAAAACGAATTCGATCTCCGGCGAGTCGGCGCCCTCAGCAACTTCGAGGTCATTCAACGCCGGCTCGAATCCTCAGCCGCCATTCCCATCGCCAGGCCCGCGTGATCGCGATGGCTTCAATCCGGTCGGCGCTCTAGGAGCTGCGCCAGCCCCAGATGTAGTTCGGCGCATCACGCCCGACGCACGCGAGCAGATCGAGGATCGTCACGTAGTGATCGAACGGCGGGTGCGGCTGCGGATACTCCGGGTAGCCGCCGTAGTCCTTGTAGACCAGCTCGATGCCGGCCTCGACGAAGCGCGCCGGCTCGAGATAGTCCTTCGCGGCGGGGCCGGAGATGTACCGGGTTGCGCCGGCCTTGACGAGCAGATCGAGCACGCGATCGGTCTTGGCGCCGGTGGCCTCGTACGGGCGCGAATCGACGAGCTCGGTCTCGATCCCGAGCCAGTCACGACAGATCCGCGCGATCACGGTCTGGTTGAGCTCCGAGAGGCTGGTCCAGGTGCGCCCATAGATCTCGGCGAGGAACGGCTCGAGCGCGCGCCAGTGCGGGGTCTTGCCGAGCGAGTGCTGCAGCGTGCGCAGGTGCTTGCCGGCCCAGTCGTCACCCGAGAGCGTGACGTCGCAGATCCGCGACTCCTTGGAGGCCTTGACGGGCACGCTCAGCCACTTCGTGCCATCGAGCATCTTGATCTTGTTGCGCGTGCGCCAGTCCTGCTTCGTGAACTGGACGCAGTCGTGGAAGATGAACAGGTCCGCGTCGTGGATGATGTCGAAGTAGCCCTTCCACGGGATGTAGTTCGACTGGATGATCGCGACCGTCTTCACACCGCGAGGTATGCCTCATCGCCTCGCGAGGTGGAAGCTCAGTCCGCCGGGATGGGCGGCGCGAGGTCGGCATCCGTCGGCGGCGCCTCGCGGCGGAGCGTCAGATACGGGATCGCACCGAGCAGGCACGGGATGGTCTGCCCGATCAGATAGACGTTGAGCACGGTGGCGCCGCCAGTCAGGCCGATCATCGCGAACAGCTGATCGAACGCCACGTGCCCGACGCCGAACCCGGCGTACGAGATCGGCAGCACCATCGTCAGCATGCCGATCGGATAGACGCTGGCGAGGCTGGTCACGCTCACATCGTGGGTGGTGATCGCCGTGGCCAGCGTGGAGAACAGGATGATCCCCGAGACGTGGGAGGCGACGGCGAGGCCGAGCGCGACGAGCAGCGTCCTGGGCCCCGACGAGACCAGGCGCGCGGCCTTCACTAGCTGCGCGAGGATCTTCGAGATCCGCGATGGACCGCTCGTCCAGTCCTCGAGCCGCTTGCCGGAGCGACGGATCACCACCAGCAACACGATCGGCGCGATGAACGTCCCGGCGGTGAGCGCGAGCACGGCGAGGGCGAGCTGGCGCAGCCGCGGATCGGCCCACACCTCTCCGCCCCGCGCGAGGGTCAGGACGCACGCCACACCCACGAGGCCCGCGAGCGCGAGGAGCCGATCGAGGAACGCGATCACGAACACGCTGGTGCGCTTCTCGGGCGCCACCTCGCGGGCGACGTAGATCGACTTGATGACGTCACCGCCGATGTTGCCGGGCACCACGACGTTGAAGAACACGGCGGTGAACGCCAGCTGCATCGCGCGGCCCACCGGGAGGTGCACATCGGCGAGGCGCAGCAGGAGCCGCCAGCGGAGCGCGCCGAGCACGGTGCTCAACGCGAACACGGCGAGGTTCGCCACCAGCAGGGAGGGCCGCTCGAAGAACAGCGACAGCGCACCGAAATCGAGCGTCCCCGATCGGAGGAGCCATCCGATCAGCAGACCGGCGACGGCCAGCTTGACGGCGAGGATGAGGAGACGCTTCGCGCGCAACGAGCGGACGCTAGCATGCCGGGCATCACCGGTTCGATTCGATGACGAGCTCGTGCAGGGAGACCCGGCCACCACCGGCGCTCTCGATCACGAACGAGATGCCCTTCCGCGGCCGATCGAGGGTGAACGACAGGCGGGTCAGCTCGCCGCGGGTGGTGGGGGCCGCCTTCGCCTCGAGCGTGGTCTGGGCGATCACCTTGCGCCGCATCGTCACGGTGAACGTCGTCTGCCCCGCGGAGGCGAGGCCGGAGCCGATCCAGGTCGCGGTGTACACCCCCTTCGGGAGATCGAAGCCGGGGCCCGAGAGCACCGTGCCGGGTGCGCCGGTCGCCACCACCTCGCCCGCCTCGATGATCGCCTGGTCGCGCGTGAGCTGCAGGTGCGTCGCCGGGAGGCGCATCGGGAACGTGGCGAGTGCTCCGTCGAGGATCGGGAGATCGAACCACGCGGGAGACAGCTCGCTGGTGCGAAACACGTAGACCTCGTAGGTCTCGCCCACGGTGAACCGCTCGAGCTCGTGAGGGAACGTGGCGTGGATCGCGCGAGGATCGGTCTCGTTCTGATACGCCACCACGTAGAACCGCTCCGGCAGCGCAGCCGGGTCGAAGCACCTGCGCTCGGTCAGCCAGCGCAGCGGCAACACCGCATCGCGGAAGTCGACCGGGCAGGTCAGCGCGGCGCCGCCCGAATCGAGCGTCAAGAGGTTCGCCCCGAGGTTGACCGCGAAGCCGTGGGTGAGCCCGCGGCGGACCAGCTCGTCGGAGACCCGTGACAGCTCGGCCGCATCGGGCCACAGGTACGGTCGCGGCGGGGGCGGCGGCGTATCGGTGGCGGCGACCAGCGCGGCGAGCGGCACGGTGACCAGCCAGCCGATCGCCACGCGGCGGCCCCACGCGCTGCCCGCGGCGGCGAGCGTGCGGATCGCGATGACGACTGCGAGGCCGAACATCGAGATCAGGCTCGGCATCAGGTACCGCACCGCCTCGGGCCCATCGAGGAGGTTCCCGACGAGGAGCGGCACGAGCACGCAGAGGAGCTGCGCGAAGATCACCACGGCGAACATGCGGAGCACCGTGAACGCGCGCGACGCGAACGCCTCGCGGCACAGCAGCACGAGCGCGCCGAGGATGATCAGCGCTCCGGGGATCGCACGGACGCCCGCCTCCACGCCGCTCGCGCACAGGAGCGAGAGGCCGCGGCCGAGCATCACGAGGTTCGCCTTGATCCTCCCGGCGCCACCGATCACGAACTCGAGGTGGCCGCGAGGGATCGAGAACGAGACCTCTCGCGCGAACACCCACGTGTAGAGCGCATACGCGAGCGCCCAGGCCACGATCGCCACGGCCGCGATCACCAGGCGGCGCCGCAGCGGGAACGCGCGCCACGGCCACGCACATGCGGCGAGCAGGGGCGCGACAACGTAGACCAGGCCACGCGTCGGGTTCTGGGCCGAGATCAGCGCGATCAGCAGCGCGGCGAGGGCGAGCCGCCACGGCTTGGGCGGATCTTGCTCGGCGAGTCCGGCGCACAGCTGGAACGAGACCAGGTACAGGCAGGTCACGAATCCGTACGCGAGCTGGATGTACGAGTACGCGACGTGCGCATTCGACCACGCCATCATCGTCACCATCGCGGCGAACACCGCGATCCACCGCTCGCCTCCGAGCCGCGCGAACACCTTCACGAGCACCACGAGCTCGAGGCCGAACCCGATCAGGACCGCGACGAGGAGGCTGGCCGGGACCGCGCCGAAGATCGCCACCGGCAGCACCGCGAGCAGCTGCGGGCCGAGGAACCAGACGTCACCGTTCGCGTAGTACCAGTCGGTGACCACCGGCGACTTCGCGTGGAGGACCTTTGCGGCGAGCAGCGCGGCGACCGCGGCATCGGATTCGAGCCACGCGAAGAACCGGAACGCGTAGAGGTAGACGGCGACACCGGTGAACACCAGCGCGGTCGCGAGGAACACCACTCTCAACCACCGGTCGCCGCCGAGGGTCACAGACCGCACACCGGATCGACGGTGAGCGACGAGATCTCCGCCTTCGACGACTTCGGCCCGTACCGACGCTCGAGGAGGAGGACGTTGATCCCGGGTCGGACTGAAGCCCGGGGGATGTCGAACGAGGCGCGGGTGGCCGGTGCACACTGCGAGCTCGTGAACTCGTTCAGCGACAGACCCACCAGGGCGGGCGCGCTGAACTCGATCGTCAGCCGCAGGTCGCACGAGCGCTCGAGCCGGAGCATCAACTGCGCGCGGTCCGATCGGCCCTCATCCATCACGCGGAGCCCCCAGCGCGTCAGCACCGTCCTGCAGGCATTGCCGCCGGGCTCGTTGGGCTGGCGCTCCATCTCCGGGTTGGCGCAGGGCGCGAAGCCATCGATCACCGCCACGCCGAGGCTCCCGTCGTCCGTGAGCCGCGGCTCGCTCCAGCCGAGGAGCTTGTGCTTGTTCGAGGCGACGTTGCCGAAATCGATCGTCCGCACCACCGGGACGCCCGCGCCCGCGGCCTCGAGCACGGCCGCTCGCTCGATCCGGTAGACGTCGAAGTTCGCGAGGTGCAGGACGACCTTGGCGTGGACCACCTCGAGGTTGCGCAGGACCTTGCGGTCGTACTCGCGCACGATCTCGAGCGCCTTGGTGCGCTGCAGGGATGGCCAGCCTGTCACCGACCACAGCCGCCTCGGCGCCGCGAGGGGCCACAGCGAGCGGTCCGCGAGCCGCGTCTGGGGTGAGGTGAAGATCACCGCGTGGACATAGTCGGTCCCCGCGGCCTCGAGCACATCGAGCATGCCCCGGTACGCGAGCTTCGGATCGGCCTTGTCGGAGGCTGGCCAGCTGTGACGCTCGAACATCGCCTGCAGCGGCGCATCGGCGAGGAGGTTCGAGATCACGAAGTCGTTGCGATCGCTGGTGGCGAGGTACGCATTGACCTTCGCCACATCATCGCGATCGAGGACCTCGCGCGGCTGCGAGAGGAGAAAGTAGCCCGACCATACGGGGGCGAGCACGACCCAGGCGATCGCGACCCCACGCAGGAGCCGGCGCCCTTCGAACAGACGAGAGATCACGATCGCCGAGCCGATCGCATAGAACGGCAGCAGCGCTTGCGCGCCGATCGTCTGCGAAGCCGCGCGTTGCGCGAACATGTAGATCGTCACCGTGCCCGTGAGCAGCATCCAGGTCACGCCGTCCTCGAGCACCGAGCGCAGCGAAGGCGCCCGCACCGCGCGCCAGATCGTGCAGCCACAGATCACCCAGAACATCGGCGTGAACACGAACGTGGCGCGGCGGAGGAGCGTGGGGAACAGCGAGGCGGCCTTGCGATCGAGGAGCACGCCGCTCACGAACAGCGACTTCGCGAGGACGGCGAGCACGCACGCGGCGGCACAGATCGCGACGAAGCGGAGGTTCCCGGCGGCGAGCGGATTGCCGCGCTTGACGTGGATCGTGAACAGCACGGCCGCCGGCAGGAACAACCAGTAGTCGTACGATGCGAGGAAGCATGCGAGGGCGCCGAACAAGGCCGCGGCATAGTGCGCGCGACGGCGGGTCTCCATCACGCGGACGAGCCCCCACAGCGAGAGGAACGCGGCGGCCTGCGTGAGCGGCGCCTGCTGGATGCTGTCCGCGTACATCATCCACAGCAGGCTCGTGGAGAACAGCGCGGTGGCGAGGAGCGCGATCGGCTCGGTCCACATGCGCCGCGCGTAGTGGTAGAGCATCAGCATCGCGAGCACGGAGAAGGCGAGCGCGAACAACCGGAGCGTGCCGATGTCGCGCACGCCGAGGTACTTGCCGGTCGCGCCGTAGAACACCTCGGCGAGCGGTGGGTAGTGAACGGCGTGATACGAGTCCGCGGGCTGGAGACCGACGTCGATCATGCCGGGCGCCGAGCTCTCGAAGAAGCCGTACCGATCGACCTCCCCGATCGAGGTCAGGATGCCGGCATCGGCGGACGGATCCCCGAAGCTCAACCGGAGCGGCTCGCGCACGTGCAGGACGAGGTACGCGAACGCGATCGCGATACAGCCCAGCAGGTAGGCACGGAGGAACCGGGGCATCAGCGCATCGGTCTAATACCACAGGCGATTCCCATTGATTGCAACGGGATCCGAACCGGGATACGACGTTCGAGATGCACCCTCTGCACCCCTTGGTCGATCGGCTCCGCGGCCGGCGCGTCCTGGTGGTCGGAGACCTGATGCTCGACGAGTACCTGCGCGGTGAGGTCACCAGGATCTCGCCGGAGGCTCCGGTGCCTGTCCTCGAGGTCCGTGCACACGAGAGCCGCCTCGGCGGTGCCGCGAACGCCGCGGCGAACATCCAGGCGCTGGGCGGTGCGACGTATCTGGTCGGGGTGGTCGGCACGGACGAGACCTCCGCCACGCTCAACAAGTGCCTGGCCGCGGCGAGCATCACGAGCACGTGTGTCCCGGATGCCGATCGGCCTACGAGCAAGAAGACCCGCCTCGTCGCCCAGCAGCAGCAGATCGTGCGCGTGGATCAGGAGAAGCGGCACCCGATCTCGGGCGCGGTCCAGGAGGCGGTCAAGCAGGCGATCGAGGTCCGGATCCGCGATGCCCACGCCGTGGTGATCTCCGACTATGCCAAGGGCGTGATCACCCCCGCCGTCGCGCGCCATGCGATCGCCACCGCTCGCGCCGCCGGCTTGCCCGTCGTCGTCGATCCGAAGCAGGCGGACTTCACGATCTATGCGGGCGCCACGGTGATCACCCCGAACCTCCACGAGCTCGAGCTCGCGGCACCCACGCCCGGGCCGTTCAACGTGGAGCGCATCGTCGGCGAGCTCCTGCCTGCCCTCGAAGGTGCAGCGTTGCTCGTCACGCGCAGCGCCGACGGCATGACGCTGTTCCGCAGCGGCGCGAGCCCGTTCCATGTCGCCGCGATCGCCAGGGAGGTGTTCGACGTCACCGGCGCAGGCGACACCGTCGTGGCGACCCTCGCGCTCGCCCTTGCCGCGCAGCTGTCGCTCGATCAGGCGATCGAGCTCGCGAGTGTCGCGGCGGCGGTCAGCGTGTCGAAGCGCGGCACCTCGACGGTCAGCTCCGCAGAGTTCCTCGCCGCTCTTGCCGCCCTCGACGCCGGATGACCGACCGCCTCCTGCGCCTCGCGACGATCGCCGCCGCCATCGGGCTGGGCGCGCGGGGCATCGCCGATCCCTCGTCGGTGCTCGCCGGTGGGATCGCCTGGCTCGGGTTCCTCCTGTTCGTGGTCTCGGGCTGGGGCTACCTCGTCGTGAAGATCGCGCGCGTCGAGGATCCGGATCTCGGCATGCGCGCGCTGTGGGGGCTCGCCGGCTATCTCGCCGTCAGCGGCCCGCTGCTCGCCGCCGGCGTCCTGTCGCGGCCCGTGATCCTCGGCATGATCGGGCTCGGCGCGCTCGCGGCCGCGTGGCGCGAGTGGACCACCGACGCGCCGCTCTGGCAGCGCACGGTCGACAGCGTGGCGGCCCTGCGGCAGCGCCCCGGCGCGTCGCTGTTCGTGGTGCTGCTCCTCGGCGTGGTGGTGCTGCAGATCGCGGGCGCGATCGCCACGCTCGATCGCAACCCGTGGGACGACGACGTCGCGTACACGCCGCTGGTCAAGCGCCTGCTCGATGCCGGCGACCTGATCGAGCCGTTCTCGTTCCGCCGGCTCGGCGCGTACGGTGGCCAGACGCTGCTCGACGCCCTCGCAGGTGCGCGCGGCTCACTCGCCAGCGTGCATTTGATCGACAAGGGCCTGTGCTACGCGATCGCGCTGCTCCTGCTCGCAGGCTATGCGCGCGCACTCCGCACGCAGCCACTGTGGACCGCGGTCGTCGCGCTCGTCGTGGTGCTGATGCCCGACACGGCGATCAACACCGCGAGCTACTGGAGCGGCGTGGCCGTGTTCGTCGGGCTCTACCGCTGCGTCGTCGACGAGCACTGGGCGCTCGCCGGCCTGGTGGGCGCCGCGGCCTGCACGCTGCGCCAGAACTACATCGAGATCGCCGTGGTGTTCCTCGGTCTCGCCCTCCTTGCCCGACTGCGGCGCGCGGCCCGCGCGAGCTCGTGGGGCGAAGGCTGGAAGGCCGAACGGAAGGCGTGGCTGTGGTGCGCCGGGATCGCGGCGATCGTCCTCGTCCCGTACTGGATCGCCGCGTATCGCTCGAACGGTACGTTCCTGTTCCCGTTCCTCGAGGGCACCTGGAATCCGAACGTGTCGTTGCGCGCGACCGCGCCCACCTGGACGGACGAGCTCCAGTTTGGCGTGTGGTGCTTGATCGAGACCCACCCGATCGTCGTGATCCCGTCGGTGTTCGCCGTGATGATGTTCGCGACCGATGCGCGGCCCGCGCGCCCGATCACCGCACTCCTCGTGGCCTCCACGCTCGGCCTCTTCCTGATGGTCCACAGCTTCGTGGGCTCGGACACCAACCACCTCTGGCGCTATGCGTTCGCCGCCGCGCTGACGCTGCTCGCGGTGTTCTCCCTCGAGATCGGCGCCGACGACAACAACGCGCGCCTGGTCCCACTCGGCCGCTGGGTGCTGCTCGCCTCGTTGCTGCTGCAGCTGGCCGTGCAGCGCGAGGCCCTCCCGAAGCGGTTCGCGACCTTGTTCGGCAACCTCCGCGAGGCCCGCGTGCTGGAGCGCAGCGGCGATCCGAGCGCGCAGGCGCAGCAACGCAGGTACACCGCGCTCCAGGCCGCGATCCCGGCAGGCGAGAGCGTGGCGGTGATGCTCGATGATCCGCAGTACCTGGATTTCGCGCGGAACCGGATCTTCAACCTCGACACCCCCGGCTATGCGAGCCCACGGCCCGGCATGCCCGCGTTCGCCGGTCCGGACGCGGTGCGCGGCTACCTCCGCGGGCTGGGCATCCGCTACGTCGCGTTCGTGCGCAGCGATCGCTCGCGCTACTTCTATCGGCGGCCGTTCTGGATCTGGCGCATCTTCAACGACGCCGAGATCTTCCAGACCATGAGTGCGTACACGATCGATGCGATCGAGACGTTCGCGGCGCTCTCGGCCAAGGTCACCGTGCTCCACGAGGAGGATGGCCTGGTGGTGCTCGATCTCGGAGCGGAGGTCCCCGCGGCCACCGCGCCCACCGGGCCTACCGTGGCAGAGGCCGTGCGTCGCGCCGCCTTCGTCCGCGCGCTCGCAGATCGTGAGCACCTGCACGATGCGTGGTCGCTCAACAACCGCGCCGACCTCCTGTTCGACGATGGCTTCACGGGCCTCGCGTTCCTCGACGGGAGCGCGGACGATCCGGTCTGGTACGACGTGGTCCACCCGCCCGCGACGGCGCCCACCCGCGGTGTGGCGGCGCGCTGGCTGTATCGCCGCGCTCACCTGCGCGTCCACGGAGACCGGGACATGCGGCTCGCGCTGCGCGGGAAGATCAACCTCGGGGTCGCGTACACCCGACCGCGGCTCGACGTGATGCTCGACGGCGAGCTGATCGCCACGGTGATCGCGGATCCGAGCGGCGCGTTCGAGATCACGGCAGACGTCGCGGCGGCCCAGCTCGCGGGCGGCTGGCACGATGTCTACCTCGTGTTCGATTCGATCGCGGAGCCTCAGAAGGAGGTCCGCGAGCTGCGCGCCGCGCGCGTCGAGAGCGTGGAGTGGGAGCCGCGGTGACGCCCCGGCTCGCCGCCCGCGTGGTGCTCGGGCTCGCGGTCCTCGCCCCGTGGTTGTCGCTGCTCCACGTCGCCGGCGCACTCGGGCTTGGCCTCGTGATGATCGCCGTCGTGTGTTCGCTGCACGGGTGGGGCGCGCTGGTGAAGCGCCTGGCGCGGATCGCGGAGGCGCCGGCCGCGCTCGTGGTGCACTGGGGCCTCGCAGCGATGCTGGCGCTCGCCGGCCTCGCGATGGCGCTCCACGCGCTTACGCAGACCGCGCAGCTCGCGATCGTGATCGCCGGGTTCGGCCTGCACGGCGGCGCGATGATCCTGGAGTGGCGGGAACGGGAGGCGCGGATCGCGGAACTGCTCCGCGCCGCGGACGCGCGCTACTGGCTGGTCCCCGCGACCGGCCTCGTCCTGGTGGCGGGCCTCCACGTGCTCGGCGCCGCTGGCGACCTGACCTCGAGCCCGTTCGATGATGATGGCAGCCTCCCCGCGCAGCTCCACCGGCTGTGGGACACCGGCACGCTGGGCGATCCGATCGGCTTCGCTCGCGACACCCAGCTCGGCGGTCACGTCGCGGCGAGCGCGCTGGTCACCGTGCTCGGTGGCATCGCGTGGTTCCGCGTGGTCGATGCGCTCGGGTTCGCCCTCCTGGTGTGGCTCGCACTCGCGCAGCTACGTCCGCGCTCCGCCACCGCGAGTATGTGGGCCGTGCTGCTCCTGCTCGTGGCGGCGTCCTATCCGAGCGTGGCCACCGAGGCCGCACCGCGCTGGCTCGCCGCCGCGCTCTTGTTCTCGCTATACGTCACGTTCGAGCGCTATGCGGAGCCCGAGGACGATCGCCTGCTCTGGCCGCTCGGCCTCGTGGCGGCGGCGGTCGGCACGCTGCGCTCCGAGCTGATCCCGATCTCGGTGGCGATCCTGACGAGCGCCGGGATCGCCGCGATCGGTCGCTCGGGCGGTGGTCGCCGGATCCTCGCGCTCGTCGGGGTCCCGCTCGCGGCCGTGCTCCCCTATCTGGTCGTGCGGTTCGCGGCGCGCGGTACGGTGCCGTCCGCGGCGATCGCCGCGGTGACACCAGGGCGTGGCGGCGTGGTCCCGGTGGTCATGTTCCTCGGGCTCGTGATCGTCGCGATCTGGATCGGCGTCCAGTGCGCGCGCGGACCGCGGCGCTGGATCACGATCTCGACGCTCGTGGGCCTCGCCGGGATCGCCGTGCAGCTGACCTGCACCCGCCCGTACGCGACGACCTTCGTGTGGCCGATCGCGGTCAGCGCCGTGCTCGCTCTCGGGCTCTGCGCGCTGCGCACCGTGGCCCTCGACCTGCGCGCCGCCGGCCTCGTGCTCTCGCTGCTCGCCGCTGTGCTGATCTACGACGGTCGCGACACCCCGGGCCGCGTGCGCTGGTCACGGCGCTACACCGAGCTCGCGAGCAACTTGCAGTACCTCCGCCACGCGTACCCGGAGCCGCCGCTCCGCGATCCTTATGGCGCGCTGCTGGCGAACCTCCCGAGCGATGCCCTGATCGCGGTCTCGGTCGCGCGGCCGGAGCTGCTCGACCATGCCGCCCATCGCCTCGTCGACGTGCGAGGACCGCGCACCATGGCTCGACGAGCGGCGGTGCTCCGCGCGCTCCGCCCAGCGTACCTCCTCGTCGAGGACGACCACCTGCCGGCCGAGCGGGCGCGGCGTGATCTGTTCTACCGGCTCGCCTGCCCGAGCGGTGCCGACCTGCCCTACTGCGCCGACGCAGCCTGGGCCGCGGGGGCGAGCGACGTCGCCGCCCTGGGGAGTGTTCGCCTGGTCCGCCTGGGTCCCTAGGCCGTGTGTTAGAAGCACCTGAGATGTCCAGGTCGCTGCGGGGCTTGCTGCTGGGGAGCATGGCGATCGCGTTCGTCTACCTCCTCGTGCATGCGCGCGAGCCGCTGCGGCTCAACCTCGGCGATCCGTGGTCCGACGCGAACGTGCTGTCGTCGATCAACTACGTCAAGTCCGACGGCTTCCTCGCCACCTCGTTCGTCGACATCCTCGACGTCGGCCCGCTGACGGCAGACTCGTATCGCTACATCCACTACCCACCGCTCGCCGAGATCATCTACGGCTCGCTTGGCCGGTACCTCGGCATCAGCGACATCGGCACGTTCCGGATGTTCGCGCTGATGTTCTCTGCGATGGCGATGTGGCTGCTGTTCAGCTACGTGCGCCGCCTGTACACCGATCGGATCGCGCTGATCGCGACGGCGCTGTTCAGCACGAGCCTGATCTGGATGATGTACGCCGACAGCATCCACCAGGCGCCGGTGATGCAGTGCATGGCGTTCCTCTCGCTGTGGGGGCTCGTGCGGGCGATCGAGACCAAGCAGCGCCGCCACTATGCCGCGGCGATGTTCGGCGCGTTCGCGTGCTTCTTCACCTCGTACGACTACTACGTGTTCCTGCCCGCCGCCGTGATCGCGACGGTGGCCCTCAAGGCGGGGAGTCCGCTCGCGCGCGGCCGTCGCCACTTCGTGCTGCTCTGCGCGCTCGGGTGTGCGCTCGGCATCGTGGTGAAGTGCGCCACCGTGATCGGCGCCGTGGGCTGGCACGAGTTCCTCGCCGACCTCCACCTCCAGTTCCTCGAGCGCGCCGCCGCGGCACAGGACCGCAAGTTCACCTCGATGATCCCGACGATGCTGCGCCGGCTCACGATGGTGTTCACGCCGTTCGCCTGGATCACCGCCGCAGTCCACGTGAGCAAGGCGCTCCGCGCGCCGAACCTGCGCGCGGCGTTCAAGGACACCGCGGTGTGGATGCTGCTGGCCGCGCTGGTGTTCCTCTATCTGTTCGCACAGCTCGCGGCGTCGCAGATGCTCGCTTCGCAGGTCCTGCTCCCGTTCTATGCGATCGGGTCTGCGCTCGTGCTCGACAAGCTCCTCGAAGGCTCGCTGCTGCTGCGGCGCTTCGCGATCGCGTGGCTCGTCGCGGCGCCGCTGTGGTCGTTCGGGATCATGTTCACGCACCCACGCTCGGTGCTCGCGCGCGAGGACGTGGCGAACACCAACGCGTACCTCGCCGCCAACGACCACAACGACTTCTTGCTGTCGAACCTGATGTCGGATGGTCACATCCAGGCCTCGTTCGAGCGTCACAGCTGGGGCGCACCGGACGCCAAGGACACCAGCACCGCCGCGCTCGACTTCCTTGCGATCTTCGAGAGGACCGGCACCGATCAGCTTCACGAGGTGGTGTTCTCGGATCCCGACTCGCGCTTCATCGACAAGGCGCTGTGGCCCCTGGCGGCATCGCGCGGGCTGTGGTCGGTCACCGGCTGGCCCCACCTGTTCCGCCGGAAAGCGAACTCCGTGATCGCGGAATACGATCGGCGCGTGCTCGCGAACCTCGACGCAGTGCACGCGACCAAGGTGCTCGAGCTCGACAACTACGCCCTCTATCGGGTCGATCGCGCGAGCATCCTGGCGCTCCTCGCGGAGCGGGTCCCGAACGTCACCCACCTCGAGTTCGGCGCGCTGGTGGCGGAGCGCAACGAGCTGCTCGGATGGAGACCGCCGATGCTCCTCGCGCCCGAGGACGTGCCGGTGTCCAGCATCGAGCGGTTCGAGCGCTGCCCACTGCCGCAGACCGCGCCCGGCAATGCGTGCAAGACCGTGCTGACCAAGCTCGGCGTCGAGGTCCTGCACGCGGAGCCGTCGCCGGCGGCGCAGCTGATGCTCCTGATCGATCGCGCGTGCGATCTGAAGCTGACGTTCCAGTTCGCGCGCACCACGTATGCGCGGTTCACGATCGGCGGCTTCACCTCGACGATGGCGCCCGGCCGGGTGGCGACCTTCCTCGTACCGGCGGCTCACGTGCGGCGCGGCGGGAATGTCGTCGAGCTGGAGAACCTGATCCCGCGAGACTTCGGGACCGCGATCTACGTCGCCACG
Source organism: Myxococcales bacterium (assembly GCA_043776275.1). GTDB lineage: Bacteria > Myxococcota_A > Polyangia > Haliangiales > Haliangiaceae > JABFXX01. Next base: position 4,776 of record JAYVRN010000440.1, on the reverse strand, counting down.
CTCGATGTCGCGCCCCTGTGCGGCACCCCGTGACGAGGCTCGCACTCCGCTCTCATGGGGTGTGGTAAAGGGTCGCTCGTGATGGCCGAATCCACCCCTCTCAAGCCGACCCTGATGTCGCGGCTGCAGCTCCGCCCCGAGTTCCACCGCGCGATCAAGGCGCTCAGGCTGGTGGAGCTGGCCTCGAAGATGCTGTCGGTGCGCCCGCTGCGCCGCACGCTGCCGCACGGCACGCGTTATCGCGTGCGCTATGGCGAGAGCCTGCTGATGGCGGACGAGATCTTCAACCGGCAGGTCTATCGCGATCCGTTTGAGGGCCGCGACGTCCGCACGTTCGTCGATCTCGGATCAAACGTCGGATACTTCACCTGCTACGCGATGGAGCGGATCGGGCGCCCCGATGCGTTCGGGATCTCGGTCGATGCGAACCCCAAGATGGCGGACGAGACCCGGTTCCACATCGAGCACAACGGCTGGCGCAACGTGCGCGGGATCTCGGGCGTGGTCGGGTTTCCTCTCGACGTCGCGGAGGCCTCGTTCTTCCTCAACCCTTCGAACATCTCCGGCTCGGCCACGGTGTTGAACCCGAACATCCCGGCCAAGGGCAAGCAGCAGGAGATCACGGTCCCGACGGTGGACCTCAACAAGGCGTGGCGCGATCACGCGGGCGATGCCCCGGTGGACGTGCTCAAGGTCGATGTCGAGGGCTTCGAGGTCAAGGTGCTGCAGACCATCCCCGAGCTGCTGCTGCGCACGCAGTCCGTGGTGCTCGAGTGGCACAAGTGGATCACGCCACGCGAGCCAGTGGATGACGTCCTCGGGCGCGCGGGCCTGCGGTTCCAGAAGATCGTGACCGAAGATCCGCACTGCGGCGTCGCGTACTACGCGCGCCCCTGATCGCGCTTCGGGGCGCTCGACCTCGACGACGCCTGCCGGGCTGTTGCGCGACCAACGCCTCTAGATTGCCGCGCGACCGACGCCTGCTGGTCGCCGCGCGACCGATGCCCACAGGTCGCCGCGCGACCGATGCCCGCAGGTTGCCGCGCCGCGCGGCGCGGCGCGGGCCACACCGGCGGGCCTTGCGATTCCGGCCCGGCGGCCATTGATGCACCGCGCCTCCCTGGGCGACTGTGCCGTCGTGTTCGCGACGCGGCTGCGTTCGCTGGGGCTCGCCTTCGCGGTCGCGCTTGTGTTCCTGCTCGCGACCCGACAGCTTGGCTGCCACGCCTATTCGGGCAACGGCGCGTACCGGGCGCAGGTGGATGCCTTCCTCGACGGGCGCCTCGCGCTGAGCCGCTCGGCGAATGCGCTGGCCCACGACCTGGCGTGGACCCCGAGCGGCGTGCAGCAGGTGTGGGGCCTCGGCGTGCCGCTGTGGCAGACGCCGTTCGAGCTCGCCGCGCGCGTCCTCGGCCAGGATCCGTTTCCGGATCGCGTGGCCCTGCTGGTGTGGCTCACGCTCGCGTGCTTCGTGCTGCTCCGCGCGTTTCGGCGCCCGGGGGAGCCGTGGTGGGTGGGTGGCGGCGCGGTGCTGATCACGGCGCTCCTGCCCGCCTTCGTCACGATGGTGCGCGGGCGGATGGGCGTGTACGAGGAGGCCGCGGTCTATGCCTACACGGCCGCGTTGATCCTCCTCGGTGGGTTGGTCGCATTCGCGCGCGCGCCGAGCCGCACGCGGTTCCTCGTGCTGCTCGCCGCAGCGGGCCTGACGGGCCTGATCCGTCCCACGGTGTGGTTCTACGGGCTCGGGACCGCCGGGCTCGCCACCGTGATCTACCTGCGCGCCGAGCGGAAGCGCGTGCTGCCGAGCGTGGCGTCCGTGGTCATCGGGCTCGCGCTGTTCGTGGCGGGTGGCGCAGTGCTGTACGGCACCAACGTGGCGCGGTTCGGCGCGGGCTCCGAGTTCGGTCACCGGCAGAACCTCGAGGCGCTCCCCGGCAACGTGGTCGCCACGCGGTTCTCGTATCCGTTCGAGCGCACGGGCTGGATCGATGCGGGTCTCGAGCTCGCGGGCAGCCTGTTCGGCCGACCGGAGCAGGCGGGCAAGAAGGGGTTCTATGCGAAGGACCTGCACGTCGGGCAAGCCGATCAGGTGCGCTGGCGCGAGTACTACTTCACGACATTCTCGTGGGCGTACCTGCCGCTCCTCCTCGCGGGGCTCGGGCTCGGTGCGCTGGCGTGGCGGCGCCGGCGCCAGGCCGCGAGCGAAGGAGACACCGACCACTGGCTCGCAGCCTGGGCGGTGCTCGGCGCGCTGCCCCTCGCCGTGTTCTACCTGCACTCGCCGAGCATCTCGTCGCGCTACGAGCTCGATCTCGCGCCGGGCATCGCCGCCCTCCTCGTGATCGCGTGGCACGGCGGCGCGCGCTGGATGATCGCGCGCGAGCGCGGCGTGCTCGCGCGCATGCACTGTGTGATCACGCCGGCGCTCCTGCTCGCGCTGTGGGCTCTCGCGTTCGTGACGAGCAAGACCCGAGGCCGGGTCGCGGGCGATCTCGTGGATCGCGAGACCGCTGCCGCCGCGCGCGCGAGCCTGTCGCGGGTCGTGCCTCGCACGCACGAGCTGCCCTCGACCTACGACCTCGCGGATCCGAAGCTCGAGAGCTGGCTCGATGCCGATGGCAAGCCGCCGGAGCTCTACCTCAACGGCAGCGGCTGGGACCGCACCACCGGCCGCGTCGCGCCCGCGATCCACCTGTTCATGACGGATCCCGAGCTCGTCGAGGTGGAGGTCGAGACGCCGACTGGCGCGCAGGTCGAGTGGTCCACCAAGGTCCGCGTCGCGATCGGGCTCACGCACCTCACGCTCGCAGGCATCGAGCCCACGCCCCGCGGTGCGCGCCTGAGGTTCGAGCTGCCCGAGCCGCTGCCGGGCTTGCAGGTCGCGTTCCTCGCGTTCGGCCCCGATACCGAGCTCGATCTGCCGCAGAGCAACCTGGTGTTGCGGCGCGTGCGCTGGCGCTGACGCCTGCCACTCAGCGGCTCAGCGGAGCGGCGGGATCGTCTCGGGAACTCAGCGCCTCAGCGGAGCAGCGGGATCGTGGCGAAGCCGCGGCCGTCGTGCGCCGGAACGATCGTCATCTCGGGGAACCGCGCGGCGATCGCGGCGACGCGCGTGAGGTTGTCGCGGACCGCGGTGGGATCGGCGTCGCCCAGCGAGCGCACGGGCCACGGCCGCTCCTCGCGCTCGGTGATCCCTTCGAGCTGCCACACCAGATCACCGACCAGCGCATAGCGCTTGCCTCCAGGCAGCGCGAGGAACACCACCACCGAGCCCGGCGTGTGCCCCGGGGCCGGCACGACGACGATCGCGCCATCGCCGTACACGTCGTGACTCGCGGGGAAGCCGAGGTACGGACCGCGCTCGAACCCATACGTCTCGTAGCGCACGCCCACGAGATCACGGGTCAGCCCCATGATCGCCCCGCCATCGTCGATGAACGTCCGCTCCGCGGGCGTGACCCACACGGGCGTATCGGTGAGCTCGGCGAGCCCGCTGACGTGATCCCAGTGGGCGTGGGTCAGGAGGACCGCGTGCAGCGCGTGGCGATCGTAGTGCGCGGCATCGAGCTGCTCGGCGACGGATCGTGAACGCTCCCAGTCCGTCATCGCGCGGAACCACCACGGCATCCCCGCGAGCTGGGTCCCGATGTCGCGACCGAGGCCAGTGTCCACCAGCACGTCCCCGCGCGGATGCTTGACCAGCACCGCGGTCATCACGAAGTCGCGCGCCTCGAACATCGAGCCGCCGCGATACCCGAACGCCGCGCTGCGATGCGTGACGCCGGTGGGCAGCTGGAACACGGCCATCCCGGGCGGCGGTGTGGCCAGAGGGAGCTCGATCGAGAGGGGCGTCGGCGGCGGTAGAGGTGCACCGCAGTAGCTCGAGAGGAACAGCGCGAGCAGCGCGAGCGGTGCGAGCGCCACGAGGCCGAGCGCCCGGCGCACCCGCACGGCGTGGACGATCGATCCGAGAACCGCGGCGACCGCGACGAGGCCGCCGGCGACCGTGAGCACACTCGGCCCACGCGCGGCGAGGAACAGCGCGGCGATGGCGATCGCGAGTGGTGCGAACAGCACGGCCGCCGTCGCGACCAGCAGGCGCGATCGCATCACCGCCGCGCCGCCGGTTGCATCACCGGCTGCATCACCGGTTGCATCAACGGTTGCATCACCGGCCGCATCACCGGCCGCATCACCGGCCGCATCGCGCGCCGGATCATCGTCACCGGATCGCTCGGACCGCGGGCGGAGCGACCTCGGGCGGTGCGTCGAGGTACGGGCGCGCGGGGAGGATGGTGTCCTCGCGGACAAACGTGAACGACCAGGCGTCGGCTCCGGGCATCGTGGAGCGGATCGTGATCTCTCGCTCGCCGTCGTCGGCGTAGGGCACGACCTTGCGCGTGATCGAGGTCTCGGCCTCACCTTCGACGGAGACCGCGGCGCTGCCGCTGCACGCGATCCAGTAGGTCCCCGCGAGACGCGCCTTGAGCTTGATCCGGATCTCGGCATCGGGATCATCGGGCGTGACGACGATGCCCGGTGTGTTGAACGCCCAGCTCGGCATCGCATCGTTGAGGAGAGCGGTCATGCCATCGTGCGCTTCGAGGAGCCCCGCGCAGTAGAAGCCACCCTCGATCCGCGAGTACCCGCAGGTCTGCCACTCGCCGTCACTGACGCGCGCCTCGACCGTGGCGGTCGCGCGGATCCCGGAGCCGAGCTCGAGGCTGCGCGTGACCTCGCGATCCTGCGCACAGCCGCGGCCGAGGAGCGCGA
>JAYVRN010000439.1:0-19040 GCA_043776275.1 Myxococcales bacterium | reverse complement strand
AGCGTGAGGGCGTACTCGATCGGCGCGAACGCCAGCGTGCCGCCGAGCGCCATCGTGATCGCACGCCCGACATCGGCGATCGCGGCGTCACGCACGCTGCGGTAGGGCAACACGAACGATCCGGTGGTATCACGTTCCCCGAACACGTGCCCGTCAGGAACCTTCTGGCTCGCGCTCCGTGGTGGCTGATCGCGATCGCCGCGGCCTACCTCTACGTGTTCCCGTATTTCCCGAAGATCCGCAGCGCCAACGAGCTGCCCCGGGTCTACCTGACCCAGGCGATGGCGAACGAGCACACGTTCCAGATCGATACGGGCGTCAACCGGTGGGGCGCGACGGTTGATGTGTCGCCGGCGTTCGGTCACCTGTACTCGAACAAGGCCCCGGGGTCGTCGATGCTCGCGGTGCCGGCGTACGAGGCGGTCAAGCTGGTCGCCGGGGAGCCCGGGCTCGCGGCCTCCCTGTGGCTGTGCCGGTTCGTCGCGGGCATGGTGCCGACGCTGCTGTTCCTGTGGCTGCTGTGGGGCTTCCTGGCCCGGTTCGCCCCCGACCCGGGCGTGCGGCGCCTCGTGCTCGTGGGCTACGCGCTGGGCTCGATGGCGATGACGTACTCCGTGCTGTTCTTCTCGCACCAGCTCGGGGCGGTCTGCGTGGGCTCTGCATGGATCCTCGCGATCGAGGTCACCGAGAGGAAACGCGGGGTGCTCGCGATGGGGGCCGCCGGGTTCCTCGCCGGTGCGGCGCTGCTCGTCGACTACCAGGCGGTGTTCGGTGCGGTCCCGGTCGCGGTCCTCGTGATCGTGCGGATCCGGCGCTGGCCGCGGGCGGAGATCGCCAAGCTGCTCGGGGCGGCCGCGCTCGGCGCCGCGATCCCGATCGGGATCCTTCTGACCTATCACACGCTCGCCTTCGGACGTCCGTTCCGCACCGGGTACGACGCGTCGACGACGTTCGCGAACTTCCACCAGCAGGGCTTCCTCGGGATCACGAAGCTGCGCTGGGACGCGTTCTGGGGCTCGATGCTACAGCCCGACAACGGCCTGATCACGCTGATGCCCTGGGTCATGCTCGCCGGGCCCGGCGCGGTGACGCTGTTCAAGAAGGGCGAGCGCGGCGTGGTCGCGACCGCGGTGGGCGCGATCGTGATCTACGTGCTGTTCATCTCGTCGATCAATTTCTGGCGCGGTGGGTGGGGCGTGGGCCCGCGCTACATCACCGCGATGCTGCCGTTCACGCTGCCGCTGGTCGCAGCGCAGCTCCAGGCCTGGAAGCCACGGCCGCTGCTGCTCGGCGTGGCCGCGAGCACGATCGTCGTCGCGGTCGTGATCTATTGCGTCTCCACGGTCACGTTCCCGTACTGGCCCGACAACCTGAAGAATCCGCTGGTCGAGGTCTCGTTCCGCATGCTCGGTGATGACCTCGTTGTGCCGAGCCTGGGGTCGGCGCTCGGGATCACGGGTGTCCTTGGCGTGCTGCCGTACTTCGCGATCGTCGCCGGCTCCCTCGGCGTGGCGCTGTATCGCGCGGCGCACTGGCGCGGTCTCGCGCTCGCCCTCGCGATCGGCGCGGCGATCCTCATCGGCTATTCGCTCCTGCCCCAGGCATCGCTCGAGCAGACCGAGCACGTCTACGAGCGGGTCCGATTCTTCGTGGGGGACCTGTGATACGACGCCGTGCCGTGCCAGCCCAGCGTGCCTTGATCGTCGCGTGCGTGCTCGTGAGCGCGTGTGGCGGCAACAAGGACACGGGATCTGGATCGGGCTCTGGATCCGGATCGCAGCTCGTCGACACCGCGACCCTCGCGTCGACCTACGACAAGAACTGCGTCGCCGGCGATCTCGAGGCCTGCCGCAGCCTGGCGATCATGTACACGGAGGGCGTCGGCGTGAAGCAGGATCTCCGCCGGTCCACGGCGCTGTTCGGCCAGAGCTGCAACGGTGGCAACCTCGCCGCGTGCAATCAGGTCGCGCTCGCGCTGGTCGAGGGCGTCGGCGTCGACAAGGACATCGCGAGGGCGGTGGACCTCTATCAGAAGGCCTGCGACGGCGGCTACAAGCTCGCGTGCAGGAACCTCGGCCTCATGCTGCGCGATGGCCATGGCGTCGCGGTGGATCAGGATCGCGCGGCGAAGTTGCTCGATACGGCGTGCCAGGGCGGCGCGCCTTACGCGTGCACCAACGCCGGTGATCTCGACCTCGCACGTGGTCAGGTCAAGGAGTCGGTGCCGCACTACAAGAAGGGCTGCGACGACGGTGACGGTGTGGCCTGCCGACACATGGGCGTGGCGTATCTCGAGGGCAAGGGCCTCCCGAAGAGCACCACCGCGGCGAGCGTGTGGCTCGATCGCGGATGTCGAGCGAACGATCCGATCGCCTGCCGCGTGCTCGGAGCGATGCGCGTACAGGGCGTAGGCGTCGCTCAGGACGTGGCGCTCGGGACCAAGCTCCTGACGCGCGCTTGCGACCAGAAGGACGCAGAGGCGTGTACGGCGCTCGCTGGGCTCAAGGCAGGGTCGGCGAGCCCCCAGCCGACGGTTCCAGGGGACGCTGGGCCGGGTTCAGATGCGGGTTCAGGCTCCGGAGTAAGGTGAGCCTCGCCACATGTAGGTGGACCGCCGATGTCTCGTGACACGGCGCGTAAGTAGTTGACCCGGCGTCGCTCCCGCGACCCCGCCCGGACCCGGGATCACAACTTGTTCACAGCTCCTCCGCTGGGGCACCGGGAACCTTGTGATTCGCAGGGTTAGATACGAATTGGGTTGTGAACAACTCGACCGATCCCGGGGGTTATCGACAGGGGTACCCACACCGCAGTGCGTCAGACGTCCGTGCTCCGGACTGGGCGGTATCGCACGTGGGGCGGGGAGGGTCCGTCCCCCGGACGTGCCCGTCCGCACATCGGACATGGACGTCCGTGGCTCGGACGCCACCGTCCGAGCGTCGGACGCAGTTGCGACCGTTCGGGCTCAGAAGTGACGTTGGCGCGTCACCGTGGGTGCAGCGTTCTGCTGCACCCCGCGCGGAACGTCACCTGCGGAGCGAGCGATACAACTGCACGTACTCGAGCGCCGGTGTCATCCACGACGAGTCACGCTCCATCGCCGCGCGCTGTAGCGCGGTGAATGTGGCGCGCGTGCGATGCAACGCGACCCCGCGGGCGATCGCGCTGCGGAGCGAAGCGACGTCTGCACCGGTGAACCGGATCCCCGTCACACCGTCGGTGACGGTGTCGCGAAGACCACCGACCGCGTGCACGACCGGGATCGAGCCATAGCGCATCGCATAGAGCTGACCGAGGCCACACGGCTCGAAGCGCGACGGCATCACGAACAGATCCGTGCCGCCGTAGATCCGTCGCGCGAGCCCGACGTCGAACCCGATCCGCACGGCGAGGTGTTGCGAGAACTGCTCCGCGAGCCAGGTGAATCGGCCCTCGAGCTCCGGCTCCCCCGCGCCGAGGACGATCATGCGAGCGCCGAGAGCGGCGAGCTCCGGCACCACATCGGCCACGAGGTCGAGCCCCTTCTGGCCGGTCATCCGTGCGATCACGCCGATCACGGGATCGTTGGTGTTCGGGATCCCGAACTCGGCGAGGATCGCGGCGCGATCGATCGCGCGGCCGCTGAGATCTGTGGGTGAGAACGGCGCGGCGAGCGCAGCGTCGTGCATCGGATCCCATGCACGTGCATCGATCCCGTTGACGATCCCGATCACCCGCTTGACGTCCCAGCGCAGAAAGCCATCGAGCGCTTCGCCGCGCTCCGGCGTCAGGATCTCCTGCGCGTAGCTCGGGCTCACCGTGGTGACCACGTCGGCCGCGGCGAGGCCGCCCTTCAAGAAGCTGACCTGGTCGTAGAACTCGAGCTGCTGCGGCGTGAACAGCGACCACGGCAGCGCGAGCTCTTCCATGACGAGCTTGGGGAAGATGCCCCGGTAGGCGAGGTTGTGGATCGTGGCGACGATCGCCGGCGGCTTCGGCGCCATCCGCGCATAGATCGCGGCGGGGGCGCCCTGCCAGTCGTGCACGTGCACGACGTCAGTGCGTCCGTCGAGCAGTGCCGGTGCGCCGACGATCGCGGCCTTGCCGAGCGCGGCGAACCGCAGGTGGTTGTCGTGCCATTCGCCCGCGCCGCCGGGCCCGTACATCGTGCCAGGGCGATCGTAGAGCGCCGCGCACTCGACGAACCCATACCGCACGCGACCGATCCGCGCGATCCGCAGTGCCGCCGTGAGGGTGTGCACGCCGACCGCGAGCGAGAGCGGCAGACCTGGCTCGAGCATGATCCCGGCCTTGGCGAGCCGACCCGCGACGCCGCGGTACATCGGCACGATCACGCCGACGGTCAGCTTGTGGTCTTCCGCCTGCGCGGCCGGCAGCCCGGAGACGACATCGGCGAGCCCCCCCGATTGAGCGAACGGAGCGACCTCGCTGGAGACGTGGACGACGCGCACGCGAGCCCTACTTGGGCTCGGTGCCCGCGAACTTCTTGAAGCGAGGGCCGGCGGACTCGTAGCTGTGGCGACTCTGGCCCGAGACCACGAACGTCCCGGGGCGCAGCTGCGCGGTCAGCTCGGGCTCGTTGCCGAGAAGCTCGGCGACATCGTTTGCGAGGACGAACGGCCCCTTCGCGGGGACCACGGTGCCCTTGGGGACGACGATGATCCCGGACTCGGTGACGAACGGAAACCGCGCGCGATCCGCCTCGAGATCCTCTCCGATCACGCAGCCCGGCTCGATCTTGCAGTTCTTGTCGAGCAACACGCGACGCAGGCGCGCGCCCTTGCCGATGTCGCAGCCCGACAGGATCACCGAATCGCTGACCTCGGCGCCGGCGTGGACGAAGCAGTCGTAGCTGAGCACCGTCTCGCGGACGGACGCCGACGCCACGATCGAGCCTTCGCAGATCAGGCTGTCGTCGACCTCTGCGGGGCCGAAGCCTTCCCCGGCGCGCACGAACCGAGCGGGCGGGTAGTCGCGCTGTGCGCTGCGGATCCGCCACTTGCGATTGTAGAGATCGAGCGCGGGGACCCGCGCGCGCAGCTCCATGTTCGACGTGAAGTAGCTGTCGATCGTCCCGACGTCGCGCCAGTACGGCCCCGCGCCCTCCGGCTCGCCGGGGATGTGGTTCGCGGCGAAGTCATACACGTGGACCCGCGCGCCCTCGGCGAGCAGGCGAGGGATGATGTCGCGGCCGAAATCGTGGCGCGAGCTCGGGATCCCACCGTCGTCGACGAGCACGCGCTCGAGGACATCCCGGCGAAAGATGTAGTTGCCCATCGAGACCAGGGACCACCCGGGGCGGCCCGGCATCTCGGGCGGATGCTTCGGCTTCTCGACGAACCCGATGATCCGGCCGTTCGCGTCGACGTCGATGATCCCGAACCCGCCCGCCTCGGCGGTCGGCACCGGGAAGGCGGCCACGGTGAGGTCACTCTGGAGGTCGCGGTGAGCGGTCTCCATCTGCTCGACGTCGAACTTGTAGACGTGGTCACCGCCGAACACGGCGACGTGCGCGGCCTGCGCATCGCGCACCAGGTTGAGGTTCTGGTAGACGGCGTCCGCGGTGCCCCGGTACCAGAACTCGCCGAGGCGCATCTGCGCCGGGACCACCTCGATGTACTCGCCGAAGCCGCTGAGGCGCCAGTTGCGCGACAGGTGCTTGATCAGGCTCGACGACATGTACTGCGTGAGCACGTAGATCCGGCGGTAGCCGGAGTTCACGAAGTTCGACAGGACGAAGTCGATGATCCGGTACCGCCCCGCGAAGGGCACCCCGGGCTTCGAGCGGTGGATGGTCAGGGGGCCCAGGCGCGAGCCCTTGCCGCCGGCCATGATCATCACGAGCGTGTCCTTCATGACGACCTCACGAAGAACATCGTAGCAAGACCGTCCCGCGCTTCTAGTTCTTGGCGCAGGCCTTTCCGTAGATCGTGCTGGTGGACGAGCTCGCGACGGCCTTGCAGGAGTACCCGGTGCCGCAGCCTGCGGTGTCCGTGCATGCTGCCGTGCACTTCTTGCCGCCCACGGCCGAGACGCAAAGGTTGCCGGGACCGCCGCAATCGGCGTTCGCGGAGCAGGTCTTGCCGAACGTGGACGTCTTGGCGAACGGCACGAGCTTCGGGTTGTCGTCGATCCCGTGCATCCCGTACATCGTGGTGAAGCCCCAGGACTCCGAGTCGAGCTTGGTCAGGAGGGTCGAGACCGGCTGTGGGCGGAGGCGGCCTGCGGTGTCGCGGGCGAGCAGCGCCGAGATGAAGTCCTCGACGGCGGCCGGGGTGGAGGCGTTGGAGAACGACGTGGTGGTGATGATGTCGACGTTCTTTCCGAGCTTGTGCGGGTTCTCCTTGAACGCCTCGCCGATCTGGTACGTGTCGCAGCCCTCGGCGAGGATCACCTGGTATTTGTCCGAGGGCATGTCGATCACGCGCATGTCGGCATCGTCGAGGTCACCCTCGGAGGTCTTGCGCCAGTTGGCGAGGGCGAAGCCGTAGAACGGGCCGGAGTGCCCGGAGTAGACGACGACATCGCGGGTGGCGAGCGACTTGCGCGCCTCGTCCTCGAGGATCTTGCCGCCGGCGTCGGTGTCTGGATCGGTCTCGGTGCCGGGCTTGCCGAACAGGATCCGGACCTCGACGCTGACCGTCTTGGTGTCGGCCTTGACGGTGCGCTTGAAGGCGCCGGAGCTCCGGGTCAACGCATCCCAGCTGGCCGCCGGCGCCGAGAACCCCTGGCCCTTGAGCCACGTCATGAACTCCTTGGAGTGCTTGAGGTGGTAGTCCGAGTGGTAGTCCCACCCGAAGTAAACGTCGATGTCGAGCTTGCCGTCGGCGGTGAGCCGCGCGAGGTCGAAGAAGCCATCGGTCGAGGCCTTCTCCTTGCTGATCTCGAACGTGATCTTCTCCTTCTGCGCGTCGGTGACCTTGCTCGGGTCCCACGAGGTCCACGGCGCCTGGCGATACCACTCGCTGTTGGTCTCGAGCTTGCCCATCTCGTCGTTGCTCGGCCGGCCGACCTCGAGGTCGAACACCTGCTTGCCGCCGGAGATCCGGATCGGCAGCTTCGAGGTCAGGTTCTTGCCGCCCGCGGCGAGCTGCTTGAAGGTGAAGTCGTAGGTCAGCTTGTCGGCGCGCGCGGTGATCGCGAGATCCTGGAACGCGCCGCCCTTGGCCATGCCACCGAACCCGCCGAACTCGTGGTTCGCCTCGTCCTCTTCCTTGTCGACGAAGTACTGGGTGATGAACCAGGCGATCGCGAGCTGCTTGAGGCCGACCAGTTTCTTGGCGGCGGCGTCGCGCTCGGTCTGGGACTTGGTCGCGAAGCTCGCGTCGAGGACCACCGTCGACTTGCCCTGGAGCAGATACTCGATCGCGGAGGCGCTGAAGAAGTCGTCGGCCTTGGAGTCGTCGACGAACACGCTGTCCTCCGGATCCTCACCCGGTGCGGAGTCGGCACAGGCGCCGAACAGGCTGGCGGACAGGGCGGTCGCGGCGAACAGGGCGGTCTTGCGCATGCCCGCTCAGAGGAGCAACGGACATGCCCGGATTCCGGACGCCGATCGCCTGTGGGGCCGGACAGTTACGCCCGGGTGGCAGGTCGACTAGCCGGCGGCTGGAGGCGGCGTGGCCGGGGTCGGGGGCGCCGTGAACACGTGGGTCCGGTAGAACCGGAGCTCGTCGATCGACTCGCGGATGTCGTCGAGGGCGCGGTGCGTCTCGTTCTTGGAGGGCTGCTTGGCGATGATCTGCGGGAACCAGCGGCGGGCCAGCTCCTTGATCGTCGACACGTCGACCATCCGGTAGTGCAGGCGCGCATCGAGCGCCGGCATGTACTTGCGGATGAACCGGCGGTCCTGGTGGATCGAGTTGCCGGCGAGCACCGGGCGATCCTTTGCTCCGACGTGCGCCTTGATGAACTCGAGGGTGGCCGCCTCGGCTTCGGCGTCGGTCACGGTGGAGGCCTTGACGCGCTCGATCAGCCCGGACGCGCCGTGGTGCTTCTTGTTCCAGTCGTCCATGCCGGCGAGGACGTCCTCGGCCTGGTGGATCACGAGGTCGGGGCCGACCGCGATCTCGGTGAGCTGCCCGTCGGTCAGGATCGTCGCGATCTCGATGATCCGCTCACGGGCGGGATCGAGCCCGCTCATCTCCATATCGAGCCACACGAGGACGTCACTGCCAGCCATACCGCGCAGGTTAGACACCCAAACTCGCGTCTCCGGCAACCAGATCGTGCCGGGATCAGGCGCTCACGCCGCGCGCATCGCCTGCACCGCAGCCTCGGGCGGCAGGCCCCAGCCGGGCTGATAGCCATACGCCTCGCGCGCCGAGCGTGTGTGCGTGTTGCTGTCGACGAGCTCGAGCGCGTCGAGAGGAACCAGCGCAGGGTGCGAATGGCCCGTGGCGTGGGCGAGGTGGAGGAGGTCCTTGCGGAGGGTCGCGAGGTAGTTCGCGAGCCGCGCGGACTTCAGCGTGGGATCGAGGCCGCGCATCAGCCAGCGGTTCTGCGTCGCCACGCCGGTGGGGCAGTGACCCGTGTGGCAGCGCTGCGCCTGGATGCAGCCGATCGCCATCATCGCCTCGCGTGCGACGTTGACGAGATCGCAGCCGAGGGCGAGCGCGAGCAGGCTCGACTCCGGGAAGCCGAGCTTGCCCGAGCCGATGAACACGACATCGTGCTGCACACCGGCCTCGGCGAACTCGCGGTAGACCTGCGTGAAGCCGAGCTTGAACGGCATCGCCACGTGATCGGTGAACACCAGCGGCGCCGCGCCCGTGCCGCCTTCGCCGCCATCGATCGTGATGAAGTCCGGGGCGCGCTTGGTGCTACCGATTTGCTTCGCGAGGTCCCGCCAGAACCCGAGGTCGCCGACCGCGGACTTGATGCCAACGGGGAGGCCCGTCGCGTCGGCGATCTTCTCGATGAAGTCGAGCATCCCCGAGACATCGGAGAACTCGCGGTGGTTCGCGGGGCTGATGCAGTCCTTGCCCAGCGGGATGCCGCGGATCCGTGCGATCTCCGGCGTGATCTTCGCCGCGGGCAGCACGCCCCCGAGGCCAGGCTTGGCGCCCTGCGAGAGCTTGATCTCGATCGCCTTGACCTTCGCGGAGGCCACGCTCTCGAGCATCCGCTCCATCGAGAACCGGCCCTGCTCGTCGCGGCAGCCGAAATAGCCGGTCCCGATCTGCCAGATGATCTCACCGCCTTTGCGGTGGTAGTCGCTGATCCCGCCCTCGCCGGTGTTCTGGAGCGCACCGGAGAGTGCGACGCCGCGGTTGATCGCCTCGACGGCGGCCGGCGACAGTGAACCGTAGCTCATCGCGGAGGTGTTGATGATCGAGCTCGGCCGGAACGCGTGCTTGCGGCCACGCACGCCGCCGAGGACGCGCACACAGGGCAGGGGGAACTCGCCGTTGTAGCCGGGCTCGCCGGCGTGCGGCGTGTGAATCGGGAACGCGCTGTGGCGCACCAGGATGTAGCCCGGGCGCTCGATGTCGTTGTCGGTGCCGAAGGCGAAGTAGTTGTTCTCCTTCTTCGACGACGAATACACCCAGCGCCGTTGATCGCGCGAGAACGGCCGCTCCTCGTCGTTCTGCGTGACGATGTACTGGCGGAGCTCGGGGCCGATCGCCTCGAGCCAGTAGCGGATATGCCCGACGATCGGGAAGTTCCGCAGGATGGCGTGCTTCTTCTGCGTCAGATCGTGGATCGCCACGATCACCAGGAACGCGAGCACACCGACGCCGATCCAGGCCCACGTCGACATCCGCCGAGCATAGCGGTTACCTGGACAGGACGGCGCAGCTCGAGGGATCGAACGTCCGCGCCACGACCACCGTATCCTGGAGCTCCCAGGGCACCGCACAGCGGAGGAAGTCGCCGAGCGCGACCGGATCGGTGGGGGTCAGGTCCCAGATCCAGACCGTGCCGGAGCCGCCTGCGATCGCGAGGTGGGTGCCATCCGGCGACCAGGCGAGCTGGGTGAGGATCGCGGGGAGCTCGATCTCGGCGAGGAGCCGGGCGGACACGGGATCCCACAGCCGCAGGCGGCGGTCTCCGACGGTGGCGAGGATCGCGCCATCGGGCCGGAACCGCACATTGGTGACGAACGAGCCGGCGAGCCAGGAGCGGATCTCCTTGAGCGCGGGCCACGTGTACAGCGCGAGGAAGCCCGCGGCGCCGGTGACCACGAGCTTGTCGCCCACGATCGAGGCGGCGAGCGGGTTGGTGAAGGCGATGCGCGCCGTGGCCTCACCGGTGGCGGCCACGACATCGATCTCGTTGTCGGTCCCGACCAGGACGTGGTCACCACCTGTCGGCAGATCGTAGGTGCGCGTGTAGATCGTGCCCGACGGGACAGGTGTGAGGTCCGCGGCTTTCCACAGTCGGACGTTGTTGTTCGGCCGCGCCTCGTCCTGCGTGACCACCACGCCCTCCTTGGCGATCAGCGCCACGTCCCAGCCCGTGGAACCGAGCTCCACCGAAGCGCGCTGCTTGCCCGTCGCGAGATCCCAGGCGCGGAGCGTGGTGTCACCGACGGAGTACGCCGTGTGTTGATCTTGTGTGAACACGAGGCGACGAACCCGCCCGGTGTGGCCGATCAGCTTGATCTGGTGGGCCGTGTTCTCGAGGTCCCACAGCACGAGCCCGCCATCCTCGGACGCGGTCGCGATGAACTTTCCATCGGGCGAGAGCCGCAGCGAGCGCATCCCGTGCGGGTTGGTCGGCAGCGGCGAGGTCGGGGTCGCCATGAACGTCGGCTCGACGAAGCCGCCGGTGCCGAGCACGGTGGCCTTGCCCGTGGCGAGCTCGACGCCGCGCACGGTGCCGTCGTGCGAGGCCGACCACACCGTCTTGCCATCCGCGGACCATGCGAGGTCGCGAACCCGGGCCGTGTGACCCGTCACCCGACGCATGCTGCGATCCGCAGCGAGCTGCCACACCCGCTGGCGCGTGTTCCCGAACACCACGAGGCGATCACCGGCGACCGAGACGCCCTGGATCGTGCTCTCGTTGGGCAGCGTCTGGATCCGATCGCCGGTGAGCGGTGACCACACGAACGTGTTGCCGGTCTCGTCGGTGGTGACCAGGAGTCCGTTGGCCGCGGCCGCGACATCGACCCCCACCTCGTGCCCGCCGAGCTTCGCGAGCTCCGCGCCGGTGTCGACGTCCCACACGGTGACGACGAGGCTGGCGCCGAACGTCGCGAGCCAGCGCGGCGTGCCACTGCCGAGCACCATCCCGTAGATGTCGCCGGTCTGGCGCAGTGTGCGGATCACGCGGCGCGCGCGGAGGTCCCAGACCCGGGCGAGCCCCTTGTCGTCACCGGCGACCAGCTGGCCCGCATCGAGCCACTGAACGCTCGCGACCTTGGCGGTTGGGTCCTCGGCCAGTGCGGCGATCGTCTTGCCGGTCGCCGCCTCGCGGACCATCGTCACGCCGTCATCGCCCGCGGTGGCGAACAGTGCACCGTCGGGCGAGAACGCCACGGTCCAGACGACGGCCTTGTGCGGATCGAGCGACGCGAGGGTCGACGAGGTCGCGGCGCCGAGGAACACGCGCCCGGCGGGCGTCGCGGCCGCGAAGTGCGAGCCGTCGGGGGCCCAGGTCAAGATCGACGCGACGTCCGTGCTCGCGGTGGGATCCGGATGCCACTCGTGGAGGAGCTTGCCGTCGTCCGCGGCGAACACGGAGATTCGCCCGGTGCCATCGACGCCGAGCACCGAACGCCCGTCCGGTGACACTGCGCCGAGCCGCGCACCCGGTACGGACCACACCTCGCGGTTGGCGACCAGGTCCCACGCGCGGAGCGCACCGTCGCTCCCCGTGGACACCACCCAGGTCCCGCCGTGGGCGAGGCCCGCGGACGTGGTGCCGCGCGCGTGTGCCGGCGCGACCCCGACGAGGCCCGCGTACGCCGAGCGCGCCACGTTGACCAGGATTTCGAGCGTGGGCGAGGATCCCTTCCGCGTGGTGGCGGCGCGATCGAGGAGCGGCAGCGCCTTGTCGGGGCTCCGCGCGATCACGGCCTGACGCCCCAGCTCCTCGAGGCTGTCGGCGTACCTCCGCTCCGCGGTCTCACGCTGGGTCTGCGCCTCGGTACGCTCGCGGCGCGCGATGTCGCGCTCTCGGGCGATCCGCCACACCCCGATCGAGCCGACGGTGATCAACACCCCGAGCGCGATCGCGGCGGTCAGCACCATGCCGCGATGCTTCGTCACCCAGCGACGCACGAGCTGCCAGCCCGTGTAGCGGTGCGCGCCCACCAGCTTGCCGGCCTGGAACGCGCGGAGATCGTGCGCGAGCCCCTGCGCGGTGGCGTACCGATCTGCGGGACGTCGGGCCATGGCCTTCTCGACGATCGCGATCAGCTCCGCGGGTGCCTCCGGCGCGAGCTCGATGATCGGCTGGGGCGGCTGGGTGGACACCAGCTGCAGGAGCTCGTCGATCGTGCGCGCTTGCCGGTACGGCCGCGCACCGGTGAGCACGTGGTAGAGGATCGCGCCGATCGCGTAGACGTCCGCGTGCTCGTCGACCTTCTCGCCGATCGCCTGCTCCGGCGGCATGTACGCGGGCGTGCCGAGGACGGCGCCGATCACGGTATCCGTGGTATCGGGCGGGATCGTGGTCGCCGTCGGAAGGGCATCGAGCTCCTCGCCGGTGGCCATGTTCTTGGCCAGGCCCCAATCGATCACGACGGTCTCGCCGTATGCGCCGACGAGGACGTTCGCGGGCTTGAGATCGCGATGTATGACGCGCTCGCTATGCGCGTACGCGAGCGCATCGGCGACATCGATCAGGTGCGGGACCAGGCTCATCCGCGCGTCGAGGGTCTTGCTCTCAAAGATCAGATCGTCGAGCGTGCGGCCCTGCACGAGCTTCATCGCGTAGAACGGCTCGCCGCTGTCCCACCGCCCGACCTCGTAGACCGGCACGATCGCGGGGTGCTGGAGGTTCGCGGTGACCAGCGCTTCGCGCGCGAAGCGGACGATGATGTCGGACTGCGGGCGGAGGACCTCCTTGATCGCCACGATCCGGTTGGTCCGCGGATCGCGCGCGCGGAACACGCGACCGAGGCCGCCGCGGGCGAGCTCGTCGAGCATCTCGAATCGATCGTGGCTCACGCGCCCGAACTTCTCGATCGAGGCCGCCTGCATCTCCTCGCCGACGGAGCGAGTCTGGCTATCGGACTTCGGCCGGAGCCCGGAGCCGGGTCTCGAGGGGCTCGCGCCGGCCGCGCGCCGGACCAGATCGGAGGTCGGCGCGAGCGTGGTCTCGGCGAGGGTCGGGATCGATCCGGGGTTGGAACCGGGTGCGGGTGCTGCGATCGTGCGCTCGCTGCCGCTCGAGGCCGACGCCGCGATCGTGCGCTCGCTGCCGCTCGGCGCCGACGCCACGGTGGGCTCGGTCCCGGGGCGGCTCGGCTCGGCGGCCAGGGTACGCCCGGAGCCGCTCGGTGGAGGATCTGGATCGTCGGTCATTCACCCGACCAGTAGCGGACCCGCCCGGTGTCCATGTGGACGAAGCCGCTCTCGAGGTACAGCCCGACGCCGCCGCTCTGCTGGTCCCTGGCCCAGGCGTGGAGCGTCAACGTCGGCACGTTCGGGATGAAGAAGTCGATCGCATCGCCGTGGGTGTGCTGGCTGTCGCGTGCGACCTGATGGCCCTTCTTGCGGAGGATCAGGTTGTACTTGGGGTGCCGGAACGCGGAGACCACGATCGCGGTGTCACTGCGGAACTTCTGTGCCGCGGCCGTGACCATACCGATCAAGCGTGGCTCCATCTTGGTGGACTCGTTCGTGAAGTGATCGCGGAGGAACCGGTCGACGGTGTCGGGGCCCGGGGGACGATCCGGCTCGACGGCGAGCCACTCATGGGTCCACTGGTTGTAGAGGTTCAGGAGCTTCCCGGGGCGGCTGCCCGGGATGGGAGAGGGGCCGTGCTTGGTGGACTTCGCGGCGCGCTCGCGGTCCTTCTTGACCACTCCCTGATCGGCACCGGCGATGGTCGACGCGAGGAGGATCGCGAGGGCCGCCGCGCGGATCACGACGGGCGTCCGCGCAGCTGGATCAAGGTCTCCGCGGGGAGCACCTCGTTGAGCGAGCCCGAGCGGAACCCTGCGAGGTCGAGGGCGACGTACGCGAAGCCGAGGCGCTTGCCCAGCGCGACGAGCGCCTCGCGGACACCGGGGGCGACGATCTGCGGAAGCTCGCTGGTCTCGATCTCGAGGCGTGCGATCGTGTCGTGGAAGCGGACGCGGAGCTGGCGGAATCCCAGCGCGCGCAGGCCGTCCTCGAACTCGTCCACGCGCCGCAGGCGATCCTCGGTGATCTGCGTGCCGTACGGGAACCGCGAGGACAGGCACGCGAGCTGCGGCTTGTCCCAGGTCCGCAGGCCGAGCTCGCGCGAGAGGGCGCGGACCTCGATCTTCGAGAGCTGCGCCTCGACCAGCGGCATCTTCGCGCCCCGCACCTGGGCCGCCGCGATACCGGGGCGAACGTCGCCGAGATCGTCGAGGTTGGTGCCGAGCGCGATCGCCGCGTCGCCGAGTGCGGCTGCCACCGGGGCCGCGATGTCCATCAGCTCGGTCTTGCACAGCGCGCAGCGGTGCGTGGGGTTGTCGGCGAACCCGGGGACGAGGAGCTCGTGAGATTCGACCACGCGGTGCCGCGCGCCGAGGCCGAGCTCCTGCGCGAGTGCGATGGCGTCCGCGATCTCCGAGCGCGCCATCGTCTGAGACACCGCGGTCACGGCGTGACAACGATCGCCGAGCACCTCGGCCGCGACCTTCAGGAGGAATGCGGAGTCGACGCCTCCCGAGAACGCGACGACGACCTGGCCGTAGCCAGTGAGGGTCGTGCGGAGCGTGTCGAGCTTGGACATCGTCGTGGACCCTAGCGCACTCGCTTGCGGAGGTCGATCGCCCAGGTCTGGTCGGGGAGCTGGACCACGCGGAGCACCTCCTGGCCCCACTCGGTGGCGCTGCGCGGGAGGTTCCGGCTCGCCGGCTCGTGGTCCACGATCACGCGCAGCGAGGCGCCGAGCGGCAGCGCTTCGAGGGCGAGCTTGGTCCGCACGAACGTGAACGGGCAGACCTCGCCGCAAAGATCGAGGAGATCAAGCGGCTCACCAGGTGACGACGAGATCGGCGGCGAAGCTGAGGGCGACGAGCTGGTCATGGGTGACAGGGCCGGGCGGGATCGGAGCTGGGTGGGCCGAAGGTGCGAGTGCGGGTGCGAGCACGGGCCCCGTGGCCTGGAGATACACCACCCAGTCGCCGTCGGCCACACGCGCTGGGGTAGCGGTGGGTCGGACCAGGTGCAGCACGGTCCTCACGTCCAGACCTCCACGGTGGTGGCGCGCTCGAGCGCCTCCGCGGGATCGACGCCGATCACGTGACCGAACGAGGCCAGGGTATCGGCCGCGCGCTGCGCGAGCGGGGTCAGGAGCGGCAGCGCCACCGCGACCTCCACACGGGCGCCCCGCAGCGTCACGCCGAGCGCCGCGCGCAGCGCCTCCGCCTGGCGGTGCGGATCGCGGGTGGTGCAGATGATGAGGATCATGTCAGCGCGACCACGCGATCGCTGGTGCCGAGCACGGCGGCGTGGTCGTCCTGGCTCCCGCGGACGATCCCCTCGATGAGCTCGAGCCCGACGGCGGAGTTCGAACACACGGTGATCTCGCAGTCGTCGTCGATCAGCTCGGTGGCGATCTCAGGTTCGGCGGCGAGCGCGTGAACGCCAGCATCCATCGCGAACAGCGCGACCTCGTGGCGGGCGCGCCTGGCCGCGTGGGCGAGCGCCGCCGCGGTGAGGAGATCCACACGTGTCGCGAGGATGATCCCGAGCTTCATGGCTGCCACCTCGCCACCTCGACATGATCGCGGTCGGCCTCCGACCACGCGAACTGGGCGACCTCGGTGATCGCGCCGGCGACGACGCCGATCACGAGGTGCTGGACCGGATAGCTCGGGCCGGCCGCCATCTGGCGATCGATCTCGGAGAAGTACGCACGGCCATTGGAGTGCGAGTGGTAGACCACGCGCGGTGGCTGGTCGGTGTCGAATGCGCGCGCGAACCGGAGCAGCTCGGCGCCCGCGATCACGAAGCCGGTGTCCGCGCTGCGGTACGGGGCGATCGGATGCTCGCCATCGGCCTGGGCATTGCGGCAGGCGATGGCGGTGTCGACGCGGTCGCCGGTGCGCGGGCCGGTGAGGTAACCGCAGCACTCTTCGGGGAACGTGGCGAGGGCGTGCGCGTAGACCCACGCGCGGACCTCAGGTGGGATTGCCAGTGGGATCACGGACGGCTTCTCGGTCGTCTCGGGCGGCGCCTCGGTCGGCGTCTCGGACGGCTTCTCGGTCGTCTCGGGCGGCGCCTCGGTCGGCGTCTCGGTCGGCATCACGGTCGGCGTCACCGGCGCGTGAGGTCCGCCATCCAGCGCGTCGCCGCGATCCCACCGCGCCAGAACGCGAGGGCGCGCTCGTCGCCGGGCGCCGCGGGCCACCAGGGAGGGCAGGGCGAGAGCACGACCGGACGACCGTCGGAGGAGCTCGTGATCCGCGCGTCCGGACCGTGTGCGGCGATCTCGGCGAGCTGCGCGTCGCCGGCGCCGCTGATCGCGAGGCAGCCGACGCCGCCGGCCGCGAGGTAGGTCGCCGCGATCAGCTCGGCCACCGGATCCGCCGGAGCGGGCGCGCGATCGCCCGAGACCTCGACGTGTGCGGTGGCGGTGAGCAGGGCGGTCTGCCCCACACCGCCCACGTCGGGCAGCAGGATGTGCCGCGCGTAGCGGCGGATCTGATCGTCGCGCACGGCGCCTACCCTCCAGCGATCGCGGGGACGATCGAGATCTCGTCGCGCTCGGTGACCTTCGCGTCGAGACCGCCGAGGTCGCCGATGTCATCGGGGCCGACGAACACGCGGATGAACGGCTTCACGGTGCCATCCTCGCGGAGGATCTTCGCGCCGATGCCCGGGTGCTTCTGATCGAGCGCCGTCAGCGCATCGCGCACGGTGCTCGCGGTGATCTCGACATCGGAGGCGCCGCCGGTGAACGACCGCAGGGCGCTGGGGACACGAATGCTGGGCATCAGGAGTGCTCCGCGACGCGCACGGGCGCGGCCGCCAAGGGGGAGATCGGCGCGCGGGCGCACGCCGGACAGTCGGGACGGGCCGCGAACCGCACGATGCGCGGCTCCGCGGCCTTGCGCAGATCGTCGAAGGCCAGCAACGCGCCGGCATAGGTCCGGTCTCCGGACACGAGGCCGAGCGCGAGCGCCGCGGCAAGGCCGCCGATCGCACCGACCACCGGACCCAGCACGCCCGCGTCGGCGCAGCTCGGTGCATCGACGGGCGCCTCGAACAGGCAGCGGTAGCAACCGACGCCCGGGACGCCAGCGAACACGTTGCCCCCGTAGCGGATCGCGCCGGCGATCACGTAGTAGCGGCCGTTCGCGACCGCCCAGTCCGAGATACCGAACTTGGTCTCGGGGTGATCGCTGCCGTCGATGATCAGGTCGGCATCACCGCCGAGCTCCTCGGCCCACGCGGGGGTCCACCGCGCGACGACGCCACGGGCCACACCGCCACCGGCGACGACCAGGTCGGCGAGGCGCGTGGCCTTCGGTGCCCCGAGATCTGCGTCGGTGAACTGGATCTGGCGATGGAGGTTCGAGAGCTCGACACGATCGTCGTCGACGATCGTCAGCTCGATGGTTGGCGCGGCGATTGGCGCTTGGGCCGGCGCGTTGGTCCGCGCGTTGGTCCGCGCGTTGGTCCGCGCGGTCGGACGTGCGCCGAGCGCGAGCGCGATCGGACCGCCGAGCCCACCGGCGCCGACGATCACGACGCGCGTGGTCACGGGGCTGCCTTCCCGCACAGTTTGCACGGTCTGCGAGTCACCGACGCCGACCCACGTGTGAGCGGCGTGGTCACGCGGCTGCCTTCCCGCACAGCTTGCAGTGACCGTCGGCGCCGATCACGCCGACGCAGGCACCGTCGGGGCACAGTTTGCGCTCCAGATCCTCGGCGGTCGGTAGCTTCGCGACGGCGTCAGGGGAGGCGACGGCGGCGAGATCGGCGGCGGCGGCAGTCAGCTCGGCGTCGGCACCCTCGTCGTCACCGTCGGTCTCGTCGTCGTCGTCACCGTCGTCATCACCGTCGTCATCAGCGTCGGTCTCGTCGTCATCGCCGTCGTCATCGTCGTCGTCGGCCGCGACCGCCGTGGCGGGCGTCGGAGCGGTCGTCATCGGAGCTGGAGCCGGCGTGCCGCGGCCAGCCGGCGTGCCGCAGACCTTGCACTTGCCGTCGGGGCCGATCACGCCGATGCACGCGCCGTCCTTGCACAGGCGGCGCTCATTCCACTCGGCGGGGGCGCCGATCAGCGAGGGTGTCGAGGGATCGAGGGCGTCGAGGGGCCCTGGCTCGTCGTCCTCGCCATCATCGTCATCGTCGTCGTCCGGATCGTCGGAGTCGTCGTCCTCGTAGTCATCGTCGTCGTCCTCGTCGTCGAGGTCCTCATCCTCCTCGACGTCGCTCGCGTCGACCTGGAGGCCGCGGTCGCGCTCGTTGCCCCAGTTGGTGGCCGCGCGTCCACACACCTTGCACAGGCCATCGGCACCAATCACGCCCATGCATCCGCCATCCGGGCAGAGCACGCGCTCGTCCCATTCGCCGACAGCCATCACAGACCTCCGAGCGCGGTGAACAGATCGGCCGCGAGAAAGAACGTCAGATCGACGTCCCCGACGCGGAGGATCGACTTCGAGCCGAGGCGGCGCTCCTTGCGCGCATCGAGGGCGCCGCGATCCAGCCAGCTGCCGTTCTTCGAGCCTGCGTCGGCGACGGTCCAGGTCTTGCCGTCGAGGCGCACGTACGCGTGGAGGCGGGAGACCGAGTGATCGACGATCACGATGTCGTTGTTGGGGGTGCGGCCGATCGTGATCCGATCGGGGAACGAGGCACCGGGCTTCTTGGACAGCGGGTAGACCTCGACGTCGGCCTCGTCGCGGATCGCGAACTCCTTGCCGTGCGGCAGGGTCT
>JAYVRN010000438.1:0-5085 GCA_043776275.1 Myxococcales bacterium | reverse complement strand
GCGGCACGTGACCGCATAGGCATCTGCGAGCTGCGACTGGAACGCGTCCGTGGTTGCGCTGTCGAACACGACGACCTCCTGATGTTGGCGCGTGGTGGTCACGCGCACGATCCCTTCTACCACTGGGTTTTCGAAGGCTCTGTGCTGCGCTGTACGTGCACTGGAGGCCAAAAACCCGACGACGATCGATCCAGTGCGTCAGGTTCGCGCAGCGCGCACGAGAGCGCGTTCTCGATAGCAAGATCGCGCACCTCGTCGGAGGGGTGCGTGATGCACGCCGGAATCGGTCAAGCACAAAGCGCAGCAATTCGACGAGCGCCGAGATCTCTTCGTCCGGTTCTCGGACATGTACGTGCTGGTCCACCGACCCAGTCCCTGCAGGGACTGAGCTTGGGTCACACACGCCTTGGTTCACGGTCCCCGCGGGGCTCGAGCACGATCCGCCCGGCCGCAGAACTTGCTGCCGTCGGGAGCTTCCGGGAGCGCAACGCGCTCGGGTTCGGAGGCCACGCCTGTGTGGTCGGCACGAGGACACATGGCACGTCGCGACTCGGTCGCCGGGCCGCAGAACTGGCTGTCAGCTGGAGCTTCCGCGAGCGCAACGGTTTCGGGTCCGGAGGCCACGCCCATCCGTGGTCGGCACGAGGACACATGGCACGTCGCGACTCGGTCCCCGCGGGGCTCGAGCACCATGCCGCCGGGAGCTTCCGCGAGCGCAACGGTTCGGGGCCGGAGGCCACGCCTGTGCGTGGTCGGTACGAGGAATGTCACACGTCTCGACTCCGCGGCGCTCGAACACGAGCAACTGGGCCGCAGAAGTTGCTGCCGTCGGGAGCTTCCGCGAGCGCAACGCGCTCGGGTCCGGAGGCCAGCGCAGGCGCCGCACGCTCTCGAGCGATCGCGACTCGGTCCCCGCGGGGCTCTAACGGAACCACCTCCACCTGCTCCATGGAGTGGATCTCCCTCTCCGGCGAAACTGCGAGCGCAACGCGCTCGGGGCCGGAGGCCACGCCCATGCTTCGCGCGCCGCGTGATCGGGCTCGATGACCATCCACCCGGCTCCCTGCGGTCGGGGGCTTCCGCGAGCGCAACGCGCTCGGGTCCGGATGCCAACAAACAGTACGCACCGTACGTTGCGCCGGTGTTCTCGACTCAGTCCCCGCGGGGCTCGAACGGAACCACCTCCACCCGCCCGGCAGAACGACCAGCCCTCCCGCCTCCGCGAGCGCAGCGCGTTCGGGTCTACTGGGTTCGCTTGTGCGTGTCAGCACGAGCACACGTCACACGTCGCGACTCGGTCCCCGGGGGGCTCGAGAAGCGCAACGCGCTTCGGCACGAGGAAACGTCACACGTCGCGACGTGGTCCCCGCGGGGCTCGAACACCATCCGGTCTGGAGCTCCCGCGAGCGCAGACGTCCTCGATCGGCGTGCGCTCTCGCTCACGGGAGGCGCGGGCTGTACACGAACGCGTTCGCGCGCACGGTCACGGGCCAGGCGCGGAACACCACGGATCCGGCGTGCACCGTGAGCGCGATCGGGCCGGGCGGGGCGCCGAGGACGACGGCGATCCCGGGCGAGCCAGTCGAGGTCGCGGTCCCGCTCGGGGCGCCGCTGTCGTCGAGGTAGATGATCTTGGTCGCGCCGGGGGCCTCGATGGTCGCGCCGTAGACCTGAAGGTCCAGGCAATCGAAGATCTCCACCAGGACGGTGCCCTTCGCGGGATCATTCGCGAGGCCGGCGGCGGCGTAGTAGGTGTCGCGGCTGGCCGGCGTGGGCGCGTAGATCCCGCGGCCGGCGTGCGAGCCGTCGAACGGCGCGTACGGATCGTAGGTGTAGCCATCGATGGAGCCCGCGAGCGTGGCCTTGCGATAGATCGTGGGCGCCATGCCCGCGGTGGCGAGGTTGAACGCGAAGATGCCGTTGGTCGCCGCGGCGCCCATCACGAGGAGCGCATCGTCCGAGGTCTTGTGCAGCTCGACCATCGCGCCGCCGCCGTTCGTCATCGTCACGGGATCGGTGACGCGGCCGATCACGGAGAGCGGATCCGGCGCGGCGCTCGGCCACGCGATCCCCAGGCAGGTGAAGTCACCCGACAGCTCGGTGATATCGACGGCCGCGTCCAGGCGTTTTGCATCGCCCGGAGCCACGTCGTCGCCGCCGCCGCCGCCGCCACCGCCGCCACAGGCGACGAGCAGGCAGGCACCCAGGCACGGAAGGCTCCGCATCGGTCCCAAGCGTACAACACCGGGCGCCGCGATCGGGTAGAACTCCCCGGGGATGCGGCTCACACGCAAGTTCATCGCCGCGCTGGTGATCGGCGTCGCACTCGTCGCGTTGATCCAGGGGTACCTGGACTATCAGCGCGAGCGCGATGTGTTCGATCGGCAGATGCGCGGCGAGGCGGCCGCGCTCGGGCGTGCGCTGGCCCGCGGCGTGGCGCATGTCTGGCAGCGTGACGGCGAGGCGGCGGCCCGCGAGTTCCTCGAGACGGCGACGAGCAAGCGCGAGAGCCTCCAGGCGCGGTGGATCTGGCTCGATGCCAAGGACCATGACTCGCCCCGGGTGGATCGGGACGCGCTCGGCGAGCTGACGCAGGGCAACATCGTCACCCTGCGTGACCCGGGGCGGCGCGTGCTGTTCACGTACATCCCCGTCGAGGTGCCCGAGCGTCGCCGCGGTGGGCTCGAGATCGCGCAGTCCCTCGAGCAGCTCGATACATACATCCGTGATTCGCTACGCAGCGAGATCCTCGGCTCGGTCAGCGCGGTGACGATCGCGGCGCTGCTCGCGCTCGCACTCGGGGTGGTGTTCATCGGTCGTCCGATCAACCGGCTCGCGGCCAAGGCGCGCCGCGTGGGCACGGGCGATCTCAGCGGGCCACTGGTGCTCGAACAGCGCGACGAGCTCGGCGAGCTCGCGAACGAGATCAACCTGATGTGCGAGCGGCTCTCGGAGGAGAGCAAGGCGCGCGAGCAAGCGATGGAGCAGCTGCGCCACGCGGATCGGTTGACCACGGTCGGCAAGCTGGCGTCCGGGCTCGCGCACGAGCTCGGCACGCCGCTGAACGTGGTGCAGGGCCGCGCCAAGCTGATCCTCGATCACGAGGTCGAGGGGAAGGACGTGGATGACTCGGCGCGGATCGTCGTCGAGCAGGCGGAGCGGATGACGGCGTTGATCCGACAGCTGCTCGATTTCGCGCGGCCGCGCCCGCTGCACAAGGCTCCGGTCAACGTCACCACGCTCGCCGGGCGCGTGTGCCAGCTGGTGGCCACGATCGCACGCACCGCGAACGTCACGCTCGCACCGCCTGCCGCGGACGAGACCTTGCGGATCGCCGCGGATGATGGCCAATTGACCCAGGTGCTGACCAACCTCGTCGTCAACGGGATCCACGCGACCCCGGCGGGAGGCAGCGTCACGCTCGCGGCGAAGGTCGTCGAGCAGACCCCACCACCGTACGTGGGTGGCGGCGAGCAGGCGTGGATGGCGATCGAGGTGCGAGACACCGGCACGGGTCTCGACGAGGCCACGCGCGCGCGCGTGTTCGAGCCGTTCTATACGACCAAGGAGGTCGGCGCCGGGACCGGCCTCGGCCTGTCGGTGAGCTGGGGGCTGGTGCGCGAGCACGGCGGGTGGATCGACGTGCAATCGGTCCAGGGCCTTGGCTCCACGTTCACGGTGTATCTGCCACGAGGTGCTGCATGACCACGGTGTTCGTTGTCGATGACGAGCGAGAGATGGTCGATCTGATCGCGCTCGGCCTGAAGAAGCGTGGGTTCCAGATGATGACGTTCCCCGGGGGAGTGGAGGCGCTGGCCGCGATCCCGAACCACGCCGTCGATGTGATCGTCACCGATCTGAACATGAAGGGGATGTCGGGACTCGAGCTGTGCCAGAAGGTGGCGCTCGATCGGCCGGATATCCCGGTGCTCGTGCTGACCGCGTTCGGGAGCTTCGAGACCGCCGTCGGCGCGATCCGCGCGGGGGCGTACGACTTCGTCACCAAGCCGGTCGAGATCGAGGCGCTGGCGATCGCGGTGCGTCGCGCGGCCGAGCATCGCGCGCTGCGAGGAGAGCTCAAGCGGCTGCACGAGGTGGTGGCGAACACGCGAGGCCGAGGCGATCTGATCGGCGCGAGCCCGGCGATGCAGCAGGTCTATCAGCTGATCGATCAGGTCAGCGCCACGGATGCGACGGTGCTGATCACCGGCGAGAGTGGGACGGGCAAGGAGGTGGTGGCGCGGGCGATCCACGATCGGTCGCGGCGCAAGGACGGCCCGTTCGTGGCGCTCAACTGCGCGGCGGTGCCGGAGCAGCTCCTCGAGAGCGAGCTGTTCGGTCACGCGAAGGGCGCGTTCACCGATGCGCAGAAGAGCCGCCAGGGCCTGTTCCAGCAGGCGAGCGGTGGCTCGTTGTTCCTCGACGAGGTCGGCGATATGGCGCTGACCACGCAGCCGAAGCTGCTGCGGGCGCTGCAGGAGCGCCGGATCCGGCCGGTGGGCGCGGAGTCCGAGATCCTCACCGACGTCCGGCTGATCACGGCGACCAACCGCGATCTCGAGGAGATGGTCGAGGACAAGCGGTTCCGCGAGGACCTCTACTACCGGATCAACGTGATCCACATCCCGCTGCCTCCGCTGCGCGCGCGCGGCGGGGACGTGCTGCTGCTCGCGCAGCACATGCTCAAGCACCACGCGGCGGTGTTCGAGAAGAAGGTCAAGGGGCTCTCGGCGGCGGCGGCGGAGCGGATGCTCGCCTACGATTGGCCGGGCAATGTGCGCGAGCTCGGCAACTGCCTCGAGCGCGCGGTGGCGCTCGCTCACTTCGAGGAGATCCAGGTCGAGGATCTGCCCGAGAAGATCCGCACGCAGCAGACCCGCCGATCGATCTCGATGTCGGGTACGGACCATCCCGAGCTGATGACGCTGGAGGAGGTGGAGCGCCGCCATGTGGTGCGGGTGCTCGAGGCCTGTCAGGGCAATCGGACCGATGCCGCGAAGATCCTCGAGCTCGATCGGAAGACGCTCTACCGGAAGCTCCTCCGGTGGGGCGTGAGCGACGAATAGATTCGCGCTACGATCGCGG
>JAYVRN010000437.1:0-5087 GCA_043776275.1 Myxococcales bacterium | reverse complement strand
GAGCTCGGAGGTCATGGTCTTGGCCTCCTCGACCGTGATCACGCCTTCCTTGCCGACCTTCTTCATCGCCTCGGCGATCATGTTGCCGATCTCGGCATCGCCGTTCGCGCTGATCGTGCCGACCTGGGCGATGTCATCCTTGCCCTTGGTCGGGGTGGCCATCGCCTTGATCTGCTCGACGATCGAGAGCACGGCGGCGTCGATGCCACGCTTGAGGTCCATCGGGTTCAAGCCGGCGGCCACGAGCTTCGCGCCCTCGTTGTAGATCGACTGCGCGAGCACAGTGGCCGTCGTGGTGCCGTCGCCGGCCACGTCGGAGGTCTTGGAAGCGACCTCCTTCACCATCTGCGCGCCCATGTTCTGGAACTTGTTCTCGATCTCGATCTCCTTGGCGACGGTGACGCCGTCCTTGGTGACCGTCGGAGCGCCCCACGACTTCTCGATGACGACGTTACGGCCACGCGGGCCGAGGGTCACCTTCACCGCGTTGGCGAGGAGGTTGAGACCCTTCGCGATCTCGTGGCGAGCAGCAGACGAAAAAATGATCTCTTTGGCAGCCATTGGTCAGATTCCTTGTAACGAGGTTTCGAAGGGTCGAATCAGTCGAGGATCGCGAGGAGGTCGTCCTCGCGGAGGATCAGGTGCTCGTCGCCGTCGATCTTGATCTCGGAGCCGGAGTACTTCGAGAACAGGACCTTGTCGCCCGCCTTCACGTCGAGGGGGATGATCTTGCCGTCCTTGTCACGCTTGCCCGCGCCAACGGCGATCACCTTGGCCTGGATCGGCTTCTCCTTCGCGGAGTCCGGGATGAACAGGCCACCGGAGGTCTTGGTCTCCTCCTCGAGGCGCTTGACGAGAATGCGGTCGTGCAGTGGACGGATTTTCATGGACGTACCTATAAACACCGGGCTGAACCTTGGCAACCCCAGAAGTCGAGTGCTAACAAATAAGCCGATTCATTATAAAATCTAAGTAGTTGTAAATCCGGCTGCGCTGCCCTCCGCGGGCCACCGTGCGACTCCTGGCCAACGCGTGCGTCCGGTACCAGCATGCGAGCGTTCACGGTTCTGATTGTTCTCGCGGCCTGTGGCCGTGCCGCGCCGATGAACGCGGGTGGCGATGACACCAATGATGCGGGCGCGGGCGACGGAGGCACCGGCGATGCGCTGGACCCGGATGGCGGGACCCACGGTGGTGGGTGCGCGGATCCAAGCTACGCCGTGCCGTGGCCGACCACCGGGAACAGCCCGGCGGCCGTCGCGGTCGCGGACTTCAATGGGGATGCGCGGGCGGACCTGGTCGCCGCGAACTCCGCGGACAACACGATCAGCGTGATGCTCTCGGTCGGCGCCGGCGTGTTCAAGGCGAAGGCCGACTATCCGACCGGCGGGTCCCCGATGGGGATCGCGATCGGTGATCTCAACAGCGATGGCAAGCCCGACCTCGCGGTCGCGGACTCGTCGACCTCGTATGTCAGCGTGCTGCTCGGCAACGACGACGGCACGTTCCAGTCCAAGCGCGACATCGCCACCGGCAGCTATCCCTATGCGGTCGCGACGGGCGATCTCAACGGCGACGGCAAGCTCGACCTGGTCACCGCGAACTCGAGCTCGAACACGGTCAGCGTGCTGCTCGGCAACGGGGACGCCACGTTCACCAAGACCGATTTCGCCACCGCCGCCGGTCCGCGCGCGATCGTGCTTGCCGACCTCAACCTCGACGGCAAGCTCGACGTCGTCACCGGTGACTACAGCGCCTCGCAGGTCAGCGTGCTGCTCGGCAATGGCGACGGCACGCTCCAGGCGAAGCTCGACTACGCCGCGGCGACCAACCCTCGCTCGGTGGCGGTCGGCGATCTCAACGGCGACGGCAAGCCCGATCTCGGTGTCGGTGGCTATGGCGGATCGTCGATCGCGCTCCTGCTCGGCAACGGCAACGGGACGTTCCAGACCAAGACGGATCTGGCGATCGCGGCCAACCCGTATGGCGTGGCGTTCAAGGACCTCGACGGCGACTTCAAGCTCGACCTCGTGGTCTCCAGCTACGGTACGAGCACGGTCAACATCCTCCGCGGCAACGGCAACGGCACGTTCCTGCCCAAGACCACGTTCAGCACGGGTGCGAACCCGAACGCGGTGATGGTGGTGGATGTCAGCGGCGACGGCATGTTCGATCTCCTGCTCCCCAACCTGTCGAGCGATACGATGACGGTGCTGCTCGGCGAGGGCACCGGAATGTTCCGCCAGCGCCGCGACTTCGCGACCGCGCCGGGACCGAGCGCGGTGACGGCCGCCGACTTCAACGGCGACGGCAAGCGCGACCTGGCGGCTGCGGATGCCACCGCGAACACCGTGAGCATCCTGCTCGGCAACGGCGATGGCACGTTCCAGGCGAAGCGCGATGGCGGCACCGGCAACAACCCGAGCGGTGTGGTCGCGGGCGACTTCAACGGCGATGCGCGGATCGACGTCGCCGTCGCCAACACCAACGACAACACGATCAGCGTCCTCCTCGGCAACGGCAACGGCACGCTGCAGACCAAGGTCGACTACCCCACCGGCTCGTCGCCTGCCGGCATCGCGGCGGGCGATCTCGACGCCGATGGGAAGCTCGATCTCGTGGTGGTCAACTCCGGCAGCAGCACGATCAGCCTGCTGGTGGGCAACGGCGATGGCACGTTCCAGGCCAAGCGCGACGTCACCACCGGCAGCTATCCGATGGGCGTCGCGGTGGCAGACATCACGGGCAACGGGCAGCTCGACGTGGTGACCGCGAACTACAGCACGTACAACGTCAGCGTCCACAGCGGGAACGGCAACGGCACGTTCCAGCCGAAGCAGGATGCGTATGTCGGCGTGTCTCTGCGCGGTGTGGCGGTCGGTGATCTCAATGGCGACGGGAAGCTCGATGTCGCGGCGACCACGTACAGCGGCGAGTCGGTCGACGTGCTCATCGGCACGGGCACCGGGACGTTCGCCGCCAAGGTCGAATATCGCGCGGGCGTCAGCCCGAACAACCTCGCGATCGGCGACGTCGATGGCGATGGCAAGGCCGACGTGGCGGTGGCGATCGAGGGTGGCAACACCGTCGCCGTGCTCCGCGGCAAGGGCGATGGCACGCTGCTCCCGAAGGTCGACTACGGCTCCGGCCTGGCGCCCAGCGGCGTCTTCATCGGAGATCTCGATGGCGACGCCAAGCCGGACCTCGCGGTGGCGAACCGGGGCAGCGACAGCGTCAGCGTCATGCACCTGTCGTGCAACTGAGCACCTCGTGATATCAAGCTCTCGTGGCGCTCACCGACTACGAGAAGTACATCCGCACCGAGGAGTTACTGTCTCTCCAGAAGTCGCCGGGAGAGCTGTCGTGTCACGACGAGCTCCAGTTCCAGGTCGTGCACCAGGCGCACGAGCTGTACATGAAGATGATCGAGCACGAGCTGCGGTTCGTGTGCACGCAGCTGGCGCTCGGTGCCACGGCGCGCGCGATCACCACGCTGCGCCGGATCTCCACCGTCCAGCACGTGCTGCTCCACTCGATCGAGCTGCTCGACACGATGGCGCCCACGGACTACATGACGATCCGCACCGGCCTCGGGCGCGGCTCGGGGCAGGAATCGCCGGGCTTCCGCATGATGCTCAAGCTCCCCGGCGAGCTGGTATGGCCGGCGTTCGGCGCGTTCCTCGAGCAGCAGGGCGTGACCCTGCGCCAGATCTATGATGACCCCCACGCCCACCACCAGCTGTTCCAGCTGTGTGAGGGTCTGGTCGACTACGATCAGCTGCTCCAGACCTGGCGCTCTCGCCACCTGATGCTGGTCTACCGGATCATCGGCACCGGCACGCCGTCGCTCAAGGGAAAGCACTCGGAGCTCCTCGAGAGCGGCCGCAAGACCCGGTTCTTCCCGGCGCTGTGGGACGTGCGCGATCAGGTGTTCGGGGACTGGACGGCGGCGCAGGTGGCCAAGGGCAAAGAGACCGGCTACCACGGGTGATGCGCGCTCTCGCTCTGCTGTTGTGCGTGGCGATCGTCGGATCGTCGGGCTGTGAGTTCGGGGTGCGGCATCCCGCGGTCACCGCCGGGATCCTCGGCGGCGTGGTGGGCCTCGGGACCTGCGAGATCGGTACGGACTTCGAGAGCAACAAGGCGTGCGCGCTGATCGGCGGTGGCGCAGCCGCGCTGCTCGGTGGCGTGGTCGCCCTCGCGATCCTCCTCGGCGGCGAGGGCCACACCGTGCTCCAGGAGCCGATGACCGAGGAGCCCGTGCCGATCGTCCGCGACAAGAAGCGGGCACCCGCGCCTGCGCCCGATCCAGCACCCGGGCCCGCTCCGGCGCCCGCGCCCGATGTGCCTGCCCCCGCGCCTGATGCGCCGGCACTCACGCCTGCGCCCTGAGGCGCGACACCATGGGACACTGGGCCGGGCATCTCTCGCCTCGCATGTGGTTAGCCGTGGCCAGGTCGATCGCCGCACGGAGCTCGAGACTGGCGCTATAACCGCGCCGTGAAGATCTCCTCCGTCGCGCTCACCTCCTCTGCTCTGGCTCTGTCTTTGTCTCTGGCGCTGGCCACGGGCTCCGCGCTCGCGGCTCCCACGCCGCCCAAGCAGCTGACCGCCGTCGAGGGCATCACCGAGTATGTGCTCGGCAACGGCATGCACGTGCTGCTGTTCCCAGATCCCACCAAGGAGACCTTCACGATCAACGTGACGTACCTCGTGGGCTCCCGCATGGAGGGCTACGGCGAGACCGGGATGGCGCACCTCCTCGAGCACATGATGTTCAAGGGCTCGCCGAAGCACCCCAAGGTCTGGGAGGAGCTGCAGAAGCGCGGCGCCTCGAACAACGCCTCCACCTGGTACGACCGCACGAACTACTTCGAGACGATGCCGTCGAAGGACGACAACCTCGCGTGGGCGATCGAGCTCGAGGCCGATCGGATGATCAACTCGAACATCGCGCAGGCCGATCTCGACAAGGAGTTCTCCGTCGTTCGCAACGAGTTCGAGCTCGGCGAGAACAAGCCGGACCAGATCCTCTCCGAGCGGATGTGGTCCACGGCGTACCTCTGGCACAACTACGGCAAGTCGAC
>JAYVRN010000436.1:0-5088 GCA_043776275.1 Myxococcales bacterium | reverse complement strand
TTCACGCTCGGCGATCCGCCACATCAACGAGTACCGGAAGCTGACGCGCTGAGCGCTCAGAACCCGAGCAGCCGGCCGCCCTGATACACGGCGAAGCTGACGACCCACGCGAGCACCGTCATGTACGCGAACAAGAACAGCGGCCAGCGATAGCCGCCGGTCTCTCGCTTGACCACCGCGAGCGTGCTCATGCACTGGCAGGCGAGGGCGAAGAACACCATCAGCGACATCCCGACCAGCGGTGTGTACGCCCGTGAGCCATCGGCCTTCTTGGCCTGGCGCAGCGCGGTGCGCAGCGGCTCCGACGCTTCGTCCGCATCCCCGCCGACGGCATAGACGATGCCGAGCGTCGAGATGAACACCTCACGCGCGGCGAACGCCCCGATGATGCCGACGCCGATCTTCCAGTCAAAGCCGAGCGGCGCGATCACCGGCTCGATCGTGTGCCCGAGCCGCCCGCCATAGCTCGACGCGAGGTGAACCGCCTGCCGCTCGTCGTCGAGCACGCGCTTCGCCTCCTCGGTCGGGGCGCGCTCGATCAGCGCGTCGTAGTCGGGCGAGCCCGCGGGCAGCTCGCGGGGGAAGTAGAGCAGGGCCCACAGGGCGATCGAGCACCCGAGGATCACCGTGCCCGCCTCGCGGAGGAACACGCTCGACTTGCTCCACATCATGCGCAGCACGTCGCGCCAGCGCGGCCAGCGATACGGCGGTAGCTCGATCAGGAACGGCAGCCGCTTCGCCTTGAGCGGCTTCACCGTCTTCGACATCACCCACGCGGCGATCAGCGCGGTCAGCACGCTGAACAGGTACATCCCCACCATCAGCAGGCCCTGGATCACCCGCGAGCCGGGAATCAGCGCGCCGATGATCAGGGTGTACACGGGCAGCCGCGCCGAGCAGGTCATCAGCGGGACCACCATCATGGTCAGGATGCGATCGCGCCGCCGCTCCATCGTGCGCGTCGCGAGGATCGCCGGCACAGCGCACGCGAACCCCGACAGCATCGGCACGAACGCGCGTCCGTGCAGGTTCATGGTCCGCATGATGCGGTCCATCAGGTAGGCCACGCGCGCGAGGTAGCCGCAGTCCTCGAGGAAGCCGAGGAACAGAAACAGCAGCAGGATCTGCGGGAGGAACACCAGGACCGAGCCCACGCCACCGATCACGCCATCGACGAGGAAGTCCGTGAAGATGCCGTCACCGAGCAGTCCGTGCAGCTGCGCGCCCATGCCCTTGAACGCCGCATCGATCAGATCGATCACCGGCGACGACCACCAGAACAGCGACATGAACACGACGGCCATCACGGCCAGGAACGTGACGAAGCCGAGGCCGCGGTGGAGCAGGATCCGATCGATCCGCTCGGTGCGGCTGCGATCGACCTTGCGCACGACCAGCTTCGGGATCTCCCGATCGAGCCAGCCCCAGCGACCGAGCACCGCCTCGTCGTCAGGCCCACGCTCGATCGAGCGGCTGGTCGCCGCCGTCCGGAGCTCCGCGGGTGCGACGAGCTCGTCATCGTCCGCACCGGTCCGCGGCTCGAGGCAGGTCAGCGCCCACAGCGCGAGGGCATCGTCTGCAGTCGGCGCGGTCGGCACGGTCGGCCCAGTCGGCGCGGTCGGCGCGGTCGGCGCGGCGGTGCCGTATCGGGTCGCCGCGCACCACGACGCGGGGAGCGCGCCCTTCACGTGATCGAGGTGAGCGCGCAGGGCGGGGGAGGGCGTCCACCGCCACACCGCAACGCGATCCTTGCGGAGGGTGCGGTCGATCGCGGCGACCAGATCCTTCAGGCCGAGCTTCGTGCGGGCGGTGACAGCCACGACCTCGCACCCGAGCAGCGCGGCCAGCTTGCTCGGAGCGGGAGCCGCGGTGTGGGTGGCGTTCGTGCCGCGCTCGGCTTCGTCGACCATCGTGAGCGCCACCACGCAGCGCGCGCCGAGCTCCTGGATCTGAGCGAGGAGGTACGCGGAGCGGGCGACCTGCGTGGCGTCGAGACAGACCACGACCACGTCGGGGACCGGATCACCATCGAGGCCGACCAGGGCGTCGAGCGCGATCTGCTCCTCGGCGCTCCGCGCATTGAGGCTGTAGGTGCCCGGGAGATCGGTGAGGTCGGCGAGCTTGCCGGTGGGAAGCGTCAGCTGACCCGTGCGCCGATCGACGGTGATGCCCGGATAGTTCGAGACCTTGGCCGAGGATCCGGTGAGCGCGTTGAACAGCGTGGTCTTGCCGACGTTCGGGTTGCCGGCGAGGACGATCTGCGCCCGCTCGTTCGATCGCGCCTGGCCGGTGCCGGCGGGCTCGCAGTGTGATCTCGCCGCTGATCCCGCCGTCGCCCCTGCGGCTGATCCCGTCGTGGGTTCCTTCGTCGATCCCGCTGTCGACTCGGTCGCGGATCCCGTCGCCGTCATCGGTCGACCTGGATCTGCGCGGCTTCCGCCCGGCGGATCGACCACTGGCCACCGCGGACCTCGATCTGCAACGGGTCTCCGAGCGGGGCGATCGTGACCACGCGGACCTCGGTCCCGGGGACCAGGCCCATCTCGAGGAGCCGCCGGCGAAACGCGCGGGGACCGTCGACCGTCACGACCTTGGCGGTCTGGCCGAGCGAGATCTCCGCGAGAGTCGACACCTCAGAGAGCTATCATTTCTGAAAATCGTTTTCAATATCGAATCCGGCGCACTCCGTCCTATGTGCCCGAGATCGCACGCAGCGATAGCAAATGTCGCGCTCTGCGGGCCGGATGCTACATTCGTGCTCGAGGGTTGATCGATGGACAGTGCGCAAACCCTGCTCTTGAACCAGGGGTTCGAGCCAATCAAAGTCATCTCGTGGCAGCGCGCGATCACGCTGCTGTTCCTCGGCAAGGTCGAGGTCATCGAGGAGTACGGCAAGGACATCCGGTCCGTGAACGTGATCATCAAGGTGCCGGCCGTGGTGCGCCTGCTCCGCGCGTTCCGTCGTCACGCGCGTCCGGTGAAGTTCTCGCGCGTGAACATCTACGCGCGCGACAACTACAAGTGCCAGTACTGCGCGAAGAAGGCCTCGATCAGCGAGCTGACCTACGACCACGTGAAGCCACGCTCGCAGGGCGGGCTGACCGAGTGGACCAACATCGTGACCTGCTGCTACCTGTGCAACCGCAAGAAGGGCGGGCGCACGCCGCGCGAGGCAGGGATGCATCTGCTCGCCACGCCGGCGCAGCCAAACTGGGTACCCGCGGTGGCGATCCGGATCTCACTGCGCTCGATCCCCGATGCCTGGCGCGACTATCTGTACTGGACCGGCGAGCTCGATCGCGAGACGCCCGCATAACGTCGGTTCTCGGGAATGACCCGGGCGTCGTGCACGTCTGTATGATCGCGTGATGTCCCGGCGGCTCGTGATCACGTTCATCGCGGGCTGCTCACAGGCCGCGTCACCACCGTCCGAGCCAACGCGGCCGGGGCCGACCGTCACGACGACGGCAGCGCCCACCGTGGCGCCGGCGCTCGTGCCACCGGTGCCGAGTGTCGATGCCGGAGTCACGCCCACGCTGATCGACGCCGGGGCCGCTCTCGCGAGTGCCACGCCCGTGCTGCCGCTGCCCCTCTCCGGCCCGTATCGGACGCTGCTCGCGAGCTGTCAGGCCGCGCGCCCGTGCGGCTTCTCCGACCTCGATCCGAAGACGGGGAGCGAGATCAAGCCGGCGACCAAGCCGATCTGCGATGCCGTGCTCGATCCCTCGATCGACATCGTGGCGAGCTTGCCCCAGGGCATGGCGACCGAGGCCAATAGCGGACGCCCGCAGATGATCC
Organism: Myxococcales bacterium; assembly: GCA_043776275.1. GTDB lineage: Bacteria > Myxococcota_A > Polyangia > Haliangiales > Haliangiaceae > JABFXX01. The sequence goes on along the minus strand of JAYVRN010000436.1, from coordinate 1,290 downwards.
ACAAGACGGCGACCGGAGAGATCCGCGTCGGCGGTGTGCGCTGCGCCGTCCCCGAGGGGCTGCGCTTCGATCACTCCGAGTATTACGTGTTCGTGAAGCGCGCCGACGGCTGGTGGCGCACGACCTCGGCCATCTACACGTACGACTACAACAACAAGTACTGCGGCGGCTCGACCTACATCCACTGGAACGACAAGCCCACGCGCACGATCGCCGGCATCGCGGCGGGCTACGGCTGCCTGGTCTGCGACAAGGCTGGCGAGGAGACCGAGACGCTCGAGATGATGCTGAGGGTGGAGACCGTTGGCGCCACCCCGATCGTATTCACGCCGCTCGCGGTCGGCGAACGCTCGAAGGTCACCGTGCTCGACAAGCAGTACGCGCCCAAGGATTGCAAGGCGAGTGCATCCTCGAGCTCCTTGAAGGAGAACTGGGTCTCTGACGACGAGGTCATCCTCGAAGGTCCGGCGATCTCCGGCAAGGCGGGGACCAGCGGCCTCGCGGGGTTCGGGACGTTCTCGGTGCCCAGCACGGTCGGCCCGGGCATGTATCGCTTCACGCGCTGACCTTGGATTGGTCCCAACGCGTCCCTCGCTCGCGGCATCCAAGCGGCATGACCAGCCGCCGCTTCGAGCTCCGCGCGGTGCTCTCGTGTGGCGCCGTCCTCACGATCTGGATCGGCGCATGGCTCACGCTGCAGATCTCCGCCACGGCCGCACCGCCGGCGCGTTCGGCGGTCGCGCTCGCTGCCTCGATCGACTGCGTGGTGACCGCGGGCCTCGTGATGTACCTGCTCGCGATCCGTCCGGGGCGGCTGCCGCGCTGGGTGCTCGGCGTGACGCTCGGGATCGGCCTCGGCCTGGCCCGCGTGCTGTTGGCGCACGTCGCTGATCCCACCCGCGTTGTCACCATTGCGGCGATCTCCCTCGAGCTTGGCATGCTCGCGCTCTTGATCGTTCGCGGGCGCGGGGCGCGGGCGCGCTGGCGAGCGGAGCGCACCGCAGGTCACTCGGCGCTCGAGGCCCTGACGGCGACGCTGGTGGCGGTCCGGTTGCCAGCGCGTGTCGCCAGCGTGGTCGCCACCGAGCTGGTGCTGCTCGGCGCCGTGGTCACCGGCTGGCGACGGCCCGACACGGGCCCCACGCGGTTCACCTCGCATCGTGCGACGGGGTGGCCGCTCTACGCAGGCGTGTTGATCTTCCTCTTGCTCGTCGAGACCTCGGTGCTCCACGTGGTGCTCGCGGCGTACGTCTCGCCGCTCGTCGCGTGGGTGATGTCGGCGATGTCCGT
>JAYVRN010000435.1:0-19181 GCA_043776275.1 Myxococcales bacterium | reverse complement strand
ACCATCGAGATCTCCATCATCACGACCATGCTTCGACCGTTCGGTGGGCGGGGGCAAGTTTGCGGCCGTCCCACACGGGTATGCTCGGGGTTCCCATGCCCTGGCTGAGCCGCGTGCTCCTCGGTGCTCCACGCGCAGCCAACGCGATCGTCCCCGAGCTGGACCTCGCGCACATCACGATCTGCGGCCTCGGCAACACCGCCACGCGCGCCGAGATCGAGCAGCGCCTCGGCCCCGCGAGTGACTACTTCATGCGCCGCAAAGGGCAGCTGGTCTATCCCCAGCTCGGCCTCGAGCTCAGCGTGGACGATCAGCAGCTGCTCGTGGGCTTCAGCGTGCTCGCTGCACCCGGGATCCTCGAGCAGTACGTGTGGGAGCCACGCGGACCGCGAGGCGTACCCGACGAGGCCTGGTTCATCCGCACCCTCGGGCTCCCCACCGGCCGCAGCACCGATGACGAGGAGCTGATGCTCGAGTGGACCCGCGGCACGGTGTTCGTGGGCGTGGACTTCACGCTCGCCGGGCACCTCGCCGACGTGTTCGTCGACTACCGCTGACCCTGCGCGCGGCGGTGGTCAGGCCGGTGCGGTGAAGGTCAGCGCACCGAGGTAGTCGCGCTTCCCCACGGCGACGCCGTTGTGGCGAAGGATCGCGAACACGTGCGTGAGGTGGAAGAAGAAGTTCGGCAGCGCGTGCTCGAGGAAGTAGTTCGCGCCCGTCATCGTCTTGCCCTCCCAGCGCGGCTGCGTGACCACGCGGGCCGCGGCGCCCTCGAAGTCCTTGGCCGTGCAGCCGTCGACGAACTCGAGCACCGCCTGGATCCGGGTGCGCAGCTCGGCGATCGTGGTCTCCTTGTCCTCGTGCTTCGGCGCCTCCTTGCCGGTCAACCGCGAGGCCGCGAGCTTCGCCGTGTCGCACACGGTCTGGACCTGGCGCGCGAACGCGAACTGATCCGGCGCGAGGCGGAACCCGAGGAACAGGTTCGGATCGAACTTCTTCGCCTCGGCGTGAGCGACGGCGAGATCGAGCCACTTCTCCGCCTGGCGGAGCTCCTTGGACATCTGCCCGAACAGTGCGTGATACATGCGCGCATCGTACGCGCATCGTCCGCGCCGCGTCCGACCCGCATCCCGGCGTGTGGCCTGCCTGTTCGGGCTGGCACGCGCTAAGCTGCTCCCGATGTCGGGTGATGACGGCTTGCGCACGAGGCTCGGCGTCGGCGACGTCAAGCCCCAGGCGGTGCCAGAGCTCGTGGGCAAGCTCGTCCTCGATCGTTACAAGGTCCTCGGAGTGCTCGGCAAGGGCACGATGGGCGCGGTGTTCCGCGGCACGGACGAGAAGCTCGCGCGCACCGTGGCGATCAAGGTCCTGCACGCTCACCTCGTCGACGATCCGACGATGCTCGCCCGGTTCCAGCGCGAAGCCCGGGTCGCCGCGCGCCTCCAGCATCCAAATCTGATCTCCGTCCTCGACGTCGGCGAGACGCCCGACGGCCTGCACGTGATGATCCTCGAGCTCGCGCTCGGCCCCACCCTCGCGGACCTGATCGGCAAGAAGCCGCAGCCCCCCGCCCGCATCCTCCACCTCGCGCGCCAGCTGCTCGCCGGGCTCGAGCACGCCCACGACGCGGGCCTGATCCACCGCGACCTCAAGCCCGCGAACGTGCTGGTCGAGACCAGCGCCTCCGGTGAGGAGATCGCCCGGATCGTCGATTTCGGCATCGCCGTCCTCCGCGATCCCGACGACAGCATCGCCGGCGGCAAGCTCACCTCCACGGGCCAGGTGCTCGGCACCCCGCTCTACATGGCGCCCGAGCAGGCGAAGGGCGATCCGATCGATCACCGGATCGATCTGTACGCCCTCGGCGTGATCGTCTACGAGATGCTCTCCGGCAAGTGGCCGTTCGTGGGCTCCGCGATCGAGATCGCTCTCGCGAGCATCAGCCAGGATCCACCAACGATCGCGCAGCGCGCCCCCGGCGTGGACGCGGATCCCTTGCTCGAGCGGTTCGCGCGCAGGCTGATGGCCCGCAAGCTCGACGAGCGTCTCGCCACCGCGCACGAAGCCCTCGAGCTCCTCGACCTGATCGCCCGCGACCCACGCCAGGCCGGGCTGTCCCTGGGAATCATGGACGTGCAACGCGCGTTGGAGATCATCGCGCTGCCATGAAGGTCGCCAAGCACGTCCTGATCCTGCTCGGCCTCGCCGGCCTGATCGGCCTCGTCATGCCTCTCGCCGAGCTGCGCAAAGGGCCCGTCGGCATCACGCTGTCGGCGAAGGAGCTCTCGTTCGGTCTCGAGAAGACCCACGGCGCGCTCGATCGCAAGCTCCCCGGCTTCATCGAGAAGCGCCTCCCCACCGATGTCCGCGACACGCGCGACGACGTCAAGATGGTCGCCGACTACCTCAAGTGGGCGGTCGTCGCGTTCGCACCCGCCCTCCTCCTCGTGGGCGTGGGCCTCGCCGCCGTCGCCCGTAAGCGGCTCGGACGAGGGCTCGCCGCGGCTTCAGTCCTCGTGGGCCTCGTCGCCCTCGCCACCTGGATCGGCCTGCACTACGCGATCGCCTACGCTCTCGTCGAGGCCGACGTGAAGGGCATGACGATCGCGCTCATGCCGGGCGCCCACATGCTGCTCGTCCCCGCGATCGCCGGCATCGCCGTCGGCATCGCCGCGCTCGTCCATCCCGAGCGCGCGTAGGATCTCAGTACGGGAACCCGATCGCGTCGTTCGGCCCCATCGCATCGATCCACGCCACCGGCATCGCAGGTCCGATCTGCATCGCGAGCCAAGAATCCTTGTCCACCGCGATCGCGCCCGCGAAACCGTCCGGCGCCATCTTCTTGAGCTCCTTGAGGCTCTCCTTGATCGCCTTGCGCAGACCCGCACCGAGCTTCACCCGCATCGCGATCTCGTGCGCGAGTGCGACCTTGAACAGCGCCTCACCACCACTCGTGGACACCGCACACTCCTCGTCCGCCCACGAGCCGATCCCCGGGACCGCCGAGTCATCGACGCACCCGGCGCGACGATAGATCGTCCCGCCTGTCGAGGTCGCCGACGCGAAGCCGCCCTTCGCATCCCGCGCCACCGCGCCCACACCACCACCTTCATTCGCGAGCCGCGTGGCGCCACCTTGCTGCGCCTCGCGATACTGCGCCATCGAGCGCGGCGTCACCAGCGATCCCGCCGGCGCCGGGGACATCCCGATCTCCGCCGCATACCGCTGCGCGGCCGGCCCCGCGAGCATCACGTGCTCACCGATCTCGAGCACCGCACGCGCCACGATCACCGGCTGCCCCAGATCCTGCACCGCCGCCACCGCACCGGCCTTCTGCCGCGCGCCATCCATCACCGAGGCACACGTCTCCACCGTGCCATCGCGCGTCAGCGCCGAGCCGAGCCCCGCGCCGAACTCCGGGTCATCCTCGAGGACGCGCACCGCGGCGACCACCGCATCGAGCGCCGTTCCGCCGCGGTCGAGCAAGGCCTTTCCGGCCGCCGCCGCCGCTCGAACTCCCGCGCGCATCCGATCGTGCCGCTCCGGCGCGACCTCCCCAGCTCCACCGTGGACGAGAATCATGGGGAGCGTCGTATCACGGCCTCCCCGATCTGAGAGGCCGCCCGCGATTTCGATCTGCGCGATTCCGGGGCAAAGTGGTCCCTCGATGAGCGACGCCCCGACCCGCGAGCATCTCCTTCACTTGCTCTACGAGGCCGCAGAGCTCGAGCACAACCTGATGTGCACGTACCTCTACGCCGCGTTCAGCCTCCGGCGCGGCGAGGCCGAGGGCCTGTCCCCTGCCGAGGCCGCCGCCGTCGAGCGCTGGCGCCAGACCATCCTCCAGATCTCGATCGAGGAGATGAGCCACCTCACCGCGGTCTGGAACATCACCTCCGCCCTCGGTGGCGCCCCCCGTTTCGGCCGCGGCAACTTCCCACTCGACCCGGGGCTCCTCCCCGCCGGCGTGGTGGTCAAGCTCGCGCCGTTCAACACCGAGGTCCTCCAGCACTTCATCCACCTCGAGCGGCCGATCGGCTCCACCGAGCGCGAGGGCGAAGACTTCGCTCCCGCGTTCGCGTTCTCCCGCGGAACCTCCGCGCGCCGCCTCACCCCGATGGCGATCGACTACGACACCGTCGGCGCCTTCTACGCCGAGCTCGGCGCCGGCCTCCGCGCCTTCGTCGCCCTGCACGGCGAAGCCGCGGCCTTCTGTGGCGACCCCGCACTCCAGCTGTCTCCCGCCGAGAGCCGGATCGCCGGCAGGCCCGTGATCTGCCTGAAGACCGCACTCGCCGCGTTCGCCGCGATCGTCGAACAAGGCGAGGGCGCACCCGAGCACGCCGAGGACTCGCACTTCGCTCGCTTCGTGGCGATCCGCACCGAGCTCGCCGCCCTCCACGCCGCGACCCCCGCCTTCCGGCCCGCGTTCCCCGCCGCCCACAACCCGGTCCTCCGCCGGCCCGTGCGCGCCGAGGGCCGCGTGTGGATCGAGGACGAGATCGCCGCCACCACGGTCGATCTCGCCAACACCGGCTATGCGCTGATGCTCCGCCTGCTCGCCTACGCGTACACGGTTCCGCGCCCCTCCCCCGAGAAGACCCTCGTCGTCGATCTCGCCCTCGGCCTGATGCGCGCAATCACCCCGGTCGCCGAGCGCGCCGCGCGCCTCCCCGCCGGTCCCTCCAACCCCGACTGCAACGCCGGCATGTCCTTCACCGCTCTCCGCGAGGCCGGCGCCGTCCCCTCGGGTGCGAGTGCCGCACGGTTCTTCACCGAGCGCCTCACCGAGATGACCGTGGTCTCCGCACAGCTCGCCACCTCGGGAGACGAGCGCGCCACCACCGCCCACCGCATGCTCAGCGAGCTCGCGCAGCGGGCAACCGCAGGCTTCGCCAGCGCGCAGCGCGAACCCACCCCCAAGGCCCCACGCGTCTCCCTTCCGATCGCTCCACCCGCGCCGATCAGCACCGACGGCATCGATCGCATCGAGGGCAAAGATCTGACGCTGATCTACGAGGGCGTGAAGTGCATCCACTCACGCCACTGCGTCACCGGTGCTCCCGGCGTGTTCCTCGCGAACGTCCAGGGACCGTGGATCCACCCCGACGCCATGGACGTCGAGCTGCTCGCCGGCATCGCTCACGTCTGCCCCTCGGGCGCGATCCGGTACGAGCGCAAGGACGGCCACCCGAACGAGGCCGCTCCCCCCGTCAACCTGATCTCCGTCCGCGAAGCCGGCCCCTACGCGGTTCGCGGCGAGCTGGTCGTGAACGGCGTCCCCGCCGGCTTCCGCGCCACGCTCTGCCGCTGCGGCGCCTCCAAGCACAAGCCATTCTGCGATGGCTCGCACCACGAGATCGCGTTCGCCGCGAGCGGCGAGCCCGCGACCGGCAAGGACACCGAGATGCTCGAGGTTCGCGACGGCCCGCTCGCGATCGATCCCCAGACCGACGGCCCGCTCCAGATCCGCGGCAACCTCGAGATCACCAGCGGCACCGGCCGGATGGTGGCGCGGATCCAGGAAGCGCGGCTGTGCCGGTGCGGCGGCAGCAGCAAGAAACCGTTCTGCGACGGCACCCACGTGAAGATCGGGTTCAAGTCGACCTGAATCGCGTACGCTCGCCGCCATGCGACGGAGAGGAAGCTGCCTGTGCGGTGCGCTCACGTATCAGATCGAGGGCGAGTTCGATGGCGAGTTCGATGGCGTCTGGATGTGTCACACGAGCACGCCTGCCGCGCTGGGCGCCGGCGAGTCGTTCCCCTGATCGTTGCTCCGCCAGATCAGCTACCCTGAAGCCGTGCGCACCCTCGCCCGCGTCGAGCTCGCGCTGATCGGGCTCGCCACCGGCGCCGTCGCCGTCGCGGCCCCCGCGCTCCCCGCGCAGGTCTCCCTCGGCGGCCTCGCGCTCGTCGTCGCCTGCACGCTGTTCGGCCAGGGCCTGCTCCGCGACCTCTGGCTCCTCCGTCATCCGCAGCCTTCGCTCACAGCGCCGCTCACCGAGGGCCGCCCGATCGTCTGCGTCGAGTCCGGCCTCGGGATCGTGCTGCTGCTGGTCGGCGCCACCCTCCTTGCCGCGGGCGTCTCGACTACGTTTGCCCTCGCGCGCGTCGGCTGGACTGGCACGATCTCCGCGACGTTACTCGCCGGCTTCGCGATCAAGGATCTCGTCCTCGAGGCGCGGCCCTTCCGCCTCCGCTTCGAGCCCGATCACGGCAACGTCATCCTCGGCTGGGGACGCTCCGCGCCTCGGTGCCGGCGCTAGGCCGTGCGCATCCTCGTCGATGTCGCGGCGGATCGCCTGTGCGCCGAGATCGTCGAGTTGCTCCAGCGCGCCGGCCACACGGTGGACCGTGGCGCCGCCACGCGCGGCACGACCTTCGATCTCGCGCTGGTCGGATCCCCCGAGCTCGCCGAGAAGCTCCGGCGCGAACGGCCGCACGAGGCGATCATCGTCGTCACGAAGATCGGCGATGTGCCCGCGCGGATCCGCGCCCTCGAGGCTGGTGCGGATGATGCGTTCGACGCCAGCTTCCCGCCTTCGCAGATGGTCGCGCGCGTGGGTGCCGCCGGGCGCCGCGCCGCGCTCGCGCCTCGGCCGGCCGAGCAGCTCGAGATCGATGGCTGCACGATCGATCTCTCCGCATCCACGGCGCACCGCGAGGGCCGCGCGATCGAGCTCACCGTGCGCGAGCTCGAGGTGATCCGCTGGCTATCGAGCCGCGCCGGTCAGGTGGTGTCGCGCGCAGATCTGCTCGCGCACGTGTGGAGGGTGTCGCCCGGCAACACCACGCGCGCCGTCGATGTGGCGATCGCGGGGCTGCGGGCCAAGCTCGAGCGAGATCCAGCGGAGCCCGCGATCATCGTCAGCATCCGCGGCGTCGGCTATCGCTGGGGCTGATGCTTACAAACGGCTAACACACCGCGCCCTATCGTGAGGGCATGGATGACCTTCGCAGCTACCTCGCGCGTCATGGCACCGGCGCCTCGCCCGCCCTCGATGCGATCTGCTCGCAGCGGGATGCCCACACCACCCTGCTCTACTGGTTCACGGATCTGCCCGCGGCGTTGGTGGAGGCACGCCGGACCCAGCGGCCGATCCTCTCGCTGCGGCTGCTCGGCCGGCTCGACGAGGAGCTGTCGTGCGCGAACAGCCGGTTCTTCCGCAAGCTCCTGTACCCCGAGCCGCGGATCAACCGGATGCTGCGCGACCGGTTCGTCCTCCACTGGGAGTCCGTGCGGCCGGTGCCGAGGGTCACGATCGATTTCGGCAACGGCAAGAAGCTCGAGCGCACGCTGACGGGCAACAGCGCACACGTCGTGCTCGATCCGTACGGGCGGCCCGTCGATGCGCTGCCCGGCCTGTTCTCCGCCGAGGTGTTCCTCCAGCTGCTGACGCGCGCGCACGCCTACGGCCTCGCGGATCGCGGCAAGCTCGCGCGGTTGCACGCCGAGGCGCGCGATCGTCCGCCGCTCGCGCCACGTGCGCCGGTCCCTCGCTCGGTGGAGGCCAGCCTGCTCGCGCCCACGAAGCACCTGGTGGAGTTGTCGGTGCTCCGCGCGGTCAGCCCGCTCGATCAGGACACGGCGGGGAACCTCGCGCTCCACGATCGGATCCACGAGGTGTTCGGGGCACGCCGCGTGGGGCCGAACATCGACGCGTTCGTGGCGTGGATCTATCGCGAGCTGTTCTTGATGCCGCCGGAGGATCCGGCGCTCGGGCTCGATGTCCCCGATCCGTTCAGCGCGGTCGCCGCGGGTTGAGGTCCGGCGGAGAACTGGAGGCCGAAGGCGAGCTCGTCGTGCGCGAGCTCCGCGCTCACCACCTCGGTGACGAGCGCGCGGCCGCCGATCGTGAGCTGGGTGTGTGCGGCCACGCGCTTCGAGCGATCGATCGCGCCGGTCAGGAAGTACTTCACCCAGGCGGCAGCCTCGATCGCGGGGTTCGCCTGGCTCGCCTCGAGATCGCGATCCGTCGCGGTGACGATCAGCTCGCCCTTACGGAGCGCGACCTTCGCGTTCACGCCCACGCGGAAGTACGAGCACCCGCCGCGCTCCTGGAACGCATAGACCTTGATCGGGTGCGATCTGCCGGGGAGATAGTCGAACCGCGGACGGAACTCGCCGTTCGGTGAGGGCTTGAGGCTGCGCGTGTACCACTGCGGTGCGAGGCGTTGATCGATCGCCCAGTTCGCGAGCTCGGCGGCGGCGCTGCCGGCGATCCGGACGGTGATCTCGGTGGAGGGCGCCACCATGGGACCGAGCCCGCCGCGGATCGGGAGATCGCTCATGACATCCACCACGAGCACGTCGGGCGCGCTCGCCGAGTGCAGATCGACACGCGCGACCGGGACCTCGGGGAGCCGCAGCCGCAGGCGGGTCAGATCGCCGAGCCGCACCAGCAGGGACTTCTGCAGCACCGTCCACGCGGCGCCGGTGAGGTGGCCGCCGAGCTTGCGCGCCGCCGCATCGACCAGAGGTTGGGGCAGCTTGTCCTTGAGCCTGCCCGGCATCCAGCGGCTCACGGCGCCGCCGAGCTTCGCGGTGGCATCCGGGCCGAGCTCGGGCTTCAGCGAGAGCACGTTCTCGGCGCCGATCCCGATCGAGAGCTGGGCGGATCCTTGGCCGCGCGTGAGCACCGGCTCGACCTCGGCGACGGCGGAGATTGATGTCACCTGCTCGTCGGGATCGTCGATGTCGACGCGCACCGAGAACCGCACGCGTCCCGCGGCGCCGGGCAGCAGCTTGACCTCGCGCACCGTGGCCGCGAGCGGATGCGTGATGATCTGCACGGGCCCGAGGTCCGGCACCTCGAGCGGCACCGTGAGGGGTTGCTGCTGGAGCAGCTCGGCGATCAGCGCGTTCGCGCGCGCGAGCGGGATGGTGACCTGAACGTCCGCGCCGCGGTTCGGTGCACCTGCGCGCGTGGTCAGCTGGGTCCGGACCGCCGCGACGTCCTTGCAGCGCGAGCCACAGCCCGTGGCGACCAGGCCGAGCGCGAGGCCGAGCGCGAGGCCTGGTGCACGGCCGTGCGCACGAATCGAGGCGCGTCCCATCGCGGAACGATACGTCGTCGCTGGTGGCAACGCGCGGCAAACGAGCGCTTGATCGGCGCAGCCGTCCGCGCGAACCTTTGCAGACAGATGCAGACCACCTACACGGTGCTCGAGCGCCTCGGCGGCGGAGGTCAGGCCGAGGTGTTCCGGGGAACCGCGGAGACCGTCAAGGGGTTCAAGAAGGCCGTCGCGATCAAGCGCGTGTTGCCGCACCTGACCACGAACCCGCAGTTCGTGACCATGTTCCTCGACGAGGCGCGCCTCTCGCTGTTCCTCCAGCACGCGAACGTGGTGCAGGTGTTCGACATCTCGAAGGCCGCGGATGGCACGTACTTCCTCGTCATGGAGTACGTCGACGGTTGCGATCTCAAGGGCCTGATCGCGTTTCACAACGAGCATCAGACCCGCGATCTCGCGCTGACGTTGCACATCATGGTCGAGGCCGCAAAGGGCCTCAGCTACGCGCACACCCTCGATCACCCGCACACCGGCAAGCCGCTCGGCATCGTTCATCGGGACATCTCGCCGCCGAACATCATGCTGTCGAAGAACGGCGAGGTGAAGGTCGTGGACTTCGGGCTGGCCAAGGCCGATAGCCAGGTGGAGATCACCGACGAGGGCGTGGTGAAGGGGAAGTTCAGCTACCTCGCGCCGGAGGCCACGCTCGGTCTCGAGGTCGACCTGCGCGCGGATGTGTTCGCGCTCGGCATCATCACGTGGGAGATGCTCACCGGCTGGCGGCTGTTCTCCGCGGAGACGCCGCACAAGACCGTGGAGCTGGTGAAGGCCGCGCGGATCCCGTCGATCACCGCGCTCAACCCCAATGTCGATCAAGAGCTCGAGGGCATCGTGCGCAAGGCGCTCGCGCGGGATCGCGAGGCGCGGTTTCAGACCGCAGCGGACTATGGCGATGCCCTCGCGCACTACCTGTTCTCGCGCGAGCTCAAGGTGACGTCGCGCAACGTGGCGGCGGCGGTTCGCGAGGCGAAGCTATCGCGCGAGCGTGCAGCCGATCCGAAGCAGTCGTTGATCCAGGCCCTGGTGATGGACGAGGTCAACAAGATGACCTCGCTGATCGCGGACGAGCTCGCGGCGAGCAACAACGTCGGCGACAACACGGGCGAGATCGTCAACACCACGGACTGGGTCGCGGACCTTCTCGACGACTGAGGCCGGCGTGGATTCGCGTGGAACCGCCACAGCTCGACCGACCCCGGGCGCGTTTCGCTGCCTGGTCTGTCAGGTCGTCGTGACGGGCACCGCGGCCGGGCACTGTCCGCGTTGCGGCTTCGTCCCACCGAGCGCCCTCGTCACGGCCGATAGCACGACCAGGACCGCAGCCGAGGCCCAGCGGGCTGGGGTCCGGATGCGGGTCCTGCTGCTGGTCGCTGCGGCCCTGCTGCTGGTCCTGGTCCAGCTGCGGTAAACCCTCGGCGGGTCAGACCGTCGCAGGTTCGAGTTCAGCGCAGTTTCGCGGAGATAGCGCAGCCCTCGTGGGCTCGCGGCGTGCGCGCGGCGTAGGCAATCCACCGACATCGATCGAGATCACCCAGCTTCGTCGAGAGTGTTGGCGCTCCCGCGTCGCGCGATGCAAGATCGAGAGATGCAGCAAGCGTTGACCACACCGATCGGGAGGATGGCGCTGATCGGCGCACTGGCTCTGTCACTCGGCGCAGCGCGCGTCGCGACGCGAGACCACTCGGTCACGTACAAGCTCTCGCTGGCCGCGCCCGAGGAGCCGGACGCGATCTATTTGACGCGCTGGCATCTCGGCCAGGTGACCGTGACGTTCGACGATGGATCGCTCGAGCCGCTGACGTATCGCACGCGCGCGCACGTCTACGACGGCTGCTACTGGCAGGGCACGGAGACGCTGCGCCCGATCAACAAGACCCAGTTCGCGTACGAGTACAGCGAGCAGATCTTGAGCTGCGATCCGGATGCGGTGCCGCTCCGCAAGACGCCCCGCAAGGGCGTCGTCACCGTCGAGCAGATCTGACCGGTTCGATCCGCTCGGCCGATTCGATCCGCTCGGCCGATTCGATCCGCTCGGCCGGTTCGATCCGCCAGCGTTGATCAGAACGGAATGTCGTCGACGTCGCCCGGACGGGGCTCGTCATCGCGCGGCGGCATGGTGAAGCGATCACGCGGATCGTTCGCCGTGGCCTGACGCGACGGCTGGCGGCTGTTGCCGGCGTTCGCGCGCGCCGGCTCGAGCTTCCAGACCTCGAGGCTGTTGAAGTACTTGATCTCGCCCTGTGGGCTCTTCCACTCACGACCGCGGAGATTGAACTCGATGCGGACCTGATCGCCGACGTTCATGCCGTCGAGCTGAGAGACGCGGTCTCCCGTGAGCTGGAACAGCACCGTCTGCGGGTACTTGGGGTTGTCGACGAGCTCAATGACGAACTCGCGTTTCGTAAAGCGCTCGGAGACCTGCTTCGTCTCGTAGATCGCGTGAAGTCTGCCGGTGGCTTCCATGCCCATAGGAAACACCCTACGCGACCGGTCTGATCAAGACCTGATCGAGTCCCGACAATCACGGGAAAACCAGGGGTTGCGACGGGAGCGCGTTGCAGTTTGTTTCTCCAGCGCTCTGTTTGACCGCATTCGGGCACCAATGGCCTGGAGGTCGACATGGGACGTCTTGGAGAGCTGATCGCGGTGAACATGGTGGCGAGCGTGGTCGCGAGCGTGGGTGCGAGCGTGGTCGCGAGCGTGACTTTGCTCGGTGGCTGCGCGGGACCCGACGGTCCGGCGGCTGGCGATGATGTGACGCAGCCGGATGCGGGCATCGATCCGCAGCCGCCGCCACCGTCGGGATTCGCGCTGCCCGTCGTGGCGCCAACGCCCGTCGACAATCCCGCCACGCCGGCGAAGATCGCGCTCGGCCGCCTGCTGTTCTGGGATCCGATCCTGTCGGGCAACGGGGATGTCGCGTGCGCGAGCTGCCACGACCCACGCACCGGCTACAGCGATGGGCTGCGCACCGCGATCGGCACCACGGATCCGTCGCTGACGCCGCCGAACCGCAACTCGCAGACCATCCTCAACACGGCGTGGAACGGCGCGGTGGCGAGCAACACCATACCGAGCTGCGAGCTGGCGCCGATGTTCTGGGACAGCCGAGCGCACTCGCTCGAGCTCCAGGCGCGCGGCCCACTCACCGCCGCGGCGGAGATGATGGGGAGCACGTACACGGACACCACGATCTTCCCCGAGCTGCTGTCGCGGCTGTCCTCGATCCCGGCGTACGTCACCGAGTTCGAGGCGGTGTTCGGCGCGGGCCCGATCACGGAGACCAACCTCCAGAAGGCGATCGCCGCCTTCGAGCGCACGCTGACCAACCCGCTGACCTCGTACGATCGGTTCGTCGCGGGCGAGCTGACAGCCCTGACGCCGCAGCAGAAGCGCGGCCTCGACGTGTTCACCCAGATCGGGTGCCCCAAGTGCCACGGCGGTCCGATGTTCTCGGACTACAAGCTCCACACGCTGCGCGTGCCTGACCTCCAGGGCGCCACCCACGATGCCGGTGATGGCTCGAACCGGTTCCGCACGCCCTCGCTGCGCAACATCACGCGCACGGCGCCGTACATGCACAACGGCGTGTTCCCCGGGCTGCCCCAGGTGTTCCAGTTCTATCGCAACGCGACGCAGAACCCGATCGATCCAGACCTCCGCGGGGTGCGCACGCCCACGCCTCAGGAGGCACCTGACGTCGAGGCGTTCCTCGGCGCCCTCGGCGATGCACCGTTTGACGCCTCGATCCCAGCCGCGGTGCCGAGCGGGATGACTCCCGGCGGCGCGCGCTGACGAGATCGGGTATGACGGCGGCATGGCCCGTCGCGATCCCCACTCGTACAACGACGACACGCAGCTCGAGACCGAGACGCTCGCGCTGACCGCTCGCCTCGATTTCGCCACGCGCGTGATGCACGCCGAAGCGACGTTGACGTTCAAGCGCCCCGGTGCAGGCGCGCTCGATCTCGACACCCGCGATCTCGCGATCGAGAGCGTCGCGGATCAGGATGGCCGCGAGCTGGCGTTCACGCTCCACCCAGCCGAGCCGTTCCTCGGTGCGCGGCTCGAGATCACGCTGCCGGCGGCGACCCGCGCGATCAAGCTGCGCTATCGCACCTCGCCCGACGCCTCGGCGCTGCAGTGGCTCGAGCCCGCGCAGACCCGGGGCGGGAAGCTGCCGTACCTGTTCAGCCAGTGTCAGGCGTGCCACGCGCGCTCGATCATCCCGCTGCAGGACACACCGCGCCTGCGGATCCGGTACACCGCCGAGCTCGCGATCCCGCGCACGCTGACCTGCGTGATGGCGGCGGCAGATCGCGGTCGCACCGAGGATGGCGAGCTCGCGATCCAGCGGTTCGAGATGCCCCAGCCGATCCCGCCGTACCTGTTTGCGTTCGCCGTCGGCGATCTGGTGTCCAAGGATCTCTCGCCGCGCTGCCGCGTGTGGGCCGAGCCGGCGCAGGTCGAGGCCGCGGCGTACGAGTTCGCGGACGTCGAGGCGATGATCGGCGCGGCCGAGGCGTTGTTCGGGCCGTATGACTGGGAGCGGTTCGACATCCTGACGATGCCGCCCTCGTTTCCGTACGGCGGCATGGAGAATCCACGCCTGACGTTCCTCACGCCCACCGTGATCGCCGGCGATCGATCGCTGGTCAGCGTGGTGGCACACGAGCTCGCGCACTCGTGGACGGGGAACCTCGTCACCAACGCGAACGCCGAGCACTTCTGGCTCAACGAGGGCTTCACGATGTACGCCGAGCGCCGGATCGTCGAGGCGCTCGATGGCGTGGAGATGGCCTCGCTGCACGCCGCGCTCGGGCGTCGCGAGCTCGATGAATCGATCGAGCGGTTCAAGGAACGCCCCGCGATGACGCGCCTGCGCACCGACATGAGCGGCATCGATCCAGACGATGGGTACTCGCTGATCCCGTACGAGAAGGGATACTTCTTCTTGTGCGCGCTCGAGGCCGTGGTCGGTCGACCGGCGTTCGAGACCTGGCTGCGCGGCTATCTCCAGACGTTCCGGTTCGGGGCGATCACCACCGATGATTTCCTCGCGAACATCGAGCAGGGGCTCCCCGGTGCGCTCGCCAAGGCCAACGCATCGACGTGGATCGATGGCGAGGGCGTGCCGGCCTCGGCGCTGCCCCCGCGCTCCAAGCGCCTCGATGCGATCGAGGACCTCCACGGCAAGGCGCCGACTGTGGAGGCAGCCGCCGCGTGGACCGCGACCGAGTGGCAGCTCTATCTCGAGACCGTGCCGCGCCCGGCGAGCGAGGAGCTCCTCAGCGGGCTCGATGCGCAGTTCCACCTGACGGCGAGCACCAACTACGACGTGCTGGTCTCGTGGCTGACGCTCGCGCTGCACTCCGGCCACCACGCGGTGCTCCCGCGGGTCAACGAGGTCCTCGCCGCGGTGGGCCGCATGAAGTACCTGCGTCCGCTGTACACGGCGCTCGCGAACGATCCGCGCACCAAGGCAGGAGCGATCGAGACGTTCGCGAAGCTCCGCGCCGGCTACCACCCGATCGCGCGACAGATGGTCGAGGGAGTGCTCGGACGATGAGCCGCCTCGCCATCGCGCTCGCACTCGCGGTCCTCGCCCCCGGCCGGGTGCATGCCGACGTCGATCCCAAGGCTCCGCCGATCGAGGCTGCGCTCGCGGCCAAGCTCAAGCGCGGAGGCTGGCTCGACGCGGCGGTCGCCTCGACCTCGACGAAGGTCACGGTCCTGACGGCTCGCAAGGGCAAGGTGATCCATGTCCTCCTCGTCAGCCCCACCGGCGCGCTCGTCGATGGCGGCACCTCGCCCACGATCCCCACGGTGACCGAGACGACGTCAATGTTGTCGGAACTCGCCGAGGTGCAGCTCGGATACCGGACTGTCCGCGCGAACGAGGGCTACGATCAGACCTCGAAGCTCTGGCTGGTGCGGCCCGATGGCAGTGTCGCGTGCCGGCTGACGGGCGCCAGCTCCACGAGCACCGGCAAGGGGTGCGGCTCGGGCGGCTGGACCTCGGTCCGCGTCGAGACTGCACTCGGTGCACGTGCCACCACGATCGACGTCACGACCGAGAACACGGGGACCTGGTCGGAGTCCGACGGCAAGGGCGGCTGCCAGACGCGCAGCCCCGTGCGCAGTGGCCCGATCAAGACCCGCTACGCGATCCCTGCCAAGGGGACCTGCAAGAAGGTCGCAGTTCCAGCGGGCGCGAATCGCGACGCTCCGGGCATGTAGCGCGCCCTGATCTCACCTGGGACTTGGTACCCTCGTGACATCTCGTTCGTGAGCGCAGCCGTTCCATCTCCCGCGGCGTCCGATGAGGTCGCGTCCCCACGCGGGCTGACGATCACCGTCGAGCGCACGCTCGAGGGGCTCGCCGCGCACACCGCGGCCTGGGAGGAGCTCGCCGCGCATGCCGCGGATCCGAACCCGTTCTACGAGCCATACGCGTTGCGCGCCGCACTCGCGAACGTGTCACCACCGCAAGGCGTGGAGATCGTGCTCGTGTGGGCGCCCAATCCGCTGCCGAAGCAGCCGGCGTTCCTCGTGGGGCTGTTTCCGCTGGTGCGGCACGCCCGCTACAAGGGTCTGCCACTGCCCACCCTCGGCACGTGGAAGCACCTCTACGCGTACCTCGGCACGCCTCTCGTGCGCACCGAGCGCGCGGCGGAGACGCTCGAGGCCTTCCTCGATTGGCTGCGCGATGACTCGGGAGCGCAGCTGTTCGTGTGGGACACGATCGGCTCCGACACGGCCGTGCGTCATGCGCTCACGGATGCGCTCAATCATCGCGGGCTCGCCGCGTTCCAGGAGGAGCGCCACACGCGTGCGATCTTCCGCCCGGCGGCGACGACCGAGGTCTATCTCGATCGCTCGATCCCCGGAAAGAAGCGCAAGGAGCTGCGCCGTCAGGAGCGACGCCTCGCCGAGCTCGGCCCCGTGGTGTTCGAGGACGCCGGCGATCCCGAGGCGTGGATCGACGAGTTCCTCGCCCTCGAGGCCCGCGGCTGGAAGGGCGAGGGAGGCACCGCGCTGAAGGACGATCCCACGGCGCATGCGCTGTTCCGTGCGTACTGCCACGGTGCCCGTGCGCGCGGGACCTGGATGGCGATGAGCCTCCGTCTCGGCGGCCGCCCGATCGCGATGAAGTGCAACCTGCGCGCGGGCACTGGCGCGCTCGCGTTCAAGATCGCGTACGACGAAGAGTTCGCGCGGTTCTCGCCCGGCGTGCTGCTCGAGCTCGAGCACGTGCGCAGGCTGCACGAGCCCGGCGCGCCGAGCTGGGTGGACTCCGGCGCCGCGGCCCACCACCCGATGATCAACCACCTGTGGCGCGACCGCCTCGGCATCGAGACCCTGATCACGCCCACGGGCCACACCGCCGGGACGCTCGCCGTGGCCGCCCTGCCCCTCGTTCGCCTCGCCCGCGGCGCCCTCCGCCGGATCCGCTCCCCAAGAACCACCAAGCCCTGACCATGCCCCTCCGCGAGCTCTCCCCCGGCCGGTTCACCGCCGACTTCAATCGCCGCCCGTTCGCGATCAAGCACGATCTTGCCCAGCATCCGGCGTTCGCGCTGGAGCGGCTCGTCGAGCTCGCGCGCAAGCTGCCGGCCGATGCCGTGGAGTACAACGCAGGCGATCTCCCGCTCACCCAGGATCCCACGAGCACCCCGCGCACGGGCCTGTCCGTGGAGGAGACGATCCAGCGGATCAACGAGTGCAAGTCATGGATGGTGCTCAAGCGCGTGGAGGTGGACCCCACCTACAAGCAAGCGCTCGATGACTGCCTCGATCAGATCGAACCGCTCGCCCCCGGGATGCGCACGCGCCGCGCGTTCATCTTCATCTCGTCCCCGGGCTCGGTGACGCCGTACCACATCGACCACGAGTACAACTTCCTGCTCCAGATCCGCGGCACCAAGCAGATGACGATCTTCGATCCCGCCGTGCTCCCCGAGCAGGCGATCGAGCGGTTCTATCGCGGCGAGCACCGCAACCTCGTGTTCGATCAGAGCCTCGCAGATCGGGCGCAGACCTTCGCGCTCACGCCCGGCGACGGCGTGCACGTGCCCGTCAACGCGCCGCACTACGTGCTCAACGGGCCCTCGGCGTCGGTGTCGTTCTCGATCACGTTTCGCACGCCCGAGGGCGATCGTCGCAGCGCGGTGTACCAGGTCAACGATCGGCTCCGGCGCGCCGGCCTCTCCCCGCGACCGGTGGGCACCACCCCGCTCGTCGATCGCGCAAAGTACCTCGGCTATGCGCTGTACGCCCGCGCCCAGAAGCGGCTCGGTCGAGGCTGACACGTGTCTCTCGCGCACAAGGCTGCACGCGGTGCACTGTGGACGATCGTGTCCAGCATGGGAGGTCGCGCGATCGGCGTGATCGGCACGCTCGCGATGACCCGGTTCCTCCACCCGAAGCAGATCGGCGAGGTCTCCGACGCCGCGATCATCGCGATGACGGCCAACTGGCTGACGATCTGGGGCTTCGGCCAGTACGCCGTGGTCAAGGGCCGCGGACCCGACGCCGCCGAGGCCACGTTTCACGCCACCGTCGCGTACATGGTGCTCGGCGCGATCTCGCTCGGTCTGATCGCCCTGTTCGGTGGCCAGGTGGCGCCGTTCTTCGACGCACCGCAGGCCGCCGCCTACATCCCCGGCATGTGCCTCGCGCTGTACATCCGCCGCCTCGGCGCGATGCCGGAGCGCGTGCTCTCGCGCAGCCTGAACTTCCGCGCCGCGGGCCTCGCCGCGATCGGCGGCGAGCTGTCGTACACGATCGTCGCACTCTCGCTCGCCGCGAATGGCTACGGCGGCTGGTCGATCATCATCGCGAACATCGTCCAGTCCACGGTGGCGGTGATCATCCTCGTCCGCGCCGCGGGCTTCGCGAGCTGGCTGACCCCGACCCCGCTCAAGTGGTCACGGTTCAAGGACATGCTGAAGTTCGGCATCCCGCTCGGCATCCAGGGCCTCGCACACGGCGGCTCGCGCTACTGGGACAACCTGACGATCAGCCACTTCTTCGGGCCGGGCGCCACGGGTGCCTACAACATGGCCTACAACCTCGCCGACATCCCCGCGATCCAGATCGGCGAGCAGATCGCCCTCGTGCTGATGCCCTCGATGGCCGAGCTCCCGCCCGAGCGGCGACCGCGCGCCCTCGAGCGCTCCACCGCGATGCTGTCGCTGATCATCTTTCCCCTCGCGGTCGGACTCGGCCTGGTCGCCTACCCCTTGATCGATCTGATCCTGCCCTCGAACGAGTGGCAGCTGGTCGCCCCGCTGCTCACCGTGCTCTCGTGCCTCTCGGTGTTCCGGCCGATCACCTGGGTGCTCTCGGCGTACATGGAGGCCGAGTCCAAGACCAACCGCCTCATGATCCTCGAGATCGCGAAGGTGATCCTGCTCGTTGGCGGCATCGTGGCACTGCAATCGCTCGGCATGCGCGCCGCGGCCGGCGCCGTGGGCGTGGCGTTCGGCCTCACCGCGATCGCAGGCGTGGCGATGGTGATGCGCGAGGGCCCCTCGCCGCGACGCCTGCTCGCGGGCTTTCTCCAGCCGCTGTCGTGCTGCGCGATCATGGCCGCGGTGACGTTTGGCGTGCACGAGGGCCTGATCGCGATCGGCTGGGACCACCCAGCCCTCTTGCTCGGCGCGATGATCGTCGCCGGCGGCGCGACCTACGTGATCTCGGCCCTGATCATCTGCCGCGCGACCGCGAAGGACCTGCTCGATCTTCTGAAGAAGGCGCTCAAGCGCCCCGCGCCCTGATCCCCGGGACGACGATCCGCAGCCTCCAGCGCCCCGTCGCGCCGCGCCTCTGGGACAATGCCGCGATGCTCGAGGCCATCGGCTACTGGTTCAACGATCGCGCGCCGAGCCCCTGCCCACGGCCGCAACGGCTGGTCGGCGGATGGGACGAGACCGAGCGCGCGAAGGTCGTCGCGTATCTACGCGCGGGCGATGTGCTCGAGACCTATCGCGGGAGCTCGTACTGCCGGTTCGCCTGCGGCAAGCCGAGTGCGGAGATGGGCCACCGCGATCTCACGGATGGCACGTTCGCGTGGCCCGAAGGCCTGCCGCACTACGTCGAGG
>JAYVRN010000434.1:0-19183 GCA_043776275.1 Myxococcales bacterium | reverse complement strand
GGCGGCCGCGGATCAGGAGCGCGGCGAGGTGCGGCAGCGCGTGATCCGCAAGGCCGGGTTCACGTACCTGTTCTCGGTCTTCGTGCTCGCCGGCACGTTCCTGCTCGACGTCCGCCAGCTCTGGCCGATCGTCCTGGGCATGGTGCTGTGCGCCACCACGTCTACGTTTGCCTTCCTCCTCGCACGCCGCCCGATGCCGATGGCCTCGCCGTGGTTCATCGTGTTCACGCTGGTCAACTGCGCAACGGTCTCCACCACCGGCCTGATCTTCGGCGTGCTGCTGCTGATCCCGATGTTCGTGATCGGCTCGCTCTCGGCCTTCCTGTCTCTCCCCACCCGACACAGTCCGTGGACGCTGATCGGGATCCACGTCCTCCCGATGGTCGTGCTGCTGTCCCTCGAGCTCACCGGCGTCCTGCCGCGCTCGTTCGACATCCGCGGGGACACGCTCGTGATCACGCCCTACGCCCTCGGGATCACCCCGGTCAGCCTCGCCCTCGTATACGGCGCGTCGTTCCTGGTCCAGCTCGGGAGCACCGTCGATCTGCAGTCCGGGTTCCGCGTGGCCCAGGAGGCGGCGCAGAACCGGATCCACGCGCAGACCTGGCACCTCAAGCAGCTGCTGCCGCGCGACGGCTCGATCGAGACCGCTCGGACCCCGAAGGTCTGAGCCGCGCGCGGATCAGCCGACCTTGTGCTCGATCTCGGGCGCTGACGCGAAGAACCGGTTGCGCTTCGGATCGTTGAACCGCTTGTAGTCGATCAGCCACGGCGTGACCTGCGCGGTCCCGCTCTCGAGCCGGATCGTGGCGGCCATCGGCGACACGGTGCGGTAGCTCGAGTCCGGCGGGAGATCGGCGTTGTCGGCGCCACCTGCAGAGAACAGCGTGATCAGCGACGTGGAGTCCGAGTACATCGACCGCATGCCCGCATCGACCTTCTCGTGGCCGCGGACCATCATCGAGCAGCCGAGCTTCTGCATGAACGCCTCGAACTGCAGCTTCCCGAACGGGAACCGCGCGTTCTGCGCCTGGAGATCATCGGGGATGTAGTCGGCCGTCGAAGGATCGCTCCACAGCATCTGGAACCGGAGGTCCGGATCGTTCAGCGACGACATGTCCACGAACTTCGACTTGATGTCCGCGTCGCGCGGGATGCCCGCGTGGACGAACATCAGATCGTCGAAGAACAGCATGTTCGGGAGCTCCTCGAACATCTTCATGTACTCGGCGAACACCTCGCCGGACATGTGGCCGATCAGCGTGTTGATCGCCTCGGCAGGCTTCACGCCGCCGTAGATGCGCCCGCGATACTCGATGTAGTACTCGTGATTGCCGCGGAGCGGGAACACGTGCTCCGGCGCCGCGAGGTAGAGCTGCATCACCGCGCGGAGCACGCCGTTGTAGCTGAACCGGCCGCGATCGATGTAGTCCCCGAGCAGCACGAGCTTGGGCTCGGGCTTGGTCTTGTCGAGCTTCCAGGCCTCGAGCTTGGCGAAGAAATCCGCCTGCAGCAGCGCGCCCTTCAGGCAGCTGTAGCAGCCGTGTAGATCGCCGAGCACGGTGAGCTCGTAGACCTTGTTGGGATCGGCGGGATGGATATAGACGTGCCCGTCGAGGAACGGCTTCTCGCCCGCGAAGTCCGCGATCGTGGTGCGCCCGGTCAGCTTGTTGGTGCCCGCGAGCCGCTGCTCGGTGAGCTTGGCGACGAAGCGGTGCATCAGGTCGAGATCGGCATCGACCTGCGTCTTGATCAGCCCCGGATCGGCCGAGTAGTGCTGCTCGAACCCGGCGAAGAACGGGTGGTCATCGAGCCGGCTCCGCGCGCCGGCGATCGGCTGGGAGATCGCCACGCGGCTCTGATCGCGCAGGATCTCGATGTCCGCCGGAGACAAGGTCGACGTCGAATCGAGGAGCGCCTCGAGCTCGTCGCGGAACTTCTTCTCGGCCGGGTGGACGGTGCCATCGGCATAGATCAGCTCGTCGATCGTGGCGAGCAGCTCGTGCTGGTTGTCCCTCTCGAAGGTCTGGAAGATCTCGTAGCTGCGGAGCTTGAGCTTCGCGTAGACGAACTTCTCGACGTCCTCGCCATCGGCGACGGCCTCGTCGAACAGGTCCTTCACGCCGTGATCGATCTGCTCGAACACCTCGTGGAAGTGCCCGACGAACTTGTTGACGATCTCGTCGCGGGTCTTGGCGTCGGCATCGGGCATCGCGGCCTTGGCGCGCGCGGTGACCAGCTGGCGGATATAGATGCGGACGAACGTCTTCTCGGTGAAGTCGAACTCGCCATCGATGTACCCGAAGGCCGTCAGGTAGAAGATGATGGCGTTCATCTGCTGCTCGGCGACGTCGGGATTTGTGCTGAAGGTGAGCATCGACTGGGGGAGCTTGCCCCTTCGATCGAGGTGGGTGCAAGAGCGCGGCGCCGCCGCCTGGGATATGATTTACCCGTGCGACCTGGGGTCACGGCCATGTTCGGCGCGCTGGGCGCGCTGGGGGCCCTCACGTCGACGGTGCACGCGGATCCCCAGCTCGAGGCCAGCGGGTTTGCCGGCGTCGCCTACCTCGGCGCGGAGAGCCAGCTCGGGGATTCGTGGGCTCCGGAGCAGGTCCCCGGCACCGCCCCGCTGTTCGGCGCCCGGCTCAACATGCTGGGCCCGCCCGTGGTGGACCAGAACGGCCTGAAGCTCCAGCTCGGCGTGGAGCTCGAGCTCGCCGTCGCCACGGCGTTCACCGGCGGCACCGCGATCGCCGATGGCGGCCGGCGTTCGTACTTCGCACCGGTGTTCGGGTGGCGCGGCCATCTGTTCACGCGCGTGATCAGCAGCGACACGTTCCAGCTCCACCTCGTGGCCGGTGCCGGTGGTGCCACGGTCGCCTCGTCCTCGCCGTTCATGCGCAAGGAGACGGACGCGATGCTGTACTGGGGCCCGGGCTTCGCGATCCCCGTCGGCGACGGTGCGTGGCAGATCCGGGTCGACGGCCGCCACGGCCTGATGCCGGCGCGCAACGGCGGCCTGACCTCCACGCTCGAGCTGCAGCTCGGGGTCTCGACCTCGTTCGCGCTGCCGCACAAGAAGCGCGTGATCCCCGCGCGCAAGGATCTCCCGCCCCCGCAGCCGATCGTCGACGAGCTCGACACCGATGGCGATGGCCTCCCCGATCGCCTCGACAAGTGTCCGACCGAGAAGGAGACCCCGAACGGGATCAGCGATGGCGATGGGTGCCCGGAGCCCGACACCGATGGCGATCGCGTGATCGGCGATGCCGACAAGTGCCCCGACGCGGCCGAAGACTTCGACGGCTTCCAGGACGAGGACGGCTGCCCCGAGCTCGACAACGACGGCGATGGGCTCGAGGACGTGCGCGACAAGTGCCCCTCCGAAGCCGAGGTCCGCAACGGCTTCGAGGACGAAGATGGGTGCCCCGACAAGGTGCCCGTCGGTGTGACCAAGACGCTCGCCGGGACGCAGAAGGTGACGTTCGAGACCAACCGAGCGCGCGTGACGGATACCGCGAAGAAGGCGCTCGCAAATGTGATCTCGCTGCTAAGCCAGTACAGCACCCTGAAGATCGTCGTGATCGGCCACCCCGTGAAGGCCGGCGGCGAGGACCTCGCGCGGCGCCGCGCCGAGGCCGTGAAGTGGCACCTGATCGACGACGGGATGATCGCGCAGGAGCGGGTAGAGACCCGCGTCGGCGACATCAAGAAGTCCCCGGCGATCGAGCTGCAGCTGATCGTCCGCTGATCTATGCTCCGCGGATGATCAAGTCTCTCCTGGTGGTGGCCGGGCTCTCGCTGTTCGCGAGCAGCGCCTCGGCCGAATCGAAGTCGTGGGCCGCGCTCAAGGGCAAGCTCCCCGCGGGCACGATCTTCGTCGGCGGCGCGGATACCGCCGCGATCCGTGGCACGCCCTCGTTCGGCAAGCTCGTCGAGTGGATCGTCAAGGAGGAGAAGGACGTCGGGGCCATGCTCGACGTCGTCAAGGCGACCTGCGGAATGGAGCTCCCGGCGATGCTCGGCGACATCGCGTTCGCCATGGACAACAAGGAGAAGGCGGTGATCGTGGTCGGGCTCGCGGGCACCGATCAGACCAAGCTGACCGATTGCGTCACCAAGGTGATGGCGAAGGTCGATCCGAAGATCAAGCTGCTCGCGAAGCTCGATCCCAAGACCAAGCTCACCGAGTACTCGATGAGCCAGGGCAACGACAAGCTGTACGCGGCATGGCTCGCGCCCGACGTCGTCGCGATCTCGGTGGAGGAGAGTGGCCACGCGCCGCTCGACGCGATGCTGGCCGGCGCCCCGGCGACCGGTGATCTCGCGACCTACCTCGGGAAGGTCGGCACGCCGCCGGCCGTGTGGGCCGCGTTCGCCGTCAACGACGATGGCGTCAAGGGCGGCTGGGGCACCCTCACCCTCGGCAGCACGCTGAAGTTCGCGCTGCGGATCACCGCGCTGACGCCGAAGGACGGCGACAAGGGCCGCGCCGAGATGAAGAGCATCCCGAAGAAGGGCATCGAGCGGGCGGCGAAGCAGCCCGAGCTGAAGAAGGTGTTCCAGGCGGTCAAGGTCGGCGGCAAGGGTGCCGAGGTGACCGTCGACGTGGCGGTCCCCGAGAGCTCGCTGCCCTCGCTGCTGCCGGCGTTCGACAAGGTGTTCTGAGCAGCTAACCGCGGCGCGCCAGCAGCGCCGCCCACGACGCGTACTCGCGCACGAGCCAGCGCACCGCGCGGCGACGATCCGTGTACTCGAGGCTGTCGGCGATGTGCCAGACGTGCGGCTCGAGCCCGGCCGCGCGGAACAAGCGCGCGGCCCGCCGCCCATGGAACGGCTGGGTGACGAGCCACACCCGCCGCGCACCCCGCGGTGCGAGCAGCGCCGCCGTCAGCCGCGCATTGTCGGCGGTGGTCAGCGCGGCATCCTCGACGAGGACCTCGGGCACACCGGCCGCCTGCAGGGCCTCGGCGAGCACCCACGCCTCGGCGCGCTGGGCGCCCCGCGTGACGCCGCCGGTGGCGATCACCAGCGGCCCGCCGCCCGCGTGGAACAGCTGTGCCGCCGCGCGAACGCGCTCCGCGAGGACGGGGCTCAGGGCATCGCCCGGCGCGAGCGGCGCGCCGAGGACCACGATCGCATCGAGCGGCTGGAGCGGCTCTCCGACCACGAGCGGCCACTCGAGCGCGCGCGCGATCCAGCCGAGCATCACGGTGCGGGAGCGTCGAGCCGTTCAGGAAGATCGGCCACGATGTACGCGAGGACCGCCATCGCCGCCGCCGCATCGGCGAGCTGCTGCGGATCCACCTTGTCGAGCGTGTCGGCCTCGCTGTGGTGGATGTCGAAGTAGGTGCGGTTGTTGGAGTCGAGGTTCAGCGTCGGAACGCCGCTGGCGATCATCGGCTCGACGTCGGTCCCCGCGTGATCCGAGGGCCGGATCCGGGCGGCATCGATCGGCTGGAGCAGCGACGCGAGGTCCGTGAGGCGCGCGAGCACGCGATCCTTGATCTCCGGCTTGCTCGCGAGCGAGAACCCGCGCGGAGAGAACCCACCGCCATCGCTCTCGACGGCGAGCACGGTCTTGCCGAGCTCCGCCGCGTGGTCCGCGGCATAGGCCTTCGCGCCCCACACGCCCTTCTCCTCGCTGGTGAACAACACCACACGGATCGTACGGCGGGGCTGAAGGCCGAGCCGCTTGAGGAGCGTGATCGCCTGCATCATCGTCACGCAGCCGGCACCATCGTCGTGCGCACCCTGCCCCACGTCCCACGAATCGAGGTGGCCACCGATCACCACGACCTCGTCGGGGAATTCGCGCCCCGTGAGCTCGCCGAGCACGTTGGCGCTCTCCGCATCCGGCAGCTGCTGCGATTCGAGGCGCATCCGGACCTGGACGGGGCCCGCCGCCGCGAGCCGCGTGATCAGCTCGGCGTCCTCGACGGTGACCGCGGCGGCCGGGATCTTCGGCTGCGCGGGGTCGTAGCTGAGCGCACCGGTGTGGAGCGTGTGCAGGCTGTGTGGGGTCACCGACCGCATCAGCACGCCCACCGCACCGAGCTTCGCGGCGAGCGAAGGCCCGGCCGTGCGATACGGCGCCGCCACGCCGTAGCCCGCGTTGCCCTTGGCCTCGGACCACGGCGGCATCGCCACGTCGTAGAGCACGATCGCCCCTCTGATCTCGGCGGCGCGTGCGGCCATCTCGGAGAAGTCATGGATCACGACGACGTTCGCGGTGAGCCCGCCCTTCGGCGTGGGGACCGTGCCGCCGAGCCCGAGCACCGGCAGCGGGCGCGCCACGGGCGCGAGCAGGGCAGCCTCCTCGATGCCGCGGACCCAGTGGCCGACCATGACCTTCTCGGTGCGCACCACGTGGCCGTCGTCCTTCATCGCCTGCGCCGCCCACGCGACGGCTCGCTCGAGCTCGGGCGAGCCGCTGGGCCGATGCCCGATCCGATCGGTCAAGACCGCGAGCTTTCTGTATGCGCCGCGATCCGCGCGCCCGGCGGCGAGGATCTTCGCCGCGACCTCGCGGTAGCGATCGGCGATCGAGACGGTGGGCACCAGGGCCGGACCGTACGAGCTGGTATCGGAGATCCAGGCCGCGACGTGATCACCGCCCTGGGACGGACCGGCGCACGCAGCGAGAGCGAGCAAGGCGAGGACGGGCTTCACGAGGTCTCCAGCTCCGAGGGTTCGGCGATCGGCGTCACCGGGAGGCACCGCTTCGCGATCTGGACGAGCAGCTCCACCACCACCACGAGGCGCTCGGCCTGGGTCGCCGAGCGGCCGAGCGCGAGATCGGACAGCGGCATCGGGTGATCGAGCGGCGCACCGCGACCTGGGTACACGCGGTAGCGCACGCCCTCCTTGTCCCAGTACGCGAGCCAGCCATCGAGCGCGAGCACGGCGCGCGTACGCAGATCCTCGTCGAGCAACTGCGTGAAGGCGAGCGCACTACCGCGGGTCTTGAACCGCTCGTCGAACTGCGCATCGCCGGTCTTGAACAGCGGCGCAGCGGGTGGCCCCGCCGGGTTCGTGCCGAGCGCACGCGGCGCGATCGCCCACATCGTGAGGGTCGCGCCCCGGAGCTCGTCGATCTCGCGACCGAGCACCACATCGAGCGCGAGGACGCAACCATCGATCCGCTCGACCCGCACGCGGACCTCCATCCCAGCGGCGTCGCCGACGATCACGGTCGAGACCAGGCCACCTTCGCCGCGCGTGGTCAGGCTGTGCACATCGGTGAGCTCGCGCTTGAGGCCGGTCACCAGCGCGCCCGTGTACGTCGACCAGGTGGGATCGGGGATCGGTGGAGTCTCACTCGCGATCGGGATCCGCGAGAGCTCGTCCTCGCGAACGCGGCGAGACGCCTCTGAGATCATGAGGATGCCGAGGAGCGGCAACAGATAGTGGTGCGACCAGTGGAAGCCATAGCCGCCGAGCAGCACGAACGCGAGACCGAGCCCCACCTTGCGGCGCGCCTCGCTCGCGGCCCACGCACACGAAGCGAGGGTCCAGGCGAGGGTGGCGACCGCGAGGAGGTACAGCGCGAGCCGCGGATCGGCCTGCGCCTCGTTCATCTCGACGCCGATCGCCAGGGCCGCAGCCTTGGCCACCGTCGGGTAGTACGCGCGGGCGAGCACCGCGCCGAGCGCCGCCGAGCCCATCGCGATCACCACCGGTCCCGGTCGCGTCACCGCACGTGCGAACGGTCGCGGCGCGAAGCAATACGGCGAGATCAGCGCCGCGAGCGCGAGCGCGATCACGCCCACGGCCACCAGCTGCGTCCCTGGCCCGTCGAACTGATTCTCCGGCCACAAGAACACCGAACCGAGGGAGTTCGCGGTGTGGAGGAGCAGCGGCACGGCGATCACGGGGAGCCCGATCTGGAGCCCCAGATCGCGCCCCTTGCCGATCGCGCTCACGCAGACCGCGACCACCGCCATCGCGAACATCGCCTCGAGCAGGATCGTCAGGGCCGCGGGCACGGAGACGATCAGCGGCACCGACGCGAACGCGGCCGCGATCCCCACGAGCCCGATCGCCACGAGATCCCGGAGCAGCACCTTGGACCTGACCGCCACCACGCAGCGCATGGCGATCGCGAGCGCGGCGAGCACGCCCGCGAAGTAGAACAAGAACAGCGCGAAGTAGTCGAGCGCGGTGTACCAGCCCGGGTACGGCCCCGACGCCGGTCGGAGCAGCGGCACCGCCATCCGATTGATCGCGACCTCGAGCACCGCGACGATCAGGAGCACGTGCGTCACCGTGAGCCGATCCAGGAACGCGACCTTGGCCGCCGTGGGTTCGTCGCCGGTGCGCGCAGCCGGCGCTGCCGCGGCCTCACGTTGCGCACGCGTCAGCCCGAGCCACCCGTTGAGCACGAGCATCGCGCCGGTGCCGAACAACAGGCCATTGCGGATGTCGACACGACCGCGCATCACGGCAATCCACGCCGCCGCCACGATCACCACGACCCCGGCAATGGTGGTGGCCAGGGGCCCTGGGAAGCGGCGTTCGGACAAGTCCGAAAAACGTAGCCTTCTAGGACAGTTGGGTCAAGGACGGCGCCAAAAACTGGGGCACTGCGCCCCGCTCGGGCGATACCTACATGTGGTGAAGTCTTCGAGCGCGTCCTGGTTCGCCGGTTTGATCGCTCTCGTCGTCGGCAGCGCCTCCGCGCTTGCGTCACCGACGCAGCCGATCGTGGTGCTCGATCCCGGCCACGGCGGCTCGAACCCGGGCACCAAGGGCGCAGGGCTTCACGAGAAGCAGTTGACGCTCGTGATCGCGAACCTGGTCGCGACCAAGCTCCGCGCCGCCAACATCACCGTCGAGCTGACGCGCTCCGATGACCGCACGCTCACCCTCCGCCAGCGCGTGGCGATCGCCGATCGGCGCCCCGCGGACCTGTTCGTCTCGATCCACGCCAATGCCTCCCCCACGCGCACGCAGCGCGGCTACGAGACCTTCGTGCTCACCGCGCGCGGGGTCGACATCGATGGTCGCGCCCTGCGCTCGGACACCACCACGCCGCGCCCGGGCGTCGATCCCGAGATCGCGCTCGTCCTCGATGACGTCGAGCGCGGCGCCTCGCAGTGGGAGGCCGCCGATCTCGCCGCGCGCATGCAGCGCGCCCTCCGCGATCGCCGCGGCAAGGAAGGGGATCGCGGCGTGCGGCAGGATGCGCACCACGTGCTGCTCGGCGCCACGATGCCCGCGGTCCTCGTCGAGGTCGGCTTTCTCGATCACCCCGTCGAGGGCAAGGAGCTCGCGGACCCCGCGGTCCAGCAGCACCTCGCCAGCGCGATCGCCGAGGCGATCACGGAACAGCTCGCCGACTGAGCGAGGCCCGTCGAACGCTAGTTGGAGACCGGGCGCGGACCGTCCGGGGCGATCGGCGGATGATCCGGGTTCCAGATGTTGGTCTGCTGGTACTGACCCGAGTCCATCAGCGTGAAGCCCACGAACAGCGAGGCCGCGAGGATCGCGCTGGTGAAGATCACCGTGTGGAAGATCTTGTCGTACTTGAGGTGCATGAAGAACAGGACGACGAGGGTCGCCTTGATGACGGCGATGAACATCGCGACCGCGAGGTTGATGTTGGCCCCGAAATCGACCTTCGTCGCGAGGACCGTGACGATCGTCAGCAGCAGCAGCGAGCCGCCCGTCGAGAGCAGCACCTTGATCGAGGCGGTGTGGGAGATCCCGTGGTCGTCGTGCTCGTCGTGATGTGCGGTGGCCATGGGGTCCTCAGTGGATCAGGTAGAGGAGCGGGAACAGGAAGATCCAGATCAGGTCGACGATGTGCCAGTACAGCGCAGCGAAGTCGACCGGCCCGAAGTAGTCCGGGGTGAACTGGCCCTTGATCGCGCGGATCAGGAGCCAGATGAAGACGAACACGCCGAACAGCACGTGCACGCCGTGCAGGCCGGTCATCGCGAAGTAGATCGTGAAGAACATGTTCGTGTGCTCGGGCGGCGGGCCCGCAGCCTCACGCTCGTGCGCCTCGTGGGTGCTCATCGGCAGCCGGCGCTTGACCGCCTTCTGACCGACGACCAGCTGGGTGTCCTTGTCCGAGGCGGGGTCGACGACGACCGGAGCCGCGGGACCCTTGCACTCCGCCTTGATGCGGATGGTCTCGCCGCGCTCGGCGTGATCGCCGTACTCGACGAGGATGCCGGCGCCCTGACCAGCTGCGCAATCCGAGAGCCAGGCCGTGCCTTCGCCCTTGAGCGCGGCGTCCTTGTTGGAGCGCGCCTCGAGACACTTGTTGGCGGAGACGAACGGCCCCTCGCCGCCCGACGGAGCCTTGCAGATCGGCCCCGAGCAGCTCCACGCGAAGAACCAGCCGTCCTTGCAGACCGCGGGCTGGATCGCGGGCTTCCAGCACGGGAACGCTTCCTTGTGCGCGGCGGCGGGTGGCTCCGCGTGGGACATCGGAGCGCCCTCGGTCTCCGCGTGGCCGAACACCTCTTCGGCGCAGCGGTTCGCGATCGGCTTGCGGGACTTCTCGACCCACTCCTCCTTGCCGTCCTTATCCTTCGCCATCGCGCCGGTGGCCTCGAACACGGTGCAGTCGGCCTGGATGCCCTCCTCGGCGCGATCGGTGTCGATGCCGATCGCGGTGAAGCAGCCCTCCTTGGGCTTCGCGGTGCCGTAGTCCCACTCGATCGTGGACTTGCTACCCGGGCACTCGTTGTTCTTGGTGAGCAGCTCGTTGCCGCCCGAGCTCACGCACGGATCGAAGTACCGCCCGAACAGGATGTGCTCGTGGACCTTGTGCGTGTACTCGAAGTACTTGACGACGAGGAACGTGCACGCACAGCCGAGCGTGACCACGATGCAGAGGATCAAGCCTTTCCGCTGATTGAGCTGGGCGCAGCGCACGGCCCACGCCGCCGTGAGGCTCGAGAAGATCAGGACGGCGGTGTTGATCGCGCCCATCTTCACGTCGAGGTACTTGTGCGCGTACGAATAGATCTCCGGGTGGTGATACCGGTAGAGGATGTACGCGACGAACAGCGCCGAGAAGAACAGCACTTCCTGGGCGAGGAACAGCCAGATCCCGAGCTTGCCGGAATCGAACTGGTGCTGCGCGTCGTCGTAGTGGTGCTGGATATACGGCGAGGCGTCGCCGTGCCCGTGATCGTCGCCGTGCGCGGCGTGCGACGGATCGCTCACTTGTCCTCCTCCTTCTTGTCCGCCTTGTTCTCCGCGTCGTTCTCCGCGTCGTTCTCCGCCTTGGCAGCCGGATCGGCCTTGGGCTCGGCCGCGGGGGGCTCGGCCGCCGCAGGCTCGGTCGCAGTCGCCGTCGCGACCGGGGGACGCTCGGGCTTGGTCTTCTCTTCCGAGCTCTCGGTCACCACGGGCTCGGCGACAGGCGCGGCGTTCGCCTTGACGGGCTCCGGCGCGGCGACCGGCTCGGGCGCAGGCGCGGCGTCAGCGGGCGCACGGCGCTCCCAGACATCCGGCTCCACCTCGACGAGATCGTCGTAGTTGTAGAGCTCGTGGAGGACCGGCGGGGTCTCGAAGTTGTACAGCGGCGGCGGCGTCGGGGCCTGCCACTCGAGCGAGCTGCCACCCCACGGGTTGCGGGGCGCGCGCGCGCCGTGCTTGAAGCTCCAGAACAGGTACACCACCGTCACGAACAGCGAGATGCCGAGGACGAAGGCGCCGATCGTGGAGAGCTGGTGGAAGATCGTGTACTGGGCATCGTAGTCCCAGTACCGACGCGGCATGCCGCGCGAGCCCATCACGAACTGCGGCAAGAACGTCAGGTTGAAGCCGAAGAACACGCCCATCGAGCACAGCTTGCCGAGCTGCTCGGGATACATGCGGCCGGTGAACTTGGGCCACCAGTAGTGGAGCGCGCCGAGGAACGCGACCAGGGTCGACCCCATCATCACGTAGTGGAAGTGCGCGACCACGAAGTACGTGTCGTGGAGGTGGACGTCGACCGAGAGGATGCCCAGGAACAGGCCGGTCAAGCCGCCGATCGTGAACAGCAGCAGGAACGACAGGGCATACAGCATCGGCGTCTTCAGCCGGATGTCGCCCTTGTAGAGCGTGGCCACCCAGTTGAAGACCTTGATCGCGGACGGAATGCCGACGGAGAACGTCAGCGCGGAGAACACCATGTTCGCGAGCCGGCTCTGGCCCGAGACGAACATGTGGTGGCCCCACACGAGGAACGAGAGCAGCGCGAGCGAGACTGAGGAGTACGCGACGAACCGGTACCCGAACAGCGGCTTGCGCGCGAACGTACTGATCAGCTCGCTGATCACGCCCATGCCGGGGATGATCATGATGTAGACGGCGGGGTGCGAGTAGAACCAGAAGAAGTGCTGGAACAGCACCGGATCGCCGCCCATCGTCGGATCGAAGATGCCGATGTGCGCGAACCGCTCCACCGAGAGCAGCAGCACGGTGATGCCGAGCACCGGCGTCGCGAGCACCTGCATGATCGCGGTCGCATAGATCGCCCAGATGTTGAGCGGGAGCTGGAACCAGCCCATGCCTTGCGGGCGGAACTTGTGGATGGTGACGAGGAAGTTGAGGCCGGTGAAGATCGATGAGAAGCCGAGGACGAACACGCCCATCGTGGCGATCAGCACGGCGGACTTCGATTCGAGCGAGTACGGCGTGTACAGCGTCCAGCCGGTGTCGAGGCCACCGAACGGGATCGTGATCACGAGCATCAGCGCGCCGATGCACCACAGGTAGAACGACGCGAGGTTCAGCCGCGGGAACGCCACGTCCGGCGCGCCCAGCTGGATCGGCATGATGATGTTGCCGAGCGCCGCCGGGATGCCGGGGATGATGACGAGGAACACCATCACCGCGCCGTGGAGCGTGAAGAACTTGTTGTACGTGTCCTGCTCGACGATCGTCTTGCCGGGGAAGAACAGCTCGGTGCGCACGAGGAGCGCGAAGAAGCCGCCCACGATCAGCGCTCCGAGGATCCCGAACAGGTACATCAGCCCGATCCGCTTGTGATCGAGGGTGAACATCCAGCCCTTGATCCGCTCGCCCAGGGGCCGGCCGAGGTGCGTGCTCAGGTAGTCGGGCTCGTTGACCGGCCCGTCGTTGCGCTCTTTGGTCTTGCTGGTGGTCGCCATGGGTTCCTACTTGAGCGACTTGATGAAGGCGATGATGCCCACGATCTCATTCTCTTTGAGCTGGCCTTCAAACGACGGCATCGACGGCGGATAGCCCGGCCGCGCCTTGGCCTGCGGGGCCAGGAGCGACTCGCGGATGTAGTTCTCGTCCATCAGGACCTTGGAGCCGTCCGCGAGCGGCACCTCGGTGCCGTAGTCGTGGACGAAGCTCGGGCCAACGCGCGCACTGCCGTCGATGGTGTGGCAGGCGACGCAGCCCTTCTTCTCGTAGAGCATCCGGCCCAGCTTGTCGGGCTCCATGTGCTGCGATGCGGCGGCCTTGTCGGCGAGGTAGCGCTCGTAGCCGCCCGGATCGTGGACGACGACGACCGCGCGCCGGCCCGTGGGGAACTCGGGGCTCGGGGCGGTGATGCCCATCTGCGAGTGGTTGGTGCCGCAGTACTCCGCGCAGTTGAGGCGGTACGTGCCGGGCTTGGTCGCGTTGAACCACACGTACGTGTAGCGGCGCGGGATGATGTCCTGCTTGGTCCGCATCACGGGGACGTAGAACGAGTGGAGGACGTCCGTCGACGTCATCACGAGACGGACGGGCATGTTGACGGGGACGTGGAGGTCGGAGTCCTCGACGCCGTTGGAGTGCGTGAAGTTCCACGACCAGCGCTGCGCGAGGACGTTGATCTCCACGGCCTTCTGCGGCGGCGTGACGATGTGGATGTAGGCGCGCCAGCCGTAATAGAACAGGAACACGCAGATGATCGTCGGGATCACGGTCCACGTGACCTCGAGCGCATCGTTGTGCGCGATCGACGGCTCGGCCTTGTGCCCCGGGCGGTGGCGGTACTTGATGGTCAGGTAGATCACGGCGACGGCGATCGCGATGAAGAAGAACGTCGACAGACCAAGCACCGTGATGAACATGAAGTCCGAGTCATCGGCGACGTCGTTCACGGCCTTCGGCATCCAGAAGTTGCCGCTCTCCTCGACGGGACGCTGGACCAGCTTGTCGTACCAGGCGATCTCGACCGGCCCGGAGGCGGCCGCGGAGCCAGAACCTGCGCCTGCGGCCGGAGCCGGTACGCCTGCAGCAGAGCCCGCCGCCGGCATCGCGGCGGAGCCAGCGTCCGAACCTGCCGAGCCCGTGGCGGGCGTCGCGGCCGAGCCCGTGGCGGGCGTCGCGGCCGAGCCCGTGGCGGGCGTCGCGGCCGAGCCCGCAGAGCCGGTGTCGGCCTGCGCGACCTGAATCGGCTCGAGGGTGAGGTTCGCCGGCGCACCCATCGGCTCGGCTTGCGCCGAGGGGGAGCCGAACAGCTTGACGACGATCACGGTGGCGACGGTCGCCGTGACCGCGACCGTCGCGATGAAGCGGGTCATGGACTTCATGATTCTCCCGGGACGCGCCGGCGACGGCGGGTGTGGACAAAGCCAAGCCCCCCGACCAGCAACACGAGGAACCCCACGGCACCGAGCCGTAGGGCGAGCACTCCGGCGCGCGTGTGACTGCTCGCGTCGGGGTCAAAGTGATAGCAGCGGTTCATGAATCCAACGGCGGTCGCGGGTTCAGCGAGCCCCGCCTTGACGATCGAGTCCCGCATGACCTGGGGATCGAACTCGATCCCGTAGACATAGCGGGTCACGACGCCGGTGGTGCTGAGGAAGATCAAGGCAGCGGGATGCGCCCACTCGGCGCGATCCTCGACGTAGACGTACTTGAAGCCGACGCTCTCGGCGACGCGACGGATCGCCGCACCATCACCGGGCGTGGCCGCCGCGAGGAACGTCCAGCCCTTTCGCGCCGCGGCCTGCTGCCCCTCGGGCAACTTCCCGATGTAGCGCTCCTTCATCTTGGTCAGCTTGTCGAGCGGCTCGTTCGGCTCGAGATCGATCGTGATGATCCGGAGCTGCTGACCGGTCTTGAACGCGACCGGCTCGTCACCGCGACCCGGCATCGTCACCGGCTCGGCGATCTTCGGGAGCGCCGAGGACAGCCCGTTGAGCTGCAGGCTGCACAGCATCGGGCAATCGGAGTAGTTGAAGGTCAGGATCGTGGGCAGCTCGCCGTGGATGAGCTCGCCCAGCGTGACGCGCTGACCATCGCTGGTCCGGAACGCCGCATCGAGTGGGATGCGCGCGCCGATCTGCTCGTCCACCGTCACGCCGTTCGCCTTGTAGGTCGGCGGCGGCGGGAGGATCTGCTCGCCCGGGCTCTCACCCTGCGGATGTGCGCTGACCGTCCCCGAAAGGAGACCGACCACCACCACCGCTATGTGGCCGCTACGGCGCATTGCCTTTCGCGGCCGAGCCCGAACCCGAACCCGCCGCGGCCGGCGGGGTCACGGCCGGGGCTGCGCTTCCACTGCCCGCGCCTGCAGGCGTGGTCGCCGGAGCCGCCGAGCCCGACCCTGCGCCATCGGTCGGCGCCGGAGCGGGCGTTGGCGTGGCGATCGGCTGCGGGCGGCCGTAGATCGGCTTGATCGTCGCCTTGTCCGCGCGTCCCTGCGTGGGGACGAGCATCGAGGGGTCGATCTTCGCGCTGTCGACGACGAGCTTCATCGCCTGGTCGATGCTCACGCGATAGGTCGCGGACTTCGGCGTCTCGCCCGGCTTGGGCGCGGCGACGGCGTTCGCACCGACATCGGTGATGTTGTGGATCTGCGTCGTCTTGATCGAGCGGGCGCTGGTGTCGTTGCCGCCGTAGTCCGCCATCGTCTGGATCTCCGAGGTGTCGTTCACATAGAACGCCTGGAGCGCGACGATGGTGACGTAGACGAGCACGGCGCCGCAGATACCGATGACGACGATGCCGATGGTGTTGAGCGTGTCGGAATTTCGCTTGGGGCCAGACATGATTTTGCCTCTCCGCCTACTGAACTTCGTGGGCCAGCGACAAGGGAAGCGTCGGGTCCTTGATCGGGATCAGGTTGCCGGTGAGGTTGCGCCCGACGGCGGCGATCCAGATGCCGACGAGAGCGAGCCACACGGTGACATCCACCGGCGACGCGCCGATGTGGTGGAGGTCCGGGTTCCCGGTGAGCGGGCCCGCCACGATGCGCGCCCCGTCGTGGAACACGACCTGCCAGTCGTAGCTCGGCATGACGTTCCAGTAGAGGTCGAGCCAGTGGAACACCAGCTGCCACACCGCGAAGAACATCAACGCCGGCACGATCCGCTTGGTCCACCGCGACAGCAGGAACACGAACGGGAACGCCCAGTAGCAGACGAGCAGCGCGATGGACACGTACTGCCACTCGCCGAACATCCGGTACTTGTACCAGTGCGTCTCCTCCGGCATGTTGCCGTACCACTGCAGCATGAACTGCGAGAACGCGGTGTACGCCCAGAAGAACGTGAAGGCGAACATCCACTTGCCGATGTCGTGATAGTGCTCGGCGTTGATCGAGTGCTTGAGGCGGCCCGAGCGCTGGATGAACAGCACGAGGAGCGCGAGCGCGGCGAACGAGGCGACGCAGCCCGAGCCCCAGAACGCCACGCCGTAGATCGTGGAGAACCACTTCGGCGCGATCGACATGAGGACATCGAACGCCACCATGCAGGTGACGATCGCGAACAGGATCATCGCCGGCGCGGAGGCGATGCGCAGCGTCTCGGAGATCTTGGGGTCACCCGTCTCGTCCTGCAGCCGTGACTTCTTGGAGAAGTAGCCGGCGAGCGCGCTGAAGGCGATGCCGTAGATCACGAAGCGCACGGCGAAGAACGTCGGGCTCAGCCAGCCGAGCTTGTGCAGCAGGTGGTGGTTGAGCTCGTGGTTGTGCGCATCGGGATGCGCCCAGTAATAGAGATCCTTGTAGCCGGCGAGCAACGGGATGATGAACCCGAGCCCGGCGATGAAGATGATCGGGAACGCGCTGGCCATCGCCTCGGCGATCCGGCGAACGGCGGTGACCCAGCGACCGCGCACGAGGTAGTGCAGGATCACGAGCCACAGCATGCCCAGCGAGAGCGTGAAGATGTAGCTCCAGCCGATCACGTAGGCGTGGAAGAACCGGGCCCACTTGCTGTCGTGGCCGCTGTTCGCGGTCCCCGAGAGAGTGAGGACGATCGAGACCGCGAGGAACACGACCGCGATCCCGAGGCCCGCCTTGGTCAGCGTGCCTCCGATCTTACCGGCCTTGATCTTCTCGTCGGGATGGAGGGTCTTTTGTAGGCTGCTCATAGGTTCCTCCGCTTAGCGGATCGAGCCACGCTGATCGGGGGGCACGTCCTCGAGCGTCGCGTTCTGCGAGCGCTGGAGGGCGCGAACGTAGAGGACGATCGCCCACCGGTCCGCATGCGGGATCTGGTTGGCGTAGCCCATCATCGTGTTGAAGCCGTTCGAGATCGTGTTGAACAGCTGGCCGTTCGGCATCATCACCGCGGCGCCATTCGGCTCCACGAGGTTGCGTGCCTGCCAGGCTCCACCACCGAGCGCCACCCGCTGCGGGACAGCGCCGTTGCCGCGGCCATCGTAGCCGTGGCACGCCGAGCAGTAGATGTTGAACCGGCCCTGGCCACGCTTGACCAGCGCGTCGTTGATCTCGAGCTGCTTCGGAAACCCGGTGGTCCAGGTCCCGGCCTCGATCCCGCGGTAGAACGTGTCGTCCGCGTTGAGCGAGCCGCGGGCGATCGTTCCCGTGATCTCACCGCGGTTCGCGCGGCCATCGGGGAACAGATCGATCGCGGTGTCCGACTTGAACTTCGGCTGGAAGTCCATGTCCGGGAAGATGTGGCGGTGCGGCTCGCTCGAGTGCGAGTTGCGCGCCTTGGCGGCGATCGCGAACGGGATCAGCGCGAACGCTGTGCTCGCGACGATCAGCGCCGTGATCCACTTCGGCATGTTCTTGCGGGCCGGGTCACCTTCGAGGTGAACGTCTTCCACCCCGATCGCGCCGGCATCCTTGAGCAGCTTGGTGGTGGTCTGGTGATCGAAGCGCTTGTCCTTGGCCTCGATGCCGAGCACGAACGCGTCATCGGTGACGCGAGCGAACCGGTCCGAGCGGAAGAACGGGTGCCACACCTGTGGCAGCTTGTTCAGGATCCACATCCCGAAGAACGACGCGAACACCGAGAACAAGATCGTGCCCTCGAACGCGATCGGCACGTTCGCGGGGATCGACCAGCTCGGCTTGCCAGCGATGTTCCACGGCCAGTTGTAGGCGTTCATCCACCACTGCAGGAAGATGCCGCCCAGAAGGCCGGTGGCTCCACCGCCGAAGACGATCAGCGGAAGGATCGTCCGCTTGATCCCCATCGCCTCGTCGATCCCGTGGACCGGGAACGGGGTGTAGCAGTCGAACTCGGTGTATCCGGCGTCGCGGACCTTGCGGGCCGCATCCAGCAACTCACCTGGGGTGTCGTACTCGGCCAGGACGCCGTAGAGCTCGCCGTCGGGATGGATCACCGGGGCGTGGTCGTCGTCGTGGTCGTGGTTGTGTTCGTCGTGGTTCGCCATGACGTCCTTAGTGCTTGTCCTTGGAGCCGCCAGCGTGAGCCTCGGGCATCGCGCCCTTGACCTCGGACATGGCGATCACCGGGACGTACCGGAAGAACAAGAGGAACAGCGTGAAGAACAGGCCGAGCGTTCCGACGAACAAGCCGACGTCGTAGCGCGTCGGCGTGTAGTAGCTCCAGTTCGAGGGGAGGAACGAGCGGGCGAGCGACGTCGCGATGATCACGAACCGCTCGAACCACATGCCGATGTTCACGAAGATGCAGAGGATGAAGATGATGACCGGCGAGGTCCGGATCTTCTTCGACCAGAACGCCTGCGGGATGAGCACGTTGCAGCTCACCATCGCGAAGTAGCTCCACCAGAACGGTCCGAGCGCGCGGTTGGCGAACGCGAACTTCTCGTAGAGGTTGCCGGAGTACCAGGCGATGAACAACTCGGTGCCGTACGCGAGTCCGACCATCATGCCGGTCGCGAGGAGGATCTTGCACATCGCCTCGATGTGACTCTCCTTGATGATGTGCTGCAGGTTGAACAGGTGCCGCAGCGGCAGCATCAGGGTCAGCACCATCGCGAAGCCGGAGAAGATGGCGCCGGCGACGAAGTACGGTGGGAAGAT
>JAYVRN010000433.1:0-5116 GCA_043776275.1 Myxococcales bacterium | reverse complement strand
CGCCCTTGGCGTCCGTGATCGAGATCCGGCCGCCGTGGTCCGAGACGATGCGGTGGACGATCGCGAGACCGAGGCCCGTGCCGCCCTTGGCGTGCTTGGTGGTGAAGTACGGCGCGAACACCTTGTCCTTGATCTCGGACGGGACGCCCGGGCCGTTGTCTTCGATCACCAGGAACGCACGATCGCCGCCGTCGCCGAGGCGCGTGGAGATCGAGATCTTGCCGTCCTCGCGCTTGCTGATCGCGTCGCGCGCGTTCTCGATCAGGTTGAGGACGATCTGGTTGATCTGGCCCTTGTCGGCATCGAGCTCGGGGAGCTCCGTCAGCTTGACGTCGATCGGCGCCGCGTCCTGATACAGGGTCATCGCGGAGCGCACGACCTCGTTGAGGTCGATCCGGCCGAACTCGGGCTTCGGCATCCGCGCGAAGTCGGAGAACTCGGACACGATGTGCTTGAGGCGATCGGCCTCCTGGAGCACCGTGGTCGTCGATTCGTCGAGGATCTCGGCGAAGTCCGGGTGCTGCTTCTTCCAGGTCTTGCGCAGCGTGTCCATCGCCATCTGGATCGGCGTCAGCGGATTCTTGATCTCGTGAGCGAGCCGCCGCGCGATCTCCTGCCACGCGGCGATGCGCTCCGCGATCACGAGCCGGTCCTTGGAGGTCTTGAGGTCCTCCATCATGAAGTTGAACGCAGCGGCCACGGCGCCGATCTCGTCCTTGCTGCGCACGGGCACGCGGTGGTCCAGATCGCCACGCGCGGCGGCGAGCGAGCCCTCGACCAGCTTCTCGAGATCCCGCGCGGTCTGCCGGGCCACGAGGAGGCCGATCAGGACGACGGCGCCCAGCGCGCCCAGCGCGAGCAGCGCCGAGACCAGCGTGATGTTGCGGAGCACCTGCGGCAGATCGCCATCGGAGACCGCGACCTCGATCATCGCGACGGGCTTGCCGTCTGGTCCGAGCAGCGGCACGGTGATCGGCGCGTCCTTCGCGATCTTTGCCCAGTCCTTGCTCGGCGGGAGCACCAGCTGGCCCTTGACGTCGACCACCCGCGCATCGACGCGCCCCGGCCGCCGGATCCCCGCGAGCAGCTTGTCGGTGACCCGCCGCCCCGCCGACAGCGCCACCGTGAACCCATCCTTGCGCGACAGGTGTGAGGACTCGGCGACCAGCACGGTCTCCACCGTGGGCCCGGTGCGGATCTGCGCGTTGACGAAGTACGAGGTGCCGCTGGTCTTGATCGCGCGTTCGCGCACGGTGGGGTTCACATCATCGGTGGCGTCGCGATAGTGCGGCGTGATCAGCACGTGATCATCGGGCCCCGTGACGGTCAGCACCTGCAGCGACAGCCCGCGCATCACTTGCCCTGCCTGCTCGCGCAGGCTCTTCAGCAGCTTCCCGTCGCCGAGCGTGCCCTTGGCCAGCTCGCCGAGCAGCACCCCGACGAACGGGTGACCGTTGTCTGCCAGTGAACCCACGGCCTCGTTGACCTCGCTCGAGAGTGTGTCCAGCTCGCGGTGGATCGCCAGCTCCG
The DNA here is from genome assembly GCA_043776275.1 of Myxococcales bacterium. Classification (GTDB taxonomy): domain Bacteria; phylum Myxococcota_A; class Polyangia; order Haliangiales; family Haliangiaceae; genus JABFXX01. Next base: position 3,586 of record JAYVRN010000433.1, on the reverse strand, counting down.
CGGTGCGCCGATCCTCCTCGTAGCCGGCCCGCGAGCTCGAGGCGATCACGGTCCGCGTCACGATCGCGGCGACCGAGATCGGGACCAGCGCGGCGAGCGCGAGTGAGAGCGTGAACCGGCCGCGGAGCTTCACGGCTTGCCGCCCTTCGGCGCGCGCCCCGGATCGCCATGGAGGAACATCTCGGCGTAGCTCGGCCGCCCCGAGGCATCGAAGCCGAGCCCGCGCACGTCGGTGCGGTGCCAGATCCGGACCGCGCGGAACATCAGCGGGACGATCGGCAACCGCTCGGCGAACGCCTTCTGCGCCGCCGCGTTGTCGACGGCCCCCGCGGACAGCCGCTGCTCGGCCCAGGTATCGGCTCCCGCTGCGAACGCCGCGCCCCACCACGCATTCGCGGCGTTGACGGGTGCCGTCAGCTGGCCGATCCAGAGATCGCAGTCGCCCTTCTTCACGCGATCGCGCAGCGTCGCCGCGGGCACGGCGGTGATCACGCTCGCGATCGAGAGCTTGGTCAGCGCGTGTGCGGTCCGCTCGGCGAGCTCGCGATCATCGGGCCGGGTGTCATCGATCAGGATCTCGAGCTTGAGCGCGGCGAGCCGATCTGCCCCGAGCGCCTTGACCCGGGTCGACGCATCCGCGAGCGCGCGCCTGGCCCCCACGAGATCATCGATCTTCCCGGCGGCGTCGAGCATCGGCCCGCCCGCCTCCACCGGCAGCGGCGTCCGCGACGGGGAGACGCGCTCGCCTGACGTCACCGAGCTCAAGGCTCCGCGCGCGAGTGCGAGATCGAGCGCTCGCCGGAACGAGCGATCCGCCATCACGTCGAGGTGAACGCGGCCAAAGCCCACGAACACGAGGAGCGCCGCCGGACCTTCGACATCATCCGCCCGGAACTTCGGTTGCACGCCCGTGAACACGGCCACTCCCCGCGACGACAGCTGCGCATCGCCCTTCTCGAACTGCCGCGCCTCCCCGTCGGGCGTGTCGTACCAGCGCAACGTCAGCTGATCGAGGTACGGCCGCCCCGCGAAGTGGCTGTCGAACGCCTTGAGCACGATCCGCCCCTTCCGGTCCCAGCTCTCGACGAGGAACGGCCCCGATCCGATCGGACGGTCGGTCTGGGCCTTCCCGCCGCGGGTGATCGCGGTCGCCGGGAGGGCGAGCAGCCGCGCGACGTCGGTGGGCCCGCCGATGGTGGTGAGCTCGATCCCGTCGGAGGTCACCCCGATCGCGGCGATCCCCGCGAGGGTCCAGCGCGACGGCGTGGTCCGCACCCGCTCGAGCGACGCCACCACATCGGCGGCGGCGAGCGTGCTCCCATCGTGGAACTTCACGCCCTTCCGTAGCGCGATCTGGAGCTTGCCACCGGCCAGGACCGGCATCCCCACGGCGAGGTGCGGCTGCGGGATCCCCGCCGGGCCGATCCGGTACAGCGTGTCGAACACGAGATCGATCGTCGTCAGCTCGGCGTGCGTCTGGGCGTGCGGTGGATCGAGCGTGACCGGCGCTCCGAGCAGCGAGCCCTCGAGCACGCCTCCGTAGCGGGGCCGGCTCTCGCCATGGACCATGGTCCCGAGCGAGGCCATCACCCCGAGTGAGACCATCGCGCGCAGCGTGGCAGCCGGCCTCATTCGCGAGCCCCGCCAACGTGAGCGCGCAGCGACCCGAACGTCAATCGAGCCTCCACAGATCGACCCGGGTGGCCCCTGCGAGCCGCACCGCCGCGATCACCTCGACGACGCCATCCCCGTCACCATCACCGACCGCGATGCCGGCGACGCCACCATTGAACGTGCGCCGGAACAGCCCCTTCTTCTCATCGCCACCGAGCGTGATGACCTTGATCGCATCGGGATCCCCCGGCGCACCCGCCCCCGAGACGATCGCCTCCGGCTTGCCATCGCGATCGACATCCGCGATCTCGAACGCGGAGCCATAGTCCTTGAGATCGTACTTCGCCACCGGCAAGCAGCCCCCGGTGACGCCGCAGCGCGACACGCTGACCTCGAGCCGCGTGCTCGTCAGCTGCGCGCGCACGTGCAGCGGCGCGCCCATCGGATCGAGGGTCTCGATGCAGCGCACGCCATAGATTGGCTGCGCCGGATCTCCGAAGTGATTGCGGCCCACCGTGCGCACGAGCCGCTCGCCCGGGCACACCAGGGCGCCCTGCGCCCCTGGCTGCGCGACCAGCTTTCCGGCCTGCCAGGTCACCCGCAGCTCCGCATCCCACGCCGACGAGCTCGCCACCAGCTCACCTTTTTCGAGCGCGATCGTCCCCACGGGATCCCGCGAGGCGATCGTGGTGGCCTCTCCGCCGAACGCCACCCGCCCGAGCTCGGTCACCTTTCGGTTGGCCAGCCCGATCGCGATCACCTCACGCGGCGTCACGGCATAGAGCTCCGCCTTGCCGTCGTGATCGAGGTCCACCGAGATCAACGCGAGCAGCGGCGCCGCGAGGTCGAGCGACCCGAGCCGGACCGCCTTCCACACCAGCTTGACCGGCACCGGAGGCACCAGCTTGGGCGTCCGCGCCGCGATCACGTCATCGACGCTGTGCTGCGCCGCGCTCGCGAGCCGCGCGAAGTAGTCGTCCGCGCCACCGGCCTCCGCCGTGGACGCGACCAACCCGAGCGCGCCGAGCACCAGGAGGACGAACGGCGCCCGGACCATCAGTCGGTGTACTCGCCGGTGACGACATTGCCCTCGGTGACATCGCCTGGCATCGCCGCGGTCTCGGTGGGCGCGGTGCCCTCGACGAACACCTCGGTCCGCGACGTACCCTTGGGCGCACCCTCCGGCGCGAGCAGCCCGGTCGCGAGATCGATCGCGACCTCGACGACGTGCGCCGGCTTCGGGAACGCCTTCGCCGGTAACGACATCGACTTCGCGATCTCGACGAACACGGGCACCGCCGTGGTGCCACCGGTCTCGCCGTGCCCCATCGGCCGGTTGTCATCGTTGCCGAGCCACACCCCGATCGCGTAGTCGGGCGTCAGCCCGATGAACCAGGTGTCGCGCGCATCGTTCGACGTGCCGGTCTTGCCAGCGATCGGGATCTTGAGCGCCGAGGCGAGGTGGCCGGTGCCCTCGGTGACCACGCTCCGCATCATGTCGACCACGACATAGGCGACCTCGGGCCGCAGCACCTGCTCGCCCTTCGACGGCGGCGTCAGCACGCCATCGATCGCATCGATGAACTTCGGCGGTGCCGCGATCCCGCCGGCCGCGAGCGTGGCGACCGCATTGGTCATCTCGAGCGGCGTGACCTCGCCGGAGCCCAGCGCGAGCGACATCTCGTGCGGCAACGCGCTCTGGATGCCCATCCTGTTCGCGAACGCCGCCACCGCCTCGGGCTTCATGTCGTAGGTCACGCGGATCGCGACCGTGTTGATCGATTTGGCGAGCGCATGACGCAGCAGCACGGGTCCTTCGAACTTCCCGGTCTCGTAGTTCTTCGGCTTCCACAGATCGAACACCTCGGGGGCATCGTTGACCTTGCTGGCCGCCGTGTACTTCCCCGAATCGATCGCGGTGGCGTAGACGAACGGCTTGAACGAGCTGCCCGGCTGCCGCTTCGCCATGGTG
>JAYVRN010000432.1:0-5118 GCA_043776275.1 Myxococcales bacterium | reverse complement strand
CGGTCGCCGCCTGGACGGCGTTGCGCGCGAGGTTGATGAGGGCGCGCCGGAGCTGCGCACGATCGGCGCGGAGGGACTCGAACGTCGCGGGCACGACCGCGATCGCGATCTCGTCCGTGCTCGCGAGCTCGGCCACCTCGGAGAGCAACGGACCCACCTCGAGTGGTCCGATCTCGGGCCGCGGCCGGCGCGCGAACTCGAGGAACTCGTTGACCACGCGCTCGAGGTAGCCGAGCTCCTTGCGGATCCGATCCACGTGCGAGCGTCGCTCGTCGTCGACGGGGAGCTCGTCCTGCAAGATGCCCGCGAACAGCGTCATCCCGGCGAGCGGATTGCGGACCTCGTGCGCGATCCCGGCGAGCATCTGCTGCATGCGGGCGTCGCGCTCGGCGAGCTGGATGCGCATCCGGTCCATCGTCTCGGCGAGCACGCCGAGCTCGTCGCGCGAACGGACCTTCACGGGCTCGCGGAGCTCGCCGGCGCCGATCCGCTCGGCGGCCGCGGCGAGGCGGCGGATGTTGCGCGTGATGAGGAGCGTGGCGATCACCGCCGCGAGGACGCTGACGGCCGCGAGGCCACCGCCCCACAGGAACAGGCGGTCGCGCAGGTCCGCGAGGCGCGCGAAGTACGAGGCTGGTGCCTGGGCACCGATCGCGAGGACGATCTCGGAATCGGCCTCCGCCTGGGCGCGCATCGGCGCGTACCCTGCCTTGTAGGTCACGCCGTCGGTGCCCTCGAACGTCACGCTGGTCGCCGTGACCCCGCGCTCGAACACGCGGGCGAGCTCGGCCCGATCGAGCTCGGCGCGATAGTAGTGCGTGCCGATCGCGACGCCCTTGGCCGTATCCGCGCGCGAGTTGAACTCCTTGTCGAACACGTAGAGCTGCGCGCCGGTCGCCGTGGCGAACGCCTCGAGCTTGCCGACGTAGCCCTGGTAGGTGGGCTCGCCCTCGTCGCCGGGCCCGAGACCCGCGAGGTACTTGCCGCGCAGCTGGCTCGCCGCGGAGGCCGCGATCGCCTCCAGCCGCCGTCCCAGCTCCTCGTCGAGGTCGTGGCGGCTGACCTGGTACGCGACGAACGCGAACAGCGTGAACAGCGCCACCACCGGCAGCACGAGCGCCAGCAGCAGCTTGACGAGGATCGTCACGCGGAGGCGCACGCCGCAAGCCTACGCCGAAACGACGAAGCGCCGCGACATGCGCGGCGCTCCACCCACAAACCCGCTTCCGATCAGCGCTTGCTGAACTGGAACCGAGCGCGTGCGGCCTTCTGGCCGTACTTCTTGCGCTCCTTCTTGCGGGGGTCGCGGGTGACGTACCCGGCGGCCTTCAGCTTCGGACGGAGCTCGCTGTCGATCTTCATCAGCGCGCGCGTGATGCCGTGGCGGATCGCGCCGGCCTGCGACGAGATGCCGCCGCCCTTCACGGTCACTTCGACGTTGTACTGGGTGAGGAGGTTCACTTCCTCGAGGCCCTGACGGATCACCATGCGGGCGGTCGGGCGCGAGAAGTAATCGTCGTCATTGCGGTCGTTGATGACGATCTTGCCGTCACCGGCGTACAGCCACACGCGCGCGATGGCGGTCTTGCGGCGGCCCGTTGCATAGGTCTTCTGCATCGACATCGGGTTAGTTCCTCGTGCTCGTCATCGTGTCGGTGAGCGTGAGCACGCGCGGCTGCTGCGCGGCGTGATCGTGCTCGGCGGTCTTGTAGATCTTGAGCTTCTTGATGATCCGGCGACCCAGCGGGCCCTTCGGCATCATGCCCCACACGGCTTCGCGGATCGCGTGCTCGGGATTCGTCGCGATGACGTCCTTCGCCGTGCGCGTCTTGATCCCGCCGGGGAACAGGGTGTGGTGGATGTACAGCTTCTTGTCGGGCTTGGTGCCCGTCAGCCGGATTCCGCCAGCATTGAGGACGATCACGAAGTCCCCCATGTCGACGTTCGGGGTGTACGTGGCCTTGTGCTTGCCGCGGAGGACCAGGGCGATCCGCGAAGCGAGACGACCCAGCGTGTGGCCGGTCGCATCGATCACGAACCACTCTCGGGATGCCTCGCCGGCCTCTTTGGTGAGCCAGGAGCTCTTTTGCGTCGCGTTCATCATGGGCGTTGCTCGGAAGGGTGGATCAACTACAAGGTTGCGAAACACCTGTCAAGCCAGGCCTCGCGGGGACGCGCACCATATAGAGGTAGCGAGCATTCGGCAAGGCCCACTGGGAATGCGTTCAGTGTCATGGGGACGTGATACGAACGGGTTGTGAAGGTTGGATTCATCCTCAAGCCTGACAAGACCGAGGCCGGCGTCCTGCTCGAAGAGCTCGTCCCCTGGCTCCGAGAACAGGGCCATGTGCCCGTGGTTACCAGTGAAGATCAGATCGCGCCGGCCGGCGCCGAGGTGGTTCCGGAGGCCGAGCTGGGTGCTGCAGTCGAGCTGGCGGTCGCCCTCGGCGGCGATGGCACGATGTTGCGTGCCGCTCGTCTGGTCGCCGATCAGGGCCGCGCCGTACTCGGGATCAACCTCGGCCAGCTCGGGTTTCTCGCGGGCTTCGCGCCCAGCGAGGCCAAGGTCGGGCTCGCCGCGGCGATCGCAGGCAAGTTGCCGCTGACCAAGCGGATGCGCCTCGCGGTCACGTTCAAGCGCGCGGGCGCCGAGCCGGTGGTCCGGTACGCACTCAACGATGCGGTGCTGCACCAGGGTGCGATGGCGCGGCTCGTCGAGATCGATGCGTTCGTCGACGACGAGTTCGTCGCGTCGTATCGCGCCGACGGCCTGATCGTCGCCACTCCCACCGGCTCCACAGCGTACAACATGGCGGCCGGCGGACCGATCGTCGTGCCGGGCGGTCACGGCCTCGCGGCGATGATGCTCACGCCGATCTGTGCGCACGCGCTGACCAACCGGCCGCTCGTGATCGGCGCCAATGCCACGATCCGCCTGCAGCTCGGCGCGGACGTCCGGGGCGTGCTGATCACCGTCGACGCGCAGTGGGGGCACTCGTTCCTCGCCGGCGATGTCGTCGAGATGACCGCCGCGAAGTCGCCGCTCGTCATGTACGCCGGGGACAAGAGCTTCTTCGATGTGATGCGCGACAAGCTGCACTGGGGAGCGCGCAACGATCGCGGCGCCAAGGGAGGTGCGTGATGTTGCGGCACCTGCGCGTGACCAACTTCGCGATCCTGTCGGACGTCGAGATCGAGCTCGGTCCGGGGATGAATGTCCTCACCGGCGAGACCGGCGCGGGCAAGTCGCTGATCGTCGAGGCGGTGAACCTGCTGCGCGGCGGTCGCGCCTCGGCGGACATCCCGCGCCACGGCGCCGACGAGGCAGTGGTCGAGGCGATCGTCGATGTCCCCGAGGATCTGCGCGCGCACGTCGCCGCGGTGATCGAGGGGGCAGGGCTGCCTCAGGGCGAGAACGATGAGGTGTTCATCCGGCGCGTGATCCAGCGCGGAGGCCGCAGCCGCACGTACGTCAACGGTGCGATGACCACGGCGGCCCGGCTCGCCGAGCTCGGTGCGCTTCTCATCGACCTGTCCGGGCAGCATCAGCATCAGGGCCTCGTCGATGCCGCGCGCCACCTCGATCTGCTCGATGCGTTCGCGCTCCATCACGGCGGTGCCGAGGCCCTGGTGGCCACAATGAATGAGGCGTGGGCCGAGCTGCGCCGCACCAGCGAGGAGCTCGCGGTCCTCGGCGGAGACGAGCGCGCGCGCGAGGCCCGGATCGACTACCTGAAGTTCCAGCTCGAGGAGCTCGATGGCGCTGCGCTGGTCCCCGGCGAGGATGCGGCGATCGAGCTCGAGCGCGTTCGGCTCGCCTCGGTCGATCTGCTCCAGGGCGCCGCGCGCGCCGCCGAGGAGGTCCTCTACGGCGGTGACGACAGCGCGCGCGATCGCGTGGCCGCGGCCGCGCGCGAGGTCGATCGCGCCCTCAAGACGGATGTCACCCTCGAGCCGGTCGCTCGCCAGCTCGGCGAGATCGAGACGCTGATCGATGACGCCGCCGATCAGCTCCGCACCTACGCGGACAAGCTCGAGGGCGATCCCGAGCGCCTCGCCTGGGCGGACGAGCGGATCGCGCTGATCCGCCGCCTCACCCGCAAGCACGCGGGCACGCTCGATCAGGTGATCGCCAAGGCCACCGAGCTCCGCACCGAGCTGGATTCTCTCACCGGCCGCGATGCGCGCCTCGTCGAGCTCACCGCGGCGCGCACCCGGGCCGAGGCCGCCGCGATGACCGCCGCCGGCGCGTTGACGCAGAGCCGGAAGAAGGCGGCGCGCAAGCTCGAGAAGGAGGTCGGCGCCGCGCTGACCGAGCTCGGTATGGGCTCGGCTCGCCTGACCGTGGTGATCGAGGATCGCGTGCTCGGTCCCTCGGGCGCCGATCGCGTCGAGTTGATGCTCGCATCCAACAAGGGCGAGGACACCCGGCCGCTCACCAAGGTCGCCTCCGGCGGCGAGCTCTCGCGGATCATGCTCGCCCTCAAGCTCTCGCTGCGGCGCGCGGACGAGGTCGCGACCTATGTGTTCGACGAGGTCGACACCGGCATCGGCGGCGCAACCGCCCAGGTCGTGGCCTCCCAGATCCGGGCGGTCGCATCGCTCGAGACCGGCCGCCAGGTCCTGTGCGTCACGCACCTGCCGCAGATCGCGGCGTACGCGGATCATCACTTCCACGTCGAGAAGGCCGAGGTCGGCGGGCGCACGGAGACCCACGTCCGCCGGCTCACCGCCGCCGCCCGCAAGGACGAGCTCGCGCGCATGCTCGGTGGTCACGCCACGTCCAAGGCCAAGGCGCACGCGGCCGAGCTGCTCGCCGAGGCCTCCCGCGACGCCGCGGCCCGCACACGGGCGTCCGCCCCGACGAAGAAGTCCGCGGCCCGCGCCTGAGCGAGGCCAGCTGCCGCCCCGACGAAGAAGTCCGCGGCCCGCGCCTGAGCGAGGCCAGCTGCCGCCCCGACGAAGAAGTCCGCGGCCCGCGCCCGAGCGAGGCCAGCTGCACTCGATCGATGCGGTCCATGCGATCGATGCGGTCGATGCGGTCGATGCGGTCGATGCGGTCGATGCGGTCGATGCGGTCGATGCGGTCGATGCGGTCGATGCGGTCGATGCGGTCGA
>JAYVRN010000431.1:0-5122 GCA_043776275.1 Myxococcales bacterium | reverse complement strand
GCGATTGCGACACGGGCTACAGCTGCGCGTACGCGCGGAGCATCGCGTGGTCCGGGCCCACGAGCCCGCTGCCCAAGCAGACCAACCCCACGGCCGTGTTCGATCGGCTGTTCGCCGGCTACGATCCCGATGCCTCCGCGGCGGAGGTCATGCGGCGCAAGGTCTACCGGACCAGCGTGCTCGATGGCGCCCTCGACGATGCGACGTCCCTGCGCACCAAGCTCGGGCGCACGGATCAATCCAAGCTCGACGAGTACCTGAACGCGGTCCGCGAGCTGGAGACCCGGATCGCGCGACCGACGAAGGTCTGCAAGCCGGGTGCGCGGCCGCCGGGCTCGCTCGAGTTCGCCGATCGCTCGCGCGCGATGATCGATCTGATCGCGATCGCCTTCGAGTGCGATCTCACACGCGTGGTCACGTTCATGCTCGGCAATGCGGGCTCGGGCAACACGCATCCGCAGATCGGCATCGCCGAATCGCACCACGAGCTGTCCCACCACATGGGCAACACCACGAACCTCGCCAAGCTCACGCAGATCAACACGTGGGAGATCGGCGAGCTCGCGTACCTGCTCGGCAAGCTGAAGGCGATCGACGATGGCAACGGCGTGACCGCGCTCGATAACTCGATCGTGTTCTGCTCGAGTGAGATCGAGGACGGCGATGCGCACCGCCACACCAACATGCCGGTCGTCGTCGCCGGCGGCGGCGGCGGCTCGATCGTCACGGGTACGCACCGCCGGTACACGGGAGGCCCGCCGGTGGCAGATCTGTTCATCGCGCTCGCTGGCGGGCTCGGCCTGCCGTTGAGCTCGTTCGGCGACGATGGCACCGGCCCGCTCGCCGGCGTCCGCGCCTGAGCCAGCCGCTACTTCGTGTAGTCGAACCAGGCGCCCGCGTACGGCGCCTGGACGTGGCAGCGGCTCCAGCACAGATCGAGGTGCACCTCGCCGGCACCGGGGCTGGGCATCTGGGTGAACAGCCAGCCGCCCTCGTCCTCGGGCGCGGTGCCTGGGCGGAGCTTGCGCATGATCTCGATGATCCGCAGCGCGCCGGGCTGGCCGTTGTCGTTGTCGTGGACCTCCTTGACAAGGACGGCATCGCGCTCGGTGGTGCCGCGCGTGCGCGCGATGTCGTTGACGTAGATGATGCGATACGAATCGCCGTGCCCGGGCACGTTGCCGAACGTGTCCACGCGGTGCCAGCTCGTGTAGTCGCCGAGCTCGGGTGGAGAGACGCTGTCGGTGCACGCCACCAGCGTCAGCGCGGCGAGTGCGAGCGCGACGGTGTTCACGGGACCACCAGCATGCCCACCGAGACTTCGACGTAGTCGATCGATCCATCGGGGCCATCGAGGTCCGCGCCGTCATCGAGACGCGCGGTGAGCTCGTAGCTGCCCGCCGGGATGCTGGTGAGATCCATGGTGAACGAATCGCGGCCCGAGACGAGGTCGGCGATCACGCCGGTGGTGAGCTGCGCGCCCTTGCGGCGTGGCCCACGCAGGTTGCCCACCACCAGATCGCGATCGCGATCGCGGAGCTCGTACGAGAACGTCACGATCGGTCCCTCGCGACCGAGCTCGGTGACCGTGAGCTCGGGGGTGGCGTTGTCGGGGCGGCCGGGGCCGCGTGGCGCCTTCATCGATCCGTCGACGAGCCCAGCCCAGCTGCGCAGGACGGTCAGCTCGTAGTCCGCGAGCTCGCGGCCGGGTGGCATCACGGTCTCGGTGGGGCGGTACTTGCTGTACTGGATCCGTTGCGCGATCAGGGTGGCGTTGTGGGCGGCGCCGGAGATCGGAGCATCGAACGCCACCACCTCGACGGGATCGTACGAGTCCAGGCGGAGGCCGAATGCGGCGAAGCCGAGCGTGGGATAGCCATGACAGCGCACGCAGTTCGCGGCGAGGATCGGCATCACATCGACCTGCCAGCTCGGCTGTGCCGGTGGATCGTCGAAGCCACACGCGCCGACGGCGAGGCATCCCGCGAGCGCGAGGGTGATCGGGCGTGGGGCAGGCACGGCGCTCACAGGTAGTAGTGTAGCTGGAGCAGTGCGAGCAGGTTGGGGTGCGTGGTGTCCCCTCCCGCCGCCTCGAGCCGGGTCAAGAGGTGGGCCTCGACGTGCGCCCAGGGAAACACCTGGACATCGAGCTGGAAGGCATTGCGCGTGGAGCCGCGGAGCGACAGATCCGGATCCCACCGCTGCAGCGCGGCGCCGATCATGTATCCCGGCAGGATCAGCTTGGTCAGCTGCGCGAACCCGAGGAGCTGCAGCCGCGTGGTGCCGCCGGTGGTGAAGCTCTGGCGCTGGAGCTCAAGCTCGCCGATCGCCATCAGGCCGGGCTTCGCGAACCAGTGCTTGCCGATCGCGCCCGCGGTGACGCGGCGATCGTCCTCGGTCTGGGCGAGCCGTGCGTTACCGGCCACGAGGGATGAGCCGAACCTGCGCTCGTAGTACGCGGTGGCACCGTTCGCCTTGGCACCGGACCCGGTGTACGGGATCGGATTGCCGATGAAGCCGGCGAGGTAGCCCTCCCCGTCGTTGCCGGCGATCCCGAGCTCGACTGCGTAGGGCTCTTCCAGCGTGCCCTGATCGAGGTAGCGGCGCGCGTACGCGGTGTGATCTTGCGAGCGCACGCCGAACACCGGGAAGAACCGGCCGGCGCGGACGGTGACGCTGCCCGAGCCGCTCTCGTACATCAGGTAGTGCTGGCGCGAAGCGACATAGGTCGCGGCCGACACGCCAGGCGTTCGTGAGCGCGCGGCGCCGTTGAGACCGACGATGACATTCAGCGAGATCGGGCCGAAGGCCGCGCGCGAGTACGTATCGGCCTGCATCGGGAACGCGAGGAGCGTGGGATCTCGATCCGCGAGCTGCTTGCCGCCGAGCGCGAACCGGAGGTCCGCTCCGAGGGCGAGCCACGAGGGCAGGGTGACCCCACCGTAGGCGAACCTGCCATCACCGCGCCCGCTGATCCCTTCGCCCGCCTCGTCCCGCCCGAGATCGTTGAGCAGGCCGCCGCCACCGGGGGCGAAGTGACATGCCGAGCAGCGATCGGAGCCGAGCGCGAACTGGAGCTGCGGATACGCGCCGGCCGTGGTGGTGGTGGCGAGGCCGAGCACGGCGAACGCGACGAGCGTGACCAGGCTCAATCGCACGTGGCGCCCTCGAGGATCCAGCGCTCGACGATCTCGATCTCGACATCGGGCAGCGGCACATCGGGCGGCATGATCGAGCCACCCTCGCCGTGCAGCAGGTACATCAGCTTCGACGATTCGGGATGACCGGGCCGCACGAAGTTGCCCGGCGGATCGCCGGGGAGCATCGGCGCGTCACAGCCACGGCCGGTCAGCAGCACGTACGCGGCGTCGGGCGTGGAGAGATCCACCCCGGCGCGCGAGCCGAGCTTGCTGTGACATGCGGAGCTCGTGCAGCTCGGGCGGAGGATCGCGCTGTGGACGTAGGTCCACGAGGCGGTGCGATCGTCGGCGGAATCGCAGCCGGTGCTCAGCGTCAGACCGGCGACGAGCCAGCCGGCGATCGTGAACGCAGCACGCACGCGGGCATCCTCGCACGGCTCCGGTGGGCCAGCGCAGCCGGGTGCACGAGATCTCCGAGACGTCAGAGCGGTTCGCGGGTGGCGTAGTAGATCCGGTGGCCATCGCCCAGCAACACCAGGCCCTCACGCGTGAAGTAGAGGGTGCGTCCGTCGTAGCTGAGCTCGGGATCTCCGACCTGGGGATAGCTGGTCAAGTTCACTCGTTCGGAGGTCGTGAACGGGACGCCGAGCGAGGGGCGTACGGAGCGAAAGATCTCCGACACGTTCGGCGCGCTGTGCCGCTCGTAGAACAGCTCGAGTCCGTCGCGGCTCAGGGTCGGCGCCGTGTCGCCGAACTCGGATTTGGTGAACCCCGGTGGCTCCACGATCGTCCAGTTCCCTCCAATCGCAAGACGCGCGCGCTCCTCCAGCGTCGACGAGGCGGCATCTCGATCGGTGGTGGAGCCTGCGACCAGCCGAAGATCGCCGGCGCCGAGGTCGGCGGGAGCGGAGGTGGGGAGTGGGTCGCCATGGACGTCCCAGGCGACCACCACCAGAACCCATGCGCTCAACCTCACGGCAACCATCCTACCGCAGACGTCAGAAGTACATCCGGCAGCTCTTGCAGTAGAACCGCAGGTGCTCCTCGACCCACGCCATCGGGGACTCGCACTGGGGGCACGCCGGGGAGGGGCCGCTGGTCGCCGTCTGCGTCTCGGTCGGCGGCGGCAGCGAATCGGGCGCGGTGGTGATCGGGATCTTCGGCGCTTCGGGTGTCGCCTGGGTCATCGCGACATCGGTCGTGGCGATCTCGCTCGCGCTGATCTTCTCCCTCGCGGTCGTCGCCAGGTCGCTCTCGCTCGGTCTCCCTGGATCGCTCGCGGCGAGGTCGTCGGGATCGTGCTTCTCGACGGCGGAGGTCTCGATGTCGTCGGTCTCCGTGGGTGGGCGCGCGGTGGGCGCCTCCTCGGTATCGAGCGGCGCGCTGACGCCGGTGTCCTCGGCGTCCGCATCATGGATCGAGATCGTCGCGTCGGTGGAGTCGCCGATCTCGCCACCGGTGGCCGGGCGCCCGAGCTGCACGGCCCCCACGTCGCCGCGATCGATCGTCATCGCATCCCGATCCATGGTCTCGAGCGCCTCCGACGGATCGGTGACGGCGCGAACAGGTAGCTTGAACGCGGCGACGGGTGGAGGCGTGGCCACGGGCGGTGGCACGACGGCAGCGGCGAGCGTGCGCGGCGTGGTGGGCACTGGCATGCCACGCAACGGCGGAGGGACGCTCGACGCCTTGAGGCGCGCGGCGATCGTGCCCGGCGGCGGAGGCACGCTCTGCGCGCGCGCGCGATTCGGCGGCGGAGGCGCGAGGCTCGGCGGCTTGTTTCGCATCGGCGGCGGTGGTGGCATCGCGCTTCCGGGGCCGACGGCCGCGCCCTGCGTGGTGATCGGACGCGGCGGCTCCGGGGCCATGAACGGTGCGGGCGTGGGGATGCCGGCGATGGCCGAGATCTGCGAGCGCGGGATCGGCGTGGGAGCGTGCATCGGCAGTGGTGCCGGGGCGCCGGGCACGTAGCCGCTCGTGCC